>NZ_JAYESJ010000001.1:3957500-4282491 GCF_034720595.1 Rhizobium sp. CC-YZS058 | reverse complement strand
CACACCAAAAAACAAAATCGCAAAGTTTTTTGTAAGTCGCTGATCGGAAACGGAAATTCCGTGTTTAGCGGCAAAACGGGCGGAATCTGGGGGTGTCGTCGACGCAGAACGGAGGATCGAGACGGAGCGGCCGATGGTTTCGCCAGCGCCGCCTCTCAAGCGAAGAGATGGGGGCTCCTCCAGAGACGTTCAAGGGCGCCGGAGCGCCCTTGCGAGTCTACTCGGCCGCCTGGCGAGCCAGGGGCGTGTAGTTGAGGATCGGGCCCAGCCAGCGTTCGGCCTCTTCGAGCGCCATACCCTTGCGACGCGCATAGTCTTCGACCTGGTCGCGCTCCACGCGGGCGACGCCGAAGTAATAGGCCTCGGGATGGGCAAGGTAGAGGCCGGAGACCGAGGAGCCCGGCCACATGGCGAAGCTCTCGGTCAACCGGACGCCAATCGCGCGTTCCGCATCGAGCAGGTGGAAGAGCGTCGCCTTTTCCGTGTGGTCCGGCTGGGCGGGATAGCCGGGCGCCGGGCGGATGCCGCGATAAGGTTCGCCGATCAGCGCGGCCGGCGCATGCGCTTCCTCCGGCGCATAGGCCCAGAGCTCTTTGCGGACCCGCTCATGCAGGCGTTCGGCAAAGGCTTCGGCGAATCGATCGGCGAGCGCTTTGACGAGAATCGCAGCATAGTCGTCGTTCGCACGCTCGAATCGCTCGGCGATCGCCACCTCCTCGATGCCCGCCGTGACCACGAAGCCGCCGACGAAATCGGCGATTCCGCTGTCCTGCGGCGCGACGAAGTCCGCCAGCGCGACATTCGGGCGGCCATCGCGCTTCACCATCTGCTGGCGGAGCGTGTGCAGGGTGGCGAGCGTGTCGCGCCGGTTTTCATCGCCGAAGAGGCGGATATCGTCGCCCACCGCATTGGCAGGCCAGAAGCCGACCACCGCTTTCGGCCTGAACCAGCATTCCGCAATGATCTGGGAAAGCATGGCCTGCGCATCGGCAAAGAGCTGGCGGGCTGCAGCCCCCTGTCGCTCGTCGTCAAGGATGCCCGGATAACTGCCCTTGAGCTCCCAGGTCTGGAAGAAGGGCGTCCAGTCGATGTACTGCGCCAGCTCGGCGAGATCCCAATCCTCAAACACCCGGGTTCCGAGGAAGCTCGGCCGGATGGGCAGCGGACTGGCGAAATCGGCCGGGAACCGGTTCGCCCGCGCCTTTTCGAGCGGCAGGCGCTGCTTGTCGCGCTCGGCACGCTGATGGGTTTCGGCGACCTTGCGATATTCGGCGCGGATCGTCTCAACATAGGGCCCGCGCATGTCCGGCGACAGCAGGCTGGAGACGACGCCGACCGCCCGGCTGGCATCGGTGACATAGACCGCCTGACCCGACTCGTAGCGCGGATGGATCTTGACGGCGGTGTGCACGCGACTGGTGGTTGCGCCACCGATCAGAAGCGGCAGGTCGAATCCCTCGCGCTGCATTTCCGAGGCGACATGGACCATCTCGTCGAGCGAGGGGGTGATCAGGCCGGAGAGGCCGATGATATCGACGTTCTCCGCCCTGGCCACCTCGAGAATCCGGGCGGCCGGCACCATTACGCCGAGATCGATGATCTCGTAATTGTTGCAGGCCAGCACAACCCCGACGATGTTCTTGCCGATATCGTGCACATCGCCCTTTACCGTCGCCATCAGCACCTTGCCGGCGCTCTGCCGCGCACCGGCCACGCCACCGCCCGCCTGGCGTTCGGCCTCCATATGGGGAAGCAGCACGGCGACCGCCTGCTTCATGACACGGGCCGACTTGACCACCTGCGGCAAAAACATCTTGCCGGCGCCGAAGAGATCGCCGACGACGTTCATGCCGGCCATCAGCGGCCCTTCGATGACATGCAGCGGCCGCTCAGCCGCCTGGCGGGCTTCTTCCGTGTCCTGTTCGATGAATTCCGTGATGCCATTGACCAGCGCATGCTCCAGCCGCTTTTCCACCGGCCAGTCGCGCCAGGCGAGATCGCGCTCCTTGGCCTCGCGGCCTGCCGTGCCCTTGAAGCGCTCGGCGAGTGCAAGAAGACGCTCGGTGCCATCCGAGCGACGGTTGAGAACCACGTCTTCGCAGGCCTCGCGCAACGCCGGCTCGATCGATTCGTAGACGGCGAGCTGGCCGGCATTGACGATGCCCATGTCCATGCCTGCCTGGATGGCATGATAGAGGAACACCGCATGCATGGCCTCGCGAACAGGCTCGTTTCCGCGGAAGGAGAAGGACAGGTTGGAGACGCCTCCGGAGACATGCACATGCGGCAGCGTCTCGATGATCTCACGGGTCGCCTCGATGAAGTCGACGCCGTAATTGTCATGCTCCTCGATGCCGGTGGCCACCGCGAAGATGTTCGGGTCGAAAACGATGTCCTCCGGCGGCACGCCGGCCACCTCGGTCAGCAGTCGGTAAGCACGGCGGCAGATCTCGACCTTTCGGGCGCGGCTGTCCGCCTGGCCCTGCTCATCGAAGGCCATGACCACCATGGCTGCGCCATAGGCCCGGCAGAGGCGTGCCTGCGCAAGAAAGGCCTCCTCCCCTTCCTTGAGCGAAATCGAATTGACGAGCGGCTTTCCCTGCACGCATTTCAGGCCCGCCTCGATGACATCCCATTTCGAGCTGTCGATCATGACCGGCACGCGGGCAATGTCGGGCTCGGCGGCCATGAGATTGAGGAAATCGACCATGGCCTGGCGCGAATCGATGAGCCCTTCATCCATGTTGACGTCGATGATCTGGGCGCCGTTTTCGACCTGGTCGCGGGCAACCGCGAGGGCCGCCGGATAATCGCCGGCCGTGATCAGCTTGCGAAACTTCGCCGAGCCGGTGACATTGGTGCGCTCGCCGACATTGACGAAGGGAATGTCCGTGGTGAGCGTGAAGGGCTCCAGGCCGGACAGCCGCATCAGCGGCGCGATCTCCGGCACCGGGCGCGGCCGATAGGCAGAGACTGCGGCGGCGATGGCTGCGATATGGTCCGGCGTCGAGCCGCAACAGCCGCCGACGATATTGACCAGGCCCTCCTTCGCAAAGCCGGCGATTTGCGCCGCCATGTCGGCGGGGCTTTCGTCATAGCGGCCGAATTCATTGGGAAGGCCGGCATTGGGATAGGCGCAGATCAGCGTATCGGCCACCCCGGACAGTTCGGAGAGATGCGAGCGCATGGCGTCGGCACCGAGCGCGCAATTGAGGCCGATCGAGAACGGGTCGGCATGACGGAGCGCATGCCAGAAGGCGGTCGGCGTCTGGCCGGAGAGGGTGCGGCCGGAGCGGTCGGTGATCGTGCCGGAGATCATCACCGGCAAGGTGACGCCGCGCTCGGCAAACACGTCGCGCGTGGCGAAGACGGCAGCCTTGGCATTCAGCGTGTCGAAGATCGTCTCGATCAGCACGATATCGGCGCCGCCATCGATCAGCCCGCGAAGCTGTTCGGCATAGGCGAGACGCAGTTCGTCGAACGTGACGGCGCGAAAGCCTGGATTGTTGACATCGGGCGAAATCGAGGCGGTCCTGTTGGTCGGTCCAAGCGCGCCAGCCACGAAACGGCGGCGCCCATCCTTGTCCTCTGCCCGGCGTGCGGCCCGCCGCGCCAAGCGCGCTCCGTCGCGGTTCAGCTCATAAACGAGATCTTCCATCCCGTAATCGGCCTGAGCAATGGAGGTGGAGGAGAAGGTGTTGGTCTCGAGGATATCCGCGCCAGCCAGCGCATAGCGGTAATGAATATCCTCGATGGCAGCCGGCTGGGTCAGCGTCAGGAGATCGTTGTTGCCCTGAAGGTAGCAGTCGCATGCCGCGAATCGATCCCCGCGAAAATGCTCCTCGGCGAGGCCGAGCGTCTGGATCTCGGTGCCCATGGCCCCGTCCATGATCAGGATTCGCTCGGCGGCAGCAGCCTTCAAGGCCTGCACGACCTCGGAGCCATCCGAGGGGGCGATCTCGTCGCCGAAGAGCGCGGTCAGGACGGACATGGCAAAGCCTTTCGCTGAAGAGTCAGCGAAAGGCTGTCACATAAAGATATGTTTATGTCAATATATGAGTATCAGGTCTGGGCATCGAGGGTCTTGAGGCAGTCCTCGAGTTCATAGATGGCGCAGAGGATGTGGTAGAAACTGCTGGCCGGCGCCGGTTCCTCGACGAAACGGCCATCGGCCTGCTGTTTATCCCGCCACAGGCCTGCGATGGGAACATCGAGGAAGCGCTGCAGCGCCGCAGCCGCGCGGGTGGCGGAAGCGAGATAGCGTGCTTGTTCCGCGCCTTCAGTCAACGTCGCCAGGCGAATGGCCGATTTCAGCCATTCCGTCTGCGGCCAAAGCCGGGCAATCGGGTCGGCAACGGAAAAATCGTCAAACAGCGTCATGACCGCGACATCGCGTGCAGGATCGACACCGTGGGTCTCGCCGATCTCGAAGAGGCGGCGAGCCTTGGCGATCGCCGTGCCGCTGCCGCGGCTTTCACCCCAGCGCGTCAGCAGCCAGGCCCATTCGAACTGGTGGCCGGGCTCGACGATGCGCCCCTTTTCGCCTTGGGCTGGTGCCCAGTCATGATCGAAGAACTCCCTGAGCGCGCCGGTTTCACCGTCGATGAAATGATCCATGCAGAGGCCAGCGATCTCGTCGCCGAGATTGGTCCAGGCCAGCGTGTCGAACCCGTCTGTCGCCTCGCTCGCCAGGCAGGCCTCGAACAGATGCATGTGCGGATTTGAGCAAAGCGGCAGCCGCGGCGGATTGTCTTCCTCGAAACCCGCGACCGGATGCTTGCAGAAGGCGCCCAACCCTGCGCGCAACGCATCGCTGCGCTCACGCATCTCCAAGGACCGCTCCGGCAGGACCTTCGAAAGATAGGCAAAGGCCAGGAAGGCGAAAGCCTGGTTGTAGATATCGAAGGACGGATCAAGAAGCCGGCCATCGGCAGAGGCAAGCGCACCGTAGAAGCCGCTCGGCTGGCGATAGACGCGGTCGAAGTAGGACAATCCATCCTCCACCACGAACCGCCAATCACCGGCAAAGCCGCGGCGTCCAGCCTCGGCAAAACAGTAGATCTGACGTGGCTGAACGCGCGCACGGCGATGGGCGTCCGTTGGCTCACCGCGCATGTCGATCGTCTCGACAAAACCGCCGCGATGGCGATCGTATCCGGTGTGGAGCCAGAGGGGCAGAGCCTGGTCTTGAAGCCAAGCAGAAAGATCATTGGCAATGCGGACAAGGGTCATCAAGAAAACCTCAAAATGAACGTTCAGGTGTCAAATCCAAGGGTAGCGAAGTCTTGATCCAACAAGGCAGCGAGCGCCTCCACCACCAGCGCATGGTCATCGCGCTGCGGCAGACCGGAGACGGTGACGGCGCCGATGCAGCCCGCACCTCGGACGGTGATCGGGAAACTGCCGCCATGCGGCGCGAAATCGGCATCCGACAGACCGAATTTTTCCTGCAGGCTGCGACCATCCTTGGCGAGCGAGAGACCGAGGCCATAGCTGCTGCGGAAGAAGCGGGACACGCAGTTGCGCTTGCGGCGCACCCAGTTGGCATTGTCGGGAGTGGTGCCTTCGAGCGCCGAATAGAAAAGCGGCATGGAGAACAGGCTGACATCGATGACGATCGGCAGGCCGCGCGCCAAAGCCAGGCCGCGCAGCGTAGTGCCTAAGGTGAAGGCCATAGCGGGATCGAACGTTTCGAACTGCAGGGCCGCTTCCTGCTCCGCCACACGGCGGAGATCCTCGTCGACATTCATCGTCTCTGTCCTTTCATCATCAGGGCGCTGCCTCTTTCCAGAGGAAGGCAGCACCGCGCACGCCGGAACTGTCGCCATGGCGCGCCTTGCGGATCGGGGTCTTGAACGTATCGCCAAACAGATACTCGGCCACGCGCGGCGGCACGTCGTCGTAGAGTTCATCGACATTCGACATGCCGCCGCCGAGCACGAAGACATCGGGATCGACGATGTTGGTGAGGAGCGCCAGGCTGCGGGCGAGACGATCCGCGAACCGCTCATAGACGGCAAGTGCGGAGGCATCGCCAGCCCGCTTGTCGGCGATGATGTCGCGCGCCTTTCGCTCCGCACCGGTCGACAGGCGATAATCCAGCTCCAGCCCGGTGCCGCAGGCATATTGTTCAAGGCAGCCGCGCTTGCCGCACCAGCAGAGATGGCCGGGATATTCCTCCGGCTTCATCCAGGGAAGCGGGTAATGGCCGACTTCCGCAGCCAGCCCCTGGAAGCCGGCATGGACGCGGCCGTCCAAGGCCAATCCACCGCCATGGCCTGTGCCGATGATGATGCCGAAGACGGCGTGCAGCCCTTCGCCGGCACCGTCCACCGCCTCCGACACGGCAAGACAATTGGCATCATTGGCAATGCGCACGGGGCGGCCGAGACGGGCTTCGAGATCGCGCCCGAGCGGCTTGCCGTTCAAGACCACGGCATTGGAATTGCGAACCAGCCCGGTCAGCGGATTGGGGCTGCCTGGAATGCCGAGGCCCACCGTACCGCTCTCTCCGGCCTGCTGCTCGGCGGCTCCGACGAGATCGGCAACGGCGGCGAGGCAGTCGGCATAGGTCGTTGGGGTGGCCACGCGCTTGCGTGCACGCTCATCGCCGCGGCGGTCGAGCGCCACCACTTCCATTTTCGTCCCGCCCCAGTCAATGCCGATAAACATGCCGAACTTCTGCCTCTTCATTCCCTCGCAGGACTGTGCCTCGCCCCATGGCACCATCACGCGTTAGCAGTTCCTGCTTATCACCCGATCGATCGTCCGCGGAAGCCCCGCAATCCGCATTTCCGCCCTGCACGACGCGCAGGCGAATGCGCAGGAGAGTTGAAGCGACGGGGATGATCCGCTATTGAGAAGTCGGAAATGCATGTGTCCACGTAGCTCAGCAGGATAGAGCACAGGATTCCTGGTTCATAATTGGGGGCTGCACGGCGAAAGCGTGCAGTCGATCTGCTCAAAGTCGGGGAACGCTTCGCTGAACGCTCAGCATGCCAATCCCGAGCCAAGCTTCGGAGAAATCCGTTGAAGGTGTAGAGACTGGATGGGCAGCACCTACAAGCCGAAAGGCTCATGGTGAAGGGACAGTCCAGACCACGAACGGCGACAGCACGTCGACGGCGGCGAAAGCCGAAGTGGGATGAATCCTGGGGTCGGAGGTTCGAATCCTCTCGTGGACACCATTTCCGCTTTTGCCCATACCGAACTCAGACAGTTGGGCCTTTGATTTCGCCGGTCTGGTTTGTCCCTGCGCTGACTGATGTGGGCTTTCTGCCGGATTTGATTTGGCCGTTTTCGAGAAAGTTCTTCCTTCCTGCCCTCTCATGGGCATCTCCCGTCCTATATGAAGGTTGTCAGGCGGGCGCGGCGGTACTGAGCGGGCAGGAAATTTCCAAAGTTCCGCTCCGGTCGTTGGAACAGCATGTTTAGCGATCGGACATAAATCTCTGCTTGAGTCGATAAGCGTCGAGCGGGACGGGTTCGCCGTGATCTCTGCTGAGCACCCTTATCGCTATAGGCGTGTTTTCGTTCTTGAGTGCCGGCCGGAGGTGACTGCAGTGTTACTTCATCGGCAAAGCTGCCATGATCTGAACAATCTCGAGAGGATGTTCGACACGGCAAACTAGCCCCTCGGCGCGTAAGGAGCCTGGCTCTTGCCGCTGAACTAGAACAACTGGGAAAAGTCGAGATCAGATGCCTGCGGGCAGGGTTGCTCGCGCCAGATGATCGCGACGCAGAACCTCAAATCGAAAAATCCAACTCGACCGTAGAAGGAACCGGCTTCTTCGACATACGCCGGCTGAGGTCAGGCAAAGCTACCTTGATGCCTGTACGCTTCCCTACGCCTTAGCTACGCTTGTAAGGTTGGCAAGCCCACTTCAGGGCTAGCTAGTGGCGAGGAGCCTCCGCTCCCATGCCTCGAAGCTCGCCCGTGCAGTATATTCGGGGCCAGAGATATAGCAGGCATCAAGATCAACCGGCTCAGCTCCGTCCATCCAACGTTTTGCAGCTTCGCGAGCCTGCGCGTAGCCCCACTCGAGCTTAGTGCCAAGTTCTGCCGGACTATCGAAGCGGTCTACACGCGTGAGGTCGGACCACTCCTCGATGGTCTGCTCCGTGACGCGTATGCTCCAGAAGCCGTCAGCGTTTTCGACGATCTCTACAGTTCGATCAGTATCCTCGTCGCTGAGTTCGAACATTTCTATATAGAACCATCTTCCGTCAGGCCTCCGGTAGATCGCCCAGCGTCTGGGTGCACCTTGAATTTCGACTTCCGGAAAATTCGAATCCGCTGAGCCCTTCTGGAAGTAGGGCCCGATCGGGGTGCAAGCGAGATCTCCACGTCCCGCGATCAATCTTTCCATGGCAGGCTCTGCTCGACGAAGGATCTCCACCAAGAGATCATCCGTTCCCTCAGCCTGGTACGCCATCCGTCCGTGATCAGCCTCGAGGAAATGCTGGCCCATCTCATCAAAAACGATACGTGCAACGCCAAACGAGGCCATAGAATCCTCAAAGAGTAGTTCGAGGCTCCATATCGGCGTCCAAGGCCGGCGGTCTATGAACCACCACGGGTCGTCCCTTCTAGGGCCTTTCAGCATGGAACGCAGTTCATCGCCCTCGTCTCCATCGGTTCCTGCGACGATCCAGTACCACCCGGCTTCAGATCGCAGGACGGCAGCGCCACATTTGCCTACGACTTCACCCGCCTGACTGCCTGTCCTGATGATCATCAGATCTGTCCTTGTCTCGCTACGATCTCCTTAGTCGTATACATATCAAGAACCGTTAACTTGAGGACGAGACCTAGGTAGCAATACGACGGATGGTTGTTTTCAGGTGAACGTGTCCTGGCGAAGTGGTCGGGCAAGAAACAAAGCAGACTGCGCGCTGAGCCCACCCGCCCGTGCCGGGCGCTCTGCTGCGCCGGACGCACTCCTCGTAGTCTGGATATCAGTCAGAAGATCGCCATAGACTCGACAACGGTGTCGACGCTCCTATCAGTGCTGTGATGTCTGCTGGCGTTCCGGGCAGCCTGGACCTGTCTGCGTGCGGGCCCCAAAACCGCCGTGTTCGCCTGCGTCGGGCGATAAAGAAAGGCATCAGCCAGATTCACGAGCAATATACCCTCCCCGAGGGAACCATCGCCTTGGTGAAGGCTTCCGTGTAAGGGAGCTCAATAAGCCATATGATAAAAAGTACCTACAGGTTCTCTATACCCGGCTCCGACTCGGTAATTCTCATTCATCTTGTCGAAACGTTCCGGCCGGGGCAAATGACCAAGTCCGATGTGTTTCGCTTGTCGACTTCACCCCAACAATCGTCCAGCATTGAAGACTGCGATCATGCCGACTGGGCTGACGTGATAAGAACACTCGCCGATGCTTACTGCGGTGGCGACCTAGTAACTGCGGCGATGCTCATAGACGCCTAGCGGGAGTGATCACCGGCTACGCCTCAGCAGCGGGGTCCGGGTCGGGAGCTGGACCGAGCGTCAGTTTGCTGTCGCAGCACTGGGGGCGTCGCCGCTGCGCTTCAGACGCTCGCGCTTCCGGCTCTGACCTACGAGGATGTGGGCACCACGATACGGCTTGAAGCCGATAGCGTCGAGCGCTTCCCCCAATGTCTCCTGCTGCCGGGCCGCGACGACGAGTTCCGCCAGATCCCTGACCGAGATCACGACGGCCATCTCTTCGCCCTTCTTCGGACCACCGACGAGCTGCGGGACGCCATTCCGAGCTTTCTGCAGCACCGCGCTCAGCCGATCCTTAGCCTTCCGGACGGTGAGAGGGTCGCCGCCGATCTCGACAATGGTTCCGACAAGCCCGTCAGCGACTTTTTCGGTGCTGGCGTTACAGGCGGCTCGCACCTGCTTGAATAGCCGTACGTCCATATCGTTATCTCCACTCGCGAGAGACATTGGATCAGGCGATCCCGAATCTCAAGGAAGTCAGCTAACGCCGCGCTATAGATGACTGCAAGTTTTTCGTACGCATCCCATCCGTCCGAGTCGTGGACGATCGCTTGACGACAGTGTCGACAGCCTGTCGACAGGACCTGTAAGCGCAAACTCACAAACAGAGCTACCAAAACACGTTGCCATCGCCTGCCGAATCGATGTTGCGTGCGCTCACGTATCAGCATGGTTCTCATTTCCTCCAGCGTTCGGACTCATCGACGCGGCCATCACGCGGCCTTGCGGGTCGCTTCAGGTCCAGCGTTGTCATGACGCTCTAGCCGGAATCGACCAACGATTTCCATGAGAGCCGCCGCCTCCTGAGCGAGAAGTCGGGTCGCGGCGCTTGTCTCCTCAACCATGGCAGCGTTCCTCTGGGTCGTCTGGTCCATTCGATTGATCGCGCTATTGACCTCCGATAAGGCGGTCGACTGATCGCGCGACGCCATCGAGATCGATCCGACGCGTTCACTGACCGAAACAATATCGATGGACATCCGAGAAAGAACCATACCGGTCTGCTGCACCAGATCGGCTCCGACTGAGACCTCGCCCCTCGCCCTGGAAATCAGACCTTTGATCTGGCCGGCGGCATGGCCGGAACGCTGGGCCAGTTCCCGGACTTCCTGAGCGACCACCGCAAAGCCTTTTCCGCTTTCGCCGGCCCGCGCCGCTTCGATCCCCGCGTTCAAAGCTAGGAGGTTGGTCTGAAAAGCGATCTCGTCCATGACCTCGATGATCTGAACGATCTGATCCGAAGCCTCTTCTATCCGCCCCATGGCGGCGATGGCCTTCTCCATGACCGAAAGAGAAGCGTCGGCGCTTTCCTTGGAATTACGAACGATCTGGTCGACTTCCTCCGTTTGAACAGCCGACGCGCGTACCGTGGCCGTAACTTCATCGACTGCAGCCGCCGTTTCCTCGAGCGAAGCGGCTTGCTGTTCGGTGCGATGAGCGAGATCATCGGCAGCGGCACTCATTTCCGACGCGTTGTGCTGGATCATGACAGTATTCTCCCTGACCTGCCGCATTGTCGCCTGCAACCGCTCGAGCGATTGGTTGAAGTCGGTTCTCAATCGCTCGAGGCGGCCTTCGAATGCGGTTTCAATCGGCTGGGAAATGTCCCCCTTCGCCAAACGCTCTAGACCTGCTCCCAAGGCTTCGACCGCGTGGGCGATCTGGCGGTCGATGGCGAGTTTCTCCGCCTCGCTGTGGCGTCGCTCCTCATCGGCTAGGGCTCGCAGGCTTTCACTCGCCTGCTCCGTCTCCCGCTTCGAGATGGCGTTCGCCTTGAAGATCCCGAGTGCACGAGCCATGTCGCCGATCTCGTCTTTCCGTGCTTCCCCAGAGATCTGGATGTCGAGCACACCTTCCGCCAGACGCCGCATGGCGGCAGTGATCTGGCCGATCGGCTTCTTGAACGTCAGAACCAGTCCGATACCCGCGAAAATAGAAATGACGATGCCGAGCGTCGTGGTGCCAAGCGAAAGAGAGTTGGCATCGCGCCGCGCCCTGCTCGCACTTTCCTTCTGCCTCTCCGCAAACGCGACCAGTCTCTGCCACACAGCGTCAATCTCGCTCGCGGCCTGTGCGAACGTCGACATGCGGTTCCGGCTCACATCGACGAGACTAAGGCTCGCCTCGTCGAGACTGGTCAGCGCCGGCACGAGCTTCGCATTCAGCCCGGCGTAGAAGGGAAGGTCGCCGGCGTTCCGCTCGAGCTTGGCCAGATCCTTACCAATGGAAACGATTTCTTGCTTCAGCCTTATCTGGTTCTCGGGTGTAGGCTGCACGAGGAAGCGTGCCATGATGATTTGTATCGAGTAGCCGGAAGTGATGAGCTGTCGGCCGTCGGCGAGCACCGCCATCATCTTTTCGGCAGGTGCCGAGATGGCGGCGAAGCGAATGGTAGCTTCGTTGAGCTTGCGGAGAATTATCGGCTCGAGCTCGCCGCATTTCTCGTTGAACTGCGTAAGCGTCGCTCCGATGTCCGACACCGCCTGTGCCGAGAGATCGTTCGCTTCAACCGACTTTTTGAGCTTCGCCAGCATGTCTTCCAGAGATCTGGCGATCGGCCGTTCCTGTTCGGAAAGCGCCATGGCGCTCACCCTGATCCGCTTCTTCAATTCCGGAAGCGCTGTTTCCACCGCGCCGCGCTTGTCCGAGACGGCGGGCGCGGAAGCGAAGGCATCTCGCGCGGCTTCAGCCGTCGCCTGCAAGGCGCGAAAGCCGGCGACGTCACGCAGGAGTCCCTTCGCCGCGGCGTCGTCGTCCTGATATTCCCGCTGCACCCTCTTCAGCGCTTCCGCGATGGTCGACTGCGAGGCGACTATCGAACTGACGCTCTTCTGTATACGTGCTTCCAGCTCGGTCTTGCTGCTGTGGAGGGACCAAAGGACATCTAGATAATCCTTGGTCTTTGCAATCATGGCTCCCGCGTCGACGATGTCCAAGGCGTCATCGCCATGCTTGCGGGCCTTATCGAGCATCAGGGAAAGTGTATCCTGCTGACGTGCAATGCGATTTCTGACCTCGGCGAGTCCGGCCTCTGTCGTTTCCGATAGGAACCGGCTCATGCTCGTGGTGAGCTCACGGAAACCCGTCAGTGTCTGAACGACGTCGTTCGATGTCTCTATCCGCTTCTCAAGCAGCCCGGAGGCCCAGAGACCAGTCAATCCGACGGCCGATATACTCAGCACGAAAGGCAGGAGAAAGAATATGACTTTCGTTTGGACACTGAGATGGGACAGAAGGCGATCAACGAACATTACGCACCCCGGATATCGAGTCTGGAAACCGAACCGGATGAATCTGCCCTCGCCCGTCTTAATAAACGTTTATTAAAATAAAATTCTATTATATTCTAAAAGCGAATAAGGAATCGAAAATCCATCGCGATTACCGATCGAATATTCGCTCACGTCTTCGCAGTTCCTTGTCACGCGTTTTCCATCATGAATATCCGGGTAGGGGTGATGAGTGTTTCAGGTGCCCTATCACGACGGGCGAAGTGAAACGCAAGGCTCGCGATCGCAAGATCGACTTCGAGCTTGGCATCCTGGTCGAGAACGGCGTCGATCAGACCCTGACGCATAAGGCGGCGGCGATCCTCTGTAAGCTCGTGGGTGATGAATACGACGTCCCTGCTCTTGTTCAGCCGCCTTATCGCGTCGACCACCGGCTGCGCTCCGGCCGAAACGTTGTATATCCCCCTCACATGGGGATTGCTTCTCAACGCGGTGAAGACGAGGTCGCCCGCGAGCTCGCTGCGCTCCATGCTCTGCATGACCTCCGCGATCCTACAGGCCGGGTGACGCTCGCGCAGCACCGCGCGGAAGCCCATTTCACGTTCCTCGTGACCGATCATGGAGAGCATGCCCGAGATGACGACGATCTCGCCACCCTCGCGGCCGAGCAACCTTCCCATCAGGTCGCCCGCGACGCGACCTGCCATGCGGTTGTCGGGTCCCACATACGCAGTCCTCCCGGCATTACGTAGGTCTGTGGCCAACGTAAGCACCGGTTTGCCCGACTGACCGAAATTCCTCAGAGCGGCCGCGATCTCCTCGTCCTGCGAACTGACGATCACTATTCCGTCGCAGCGTCCTGCAACCGCATAGACGAGCCGGGCAGTGGCGGCAGGGCGTGGGGGATCGATGTGATGTATCTCGAAACGGAGATTGTAGCGCCCGCCGTCGCGGTTAGCGGCCTCGAACCCCTCCTGGAGGGCAGCGTGGTACGGGTTGTCCTGCGACTGCAGGAAGACAGCGATACGAAGGGTGCGGACCGCGCGCGTGTCAAGCACGCGGTTGATCTGAAGGCTGCGTGCCGCGGCGAGCACCTTGCGTTCCTTGTCCTCACTGACACCGCCGCGCCCGTTGAGCACGCGATCGACTGTAGACAGCGAGACGCCGGCCGCTTTCGCTACATCGAGGGACGTCTTCTTGGCCATGGCACCTCCATTTGAGCAAAAGTCTTCAACATTGGCGTTCTGCCTCGTCAACAAGTTTCTATGATCACTGAATTGATGAACGGCTTCGACGTCGTTGGAGGGTCGGGGAGAACGATGAAGAATCTCGCTGTTTTCGGCGCGGGCCGGATCGGCGGCGTGCACGCGCGCAACGCCGCGGAATTGCCCGATGTGAACGTCCGCTACATCGTCGATCCTGTCGAGAGCGACGCCCGCGCGACCTTGGCGCGCGCTCTCGACGCGCAGATCGTTTCAACGGAGGCCGTATTCGCCGATGGAAGCATCGACGGCGTCGTGATCGCGAGTTCCACCGATACCCATGCCGACCTCCTGCTGACCGCGGCCAAGGCAGGCCTCGCCATCTTCTGCGAGAAGCCCGTCTCCCTCGACTTCCATACGACGGAAAAGGTAGCAAAAGTCGTCGAAGCGTCAGGCGTGCCATGTCTGCTGGCTTTCCAGCGCCGCTACGACCCTGACTTCCGATTCGTGCGCGAGCGGATTGCCAGCGGGGAAGCCGGGGATCTCGAGCACGTCGTCATGCATACGCGCGACCCCGCCCCCCCGCCGCGCAGTTACATCGAACGTTCCGGGGGCATGTTCCGGGACCAGGCGATCCACGATTTCGACATGGCCCGCTACATCCTCGGCGAGGAGATCGCGACTGTCTACGCGGTGGGCGATTGCATGATCGATCCGGAGATCGGCGCGGCGGGCGATATCGACACGGCCATGGTGACGCTGATCTCGGTGTCCGGGCGTTTCGTACAGATGGTAAACTGCCGCCGCGGACCCTTCGGATACGACCAGCGGCTGGAGGCCCTGTGCAGCAGGGAAGTCCTCTACGTCGAGAACCGGCCGCAGCGCGGGGTAACGATCGGCGACGGGACCGGCTTTCGCGCATCCCCCCCGATGAACTATTTCATCGAACGGTTCTCGACAGCGTACCGCGCGGAAATGGCCGGTTTCATCGATCACCTCAACGGGGGGCCGCCCCCTCTGGCCGGCATCCGCGATGGGCTGGAGGCACAGCGTATCGCCGAGGCGGCGCTACTGTCAGTGAAATCCGGTCAGCCGGTGAACATCGGGGCGGACTGGCGTCCCTGACGACCCCTTCCTTCGGAGACAGATGATGAGAACCACCAACACAGTGGCCCTTCCTGAAGGGGTACGCCTCGCCGTCAGTCCGCTCTCCTGGGCGAACGACGTGCTCGAGGATCTGGGAGCCGACATCCCTCTCGAGACCTGCCTCGACGAGGCGGCGGCCGCGAATTACCAGGGCGTCGAACTCGGCCGCAAGATGCCGCGCAGCGCGGCGGTCCTCGCGCCTCTTCTCGAAGGCCGCGGCCTCGCGCTCGCCTCGGGCTGGCATTCCGGCCGACTCGCCGAGGGTGAAGTAGAGAGCGAGATGTCGGCGGTCGCCGCGCATGCCGCGCTGCTCCGAGACATGGGAGCGCGGGTCATGGTCTACGGCGAGACCGCGATGATGGCATCAGATGCCCCACTCGACGTCGCCATGTCCACACGAACGGTCATGCCGCAAACGGCAGTTGACGCCTACGCCGGCCGGTTGAGCGAGTTCGCCCGCCGGCTGGCGGGCGAATACGGGCTCACGCTCGCCTATCACCATCACCTGATGATGGTGGCCGAGACTTTCGACGAGATCTCGGCACTCTTCGATCGCGCGGGGCCGGAGGTCGGCCTGTTGCTGGACACCGGCCACGCGGCAGCGGCCGGCTTCGATTACCAGCGCCTGATCGACCGCTTCGGCGGGCGGATCGTCCACATCCATCTCAAGGACGTGCGGAAGCCGATCCTCGAGAAAGTACGGGAACTGGATCTGAGCTTCAACGGGGCGGTTCGCGGCGGGCTTTTCACCGTGCCTGGCGACGGGATGGTGGAATTCGGGCCTCTGGCTCGGTTCGTGCGCAGCCGCGACTATCGCGGCTGGCTGGTCGTGGAAGCCGAGCAGGATCCGGCCATCGCCCCACCGCTTCCGGCGGTCACGCGTGCCTTCCGGCACGTCATGGAAACATTTGCCGGCTGAACCCGGAAGGAGGACATCGTCATGAGCGGAAAAACCCTCAATATCGGCCTGATCGGCTCCGGCTTCATGGGTCAGGCCCATGCTGACGCCTATCGTCGCGCGGCCATGCTCTACAGTGACCTGCCGGCCGTTCCGCGTCTTGCCGTACTGGCCGATGCCAACGAGGCACTCGCGGCGCGCGCCGCCGCACGGTATGGCTTCGCCCGTAGCACCGGGAACTGGCGCGATCTCGTCACAGATCCCGAAGTCGATGTCGTCGACATCACATCGCCGAACGCGCTCCATCACGAGATGGCGCTGGCGGCGATCGCGGCCGGCAAGCACGTCTACTGCGAGAAGCCGCTTTCCGTCACGCTGGAGCAGGCGGAGGAGATGGCGGAGGCCGCCCGGCGTCGGGGCGTGAAGACGATGGTGGCCTTCAACAACATCAAGACGCCAGCCGCGATGCTCGCCAAGATCCTCGTCGAACGCGGCGAGATCGGGACGCCGATGCGCTTCCGCGGTTGGTTCGACCAAGGCTTCTTCAACGATCCGGACCTGCCTTTCTCCTGGAGATGCACGCGCAAGGAAGCCGGGTCGGGTGCGCTCGGCGATCTCGGCAGCCATGTGATCTCAGTCGCACAGTATCTCATGGGGGACATCGACAAGGTCGTCGCACAGACGCAACTTTTCTTTCCGACCCGCCCCGTGCCGGATGGCGGCTCGGGCTACGGTGCCTCGGCAGGCGAGAACGCTCCGCGCGCCATGGTCGAAAACGAGGACCAGATCCAGACCTTGATCCGGTTCAAGAGCGGCGCGGGCGGCACGATCGAGGCTTCGCGGGTCTCCGCCGGGAAGGTTTTCGGCATCTATTGGGAAGTGTCCGGAACCGAAGGCACGATCATCATGGATGGCGAGCGCTTCAACGAGCTGAAGATCTCGCGCTTCAGTGATCCCAAGCCCGACCGGGGATTCAAGACCATCTACGCCGGCAGCCAGGTTCCACAGTTTTCCGCGTTCTTCGGCTTCGACTTCGCGGGCGGCGGGCTTGGCTATTTCGATGTGAAGGTCATCGAGGTACGTGACCTGATCGAGGGCATCGTGAACGGGACTGACTGTTACCCGAATTTCGCATTCGGTCTTGCCAACGAACGGATCATCGATGCGATGGAACGCTCTGTTGAAACCGAAAGCTGGCAGACGGTCGCGCCGTAGCCAAGCAAGGCATCGAAAGGAGGCCGCATGCCCTTCCCTACCCATCTGCCCTCAGCCCGTACGCCCGATGCCATGGATGCTCCAATTCTACGCTGGGGCGTCCTCGGCTCCGGCTGGATCGCCGAACAGTTCACCCGGTCGGTCAAGGCCCACACGCGTCAGCAGATCACTGCCGTGGGGTCGCGCAGTCAGGAGGCAGCGGATGCCTTCGCCGCTCGCCTTGGCGTTCCCAAGGCCTTCGGCAGCTATCAGGCGCTGGTCGAGGCTGAAGACATCGACGTGATCTATGTCGCGACGCCCCACAATCTCCACCACGATCACGCCCTGATGGCGATCGCGGCCGGCAAGCATGTGCTGGTGGAAAAGCCAGTAGCGCTCAACCGCGCCCAGGCCGAAGCGATGGTGCGCGCCGCGCGGGCCAAACGGGTCTTCTTCGCGGAGGCATTATGGACATATTTCCTACCCAAGTTCGATGTCTTCCGCCAGATCCTCGAGGAAGGCGTCATCGGCGACGTGCTTTCCGTCTTCACCGAGTACGGCGAGTACCTGCCTCGCGGACACCGGATCTTTGACCAATCGCTTGCAGGCGGCCCGCTGCTGGATCTCGGAACCTACCCCGCCTCACTACTCGTCTGGCTTCTTGGCAAGCCGAGGACGATCGTCGGCCTGGCGGAACCGGATCCGAGCGGAGTGAACGGGCAGCTTTCAGTCGTTCTATCGAACGAGCGGGGTGCTATGGGAACACTGTCGACCTCGCTCTATGGCTTCACACCGGCGAATGCCGCTATCATCGGCACGCGAGGCTCGATCCGTTTCAATACGGAGTTCCACCTCCCTGGCGGTTTCGAAGTCTGGTCGCGCGAGGGCGACCTCCGACTGCGTTACGAGGAGGCGCGGGGGGCGCATTTCGAGGGTCTCTGCTTCGAGGCCGCCGAGGTCGCACGCTCTATCGCCGGCGGCCTACATGAGACCACCTGCCGTCTGCCGCAGGCGTCGCTCGATACGATGGAGCTTCTAGACGGGATCCGCAGCGCGCTGAAGCTCGACTTCGAAAAAGCGGGCCTCATCGAACGATGACTGAGAAGACCGGTCAGGATGACCTCGAATTCACGATACGGGAGGCGGCCAGCGCGAGCGCCTCACCAAGCGCTATACCGGCCGTGATACGCAAGAGTCCTTGCTCGGTCTCCTCCATTGCCCGGAAGCTAGCAGTAGCGTGTGACGAAAGAGGTGAGACGTCGGAATCGGAGATCAGAATCAACGGGAGGCCTCGCTCTGCCAGCAGTGCCGCTGCGTCAGCGACATGCGGCGCAGCGGCGCGGTCGATGACCACGCAGGCGTCGTCCAGCGTCGCGAAGCAGAAAAGATCGCGATTCCGCCCCTCCTCAAGGATAACCGAATGCATGCCGAGCCCCGTGAAGCAATTGTGGAGATGGGCGGCGAGCGGCAGGGTTTGGTTGCCGGTCAGGACAAACACACATCTGGCAACCGAAAGGATGTCGGCGGCGGTCTCGATGCCCTCCGGACTTTTCCCCTCGACCAGAGTGTCGAGAGCAAGGTGACCGGCGGCTATCGTTTCATGGAGCTCGCGCCGCTGACGGCCTGACTGCGTTCCTTCGTCCGACGGGCTATCCGAAAGGCGCAGCGCATAGCGCCCGCGCACGGCGTCGCGGACAATGTCCTGCATGGCACTGAAACCGTCGAAGCCGAGGAGCTGCGCCAGGCGGATCAGCGTCGAGGGCGCGACTTCAGCCGCCATGGCGATCGAGGCGACGGAGCCAAGCGCGACCTGATCCGGCCTGTCAACCACCAGACGCGCGGCGCTGGCGAGGCGCTTGGGAAGCTGCGAATGCCGGAGGTTGATTGCCAGGCGAAGCTCCTCGAAGGTCGCAGGTGGCGTGACCGTGCCGGCTGCCCCATGCACCTTGCCAACAGCCGTCTGCCCCGCCCCCCGCCGTTCGTTGGTCGTTTTCCTCATAGTACGCCCGTGACGAACTGCGCCTCGCCTGCGCCAAAGGACCAATCCTCGTCGCGGTTTTCCACGATCGACACCATGACGTCGGACGACTCCACACCGCAGTCGGCGTAGAGCCGCTCCGCAAGGCCCTGGTAGAAGGCGAGCTTGTCGGTTCTGCTGCGCGGCCTCGATATGACTTCGATCATCACGAACCGACCGCTGCGCGCGAAGCCCAGTCCGGTGTCCTGCGCAATGAGATGCGTGTCCTCATGTTCGAAGAGGATCTGGTAACGATCGCGCTCGGGGACGCGAAAGGCGTGGAGCATGGCCGCATGGACCGTATCGAGCAGCCTGTCCACCTCATCCGCGGTTCGACTACCCCTGTATATGTGAAGCTTGATAAGCGGCACTGTGCTGTCCTTTGGTCGGGGAGCCGGAATCGATGCCCGCGATCATTTATGGTCGCGATCGAGGATGAACTGGACGGCGGGATCAGGGACGAAGCGCCACTTTCGCAGTGGCCCGGCCATGACGTTCAGGTAATAGAGGTCGAAACCGTATGGCGCACCGCAAGGGTGATGGCCGCGCGGCACGAGCACGACGTCGTGGTCCTTCACCGCGATGGTCTCGTCGAGCGACCCGTCATCAGTGTACACACGCTGAAGCGCAAAGCCGTCCTCTGGGTCGATCCGGTGGTAATATGTCTCCTCCAGATAGGTGATGCGCGGGTCGTCGTCTTCGTCATGGCGATGGCTCGGATAGGACGACCAGTTGCCGGCGGGCGTGAAGACCTCGGTGACCAGCAAGCTGTCGCAGAAATCATTGCCTTCCATGGCGATGTTGTTGATGAAGCGCTCGTTCGCGCCAGTACCGCGCGGCGTGAGCACGATGCCATCCGGGCCGATCCGCCGGGCTCCATGGCCGCTTCGCCCCGGCGCGAGGCAAACGGCGATGGCGCAGTGGGTCGTGGCTGTCGCCTCCCAGCTTTCGCCGTTCGGCACGTACAAGCAGTGCGGCGGCGTCCGCTCGAAGACGCTCATCCTCTCACCGAGTTCGCCCCACTCAGAGCCGGCCGCGGTGAAGCGCGCCTTGCCCTCCACCATGACAAGAATGGCCTCCATGTCCCCTGTCGTCTCGGAAATCGCCTCGCCGGGACGTAGGCGGTAGAGGCTGAAGCCGACATAGCGCCAGCCCGCCGATTGTGGGGTGATCTCATGGACCTTGCCATGCGAGCCGAAAGGACGACGGCGGAGACTGCCCATGCTCTCACCTCACTCCGCGCCGGCGGACTTGTCCAGCCCGACATCGCGCGAGATCGCCTTGAGGGCCTTGAGGCCCATGTCCTGATAGTGGAAGGGTTCCCGGACAGCGCTGTCCTGCTCGGCCTCGATCACCAGCCAACCGGAATACCCGTGGTCAGCGGCGATCTTCAGTACGGGTGTGAACTGGACGCAGCCCTCCGGATCGCCGGGTACGGTGAAGACACCACGACGGACGCCCTCAAGGAAGGAAAGGTTCTCCTCCCTCACCTGCCGCATGATGTCCGGTCGGATGTTCTTGGCGTGGATATGCGAGACCCGATCCATGTATCGCCGCGCCACCTCGGCCGGATCGGCACCGCCGAAGGTGCAATGGCCAGTATCGAGGAGCAGCCGGGTATGGGGGCCGGCCATGGCCATGAACCGCTCTATGTCTTCGGCGCTCTCGATGATCGTTCCCATATGGTGGTGGTAACCCATCCGCACGTTCTGGCTCGCGGCGTGGCGCGACAGCACCTCGTATCCCTCAGAAAAGCGCGTCCACTGGTCGTCGGTCAGGATAGGCCGGTCGTTGACCGGCGTTCCGTCACTCCCATGCACCGTGTTCGAGCATTCGCAGGCATTGATATGATCGCCCCCGGCCGCCTTCGTCATCTCGATAAAACTTTGCAGGGCCGCAATCTCGGTTTCCAGGTCGTTGACGAGCAGGTTGGTCGAGTGCCAGCCGCCGACGAAGCGCAGACCGTATGCACCGAGCGCAGCCTTCAGGGCAGTTCCTTCATTCGGCATCTTGTGGCCCTTCTCGATGCCGTCGAAGCCGATTCTACGGCAGTCCGAAAGGCAGTCGTCGAGGGAAAGATGAGCGCCGATCGTCTGATCGTCGTCGTTGGACCAAGCGATGGGGTTGGTTCCGTAGAGAATCATGTGTGCGTCCTTGACGTTATGTCTCACAATTCAGTTGAGGCGCTGGCGTGCCAGGTTGTCTTCGTAATAGGCGCGTGCCTTGCGCAGGGTCTCTGTCTCGCCGACGGCGGGCACCGCCACATCCCACCAGCCGCCGCCGATGCCGGGGCCTGTCTCGGCCTCGGTGTCGATCACGATAACGGTCGGGATGCTCCGGCTGCGCGCGCTTACGATCTCCGCTTCGAGACCCGCGAGATCTGGCACCTTCAGCGCGTGCGCGCCCATCGAGGTCGCATGGGTGACGAAGTCGATCTCCGGCTGCACCTCGATGTTGCAGTCCTTGTACATGTTGTTGAACTCAGCCCCGCCGCATTCCTGCTGCAGCCGATTGATGCAGCCATAGCCGCGATTGTCGGTCAGCACGATCGTGAAGGGCACGCGCATCATCACGGCAGTGGCGAGCTCGGAATTGGCCATCATGTAGCTGCCGTCGCCGACGAAGCAGATGACGTCCTTCTCGGGCGCGGCGAGCTTGATGCCGAAGGCACCGGCCACTTCGTAGCCCATGCAGGAATAGCCATATTCCATGTGGTAGCCGCCCGACGCCGCGCGCCACAGGATCTGCAGTGCGCCCGGCATGGTGCCGGCCGCGCACATCGCGACCGTATTCTTTTCGGCGACCCTCTGCACGGAGCCGATCACCTGAGCGTCGGAGGGCAGGAAGTTCGGCTGCGATACGGACGGCGCTGCGGTTGCGGCATCCGCCGCCTCGAACCACGCATCGCGCGCAGCGTAATCCGGATCGGCGAAGCGATGTCCCTGAAGTCCTTGGGTCAGGCGCGCCAGGGCGACCTTGGCGTCGGCGACGAGCGGAACCGCGCCGTGTTTGGCGGCGTCGTAGCCCGTAAGGTTGACCGAGACGAGCTTGCGGTCGGGATTGCCGAAGGCGGTCCAGCTTCCGGTGGTGAAGTCCTGGAAGCGGGTACCCACGCCGAGGATCAGGTCAGCTTCGGCTGCGATCTTGTTGCCACAATCGGTTCCTGTCACGCCGGGCGAGCCGAAGTTCAGCCGCTCCTGCCAGTCGATCGCACCCTTGCCGGCCTGCGTCTCGACGATCGGGATATTGTGGGTCTTGGCGAACGTGAGGAGGTCGGCGTCCGCACCCGAATAGAGCACGCCGCCGCCGGCAACGATGATAGGCTTCGTAGAAGCCTTCAGCGCTGCGACCACGTCGTCCACCTCACGCGGATCGGGCTCCGGACGGCGGATGCGCCAGGTCTTCGGGGTGAAGAAGGCTTTGGGATAGTCGTAAGCCTCGGCCTGCACGTCCTGGCAGAAGGCGAGCGTCACGGGACCGCAGTTTGCGGGATCCGTCATCACCTGCAGCGCGCGCGGCAGCGCGGTCATGATCTGTTCCGGCCGGCTGATCCGGTCGAAGTAGCGGCTGACCGGGCGGAAGCAGTCGGTGACGGTCATCGTACCGTCGTCGAAGTCCTCGATCTGCTGCAGCACAGGGTCGGGGCGACGGTTGGCGAAGACGTCACCGGGGATGAACAGCACCGGTAGGCGGTTGACATGGGCAAGCGCCGCCGCGGTGACCATGTTCGTGGCACCGGGGCCGATCGAGGACGTGACGGCCATGGCCTTCCGCCGGCGCTTCGTCTTTGCATAGGCGATCGCAGCGTGGGCCATGGTCTGCTCGTTCTGGCCACGCCAGGTCGGGAGCTTGTCGCCGATCCCCTTCAACGCCTCGCCGATGCCGGCGACGTTGCCATGGCCGAAGATCGCCCAGACGCCCTCGATGAAGCGGTCTCCCTCCTCGGTCATCTGGACCGAGAGCCAGCGGAACATCGCCTGCGCCGCCGTAAGTCGAATCGTATCCGTCATGTCAGTGCCTTCCCTGCGACGTCTGCGCCGCAAACTTGTCCTGTCCAGCGCCTTGCGCCGTGTCTTCCTGTGGCAAGCCGCCGCCGCGCGCCGCGTCCCAGACGTCGCAAAGCCGTCGGTAGCGTGCCTGCATCTCCGCGACGGCGTCGTCATCCGACAGCCTGTCCATCAGCCATTCCCCAGCCGTCTTGGCGAAGATCGTCCTGCCGACCGCGAAGCCCTTCACGAGCGGGAAGTCGGCGGCGATCGCGAAGCTTGCCGCCAGTTCCGCCTCCGGCGCATCGAGCCCAAGAACGACGATGCCGCGTGTGTGCGGATCGTTCTCGATGATCGCGGCACAGGCCTGTTCCCACGCACTGCGGCTGGCCATCGGCTCGAGCTTCCACCAGTCGGGATAGATGCCGATCTCGTAGAAACGGCGGATCAGGATCGCGGTGGTGGCGTCGTCGACCGGGCCGACTTTGGAGGGGATAATTTCCAACAGGAATTCGAGGCGGTTGCGGCGAGCGGAGGCGAAGATGCGCTTGACCGTCTCCTCCTGCGCGGCCTGCGTGGCGGCGTCGTCGTCGGGGTGGCAGAAGCAGAGAACCTTGACGACATTGTCGAGCGGCCATTCGTCGAGACCGCCGAAGTCCGCGCCGATTTCCGGTTCGAGCGTCAGCGGCCGGGAACCCGGCCATTCGACCGGACGGCCGATCCACAGTCCAGTTCCAGAGGCTGCCTGAAGCGCCTTCCTTCCGAGCCGATGGTCGCAGAGAATGCCGTATCCCGGATGCCCATTCTGCACGCCGAGTGCAGCGCGAAGGCAGAGCTGCTTGAAGGCACCGATCTTCTCCGGCGTCGCACCAGCCATCGTTTCGAGCTGCATGCGGTGGTCGAAGGCGAAGACCCGCATGGTCGACCAGTCGCCATGACGGTTCGTCGACCAGTGGATCTGCTCAAGCGCCTTGTCTTGGCGGAGTGCTTTGGTTGTCACCCCTCGGTCGAGGAAGAAGTCGAGTTCCGCGAGCGACGGATAGGCCGGCGCGCAGCCATGGCGGCTGACCGCGAATGCGCCGCAGGCATTGGCATATTGAAGCGCGCGCGGCCATGGCGCGTCTTCCAGCCAGCCCTTGATCAGGCCCGACATGAAGCCGTCTCCAGCACCGAGCACGTTGAAGACCTCGATCGGGAAGCCGGGACCGCGCTCGCCTTCATCGAGCGTCGCGGGAATCGCGCCGGTGAAAGCGACCGCGCCGTCGGCCCCGCGCTTGCAAACCAGCGTCGCCTCCGACACGGCGCGCACGGCATTGAGCGCCGCGATCGTGTCGGTCGAGCCGCCGGCGATATGGAACTCCTCTTCCGTACCGACGATCAAATCGAAGAGATGCAGAGTCGACTGGAGTTTCTCGGTCACGCGCCGGCTCTCCACGAAACGGCTTTCGCCGTCGCCATGGCCAGCGACGCCCCAGAGGTTCGGCCGGTAGTCGATGTCGAGGGCGGTTCGGGCACCGTGCTTGCTGGCCAGATCGAGGGCCTTCAGGACGGCCTTCTCGGTTTGCACATGGCTGAGATGGGTGCCGGTTGCCACGACGGAGCGGGCGCGTGCGATCAGCGCCTCGTCGATGTCGTCTTCGCTGAGCGCCATGTCGGCGCAGTTCTCGCGATAAAAGATGAGCGGAAAGCGCTCATCGTCGCGGATGCCGAGCAGAACGAGTGCGGTGAGGCGTTCAGGATCCGTCTTCACGCCGGCCACGTCCACCCCCTCGCGCGCCAGTTCCTCGCGGATGAAGCGGCCCATGTGTTCGTCGCCGACGCGCGTGATCAGCGCCGAACGCAGGCCGAGGCGCGCGGTGCCGGCAGCCATGTTGGTAGGCGAGCCGCCGAGATATTTTCGGAAGGAGCCCATGTCCTCAAGCCGCCCGCCGACCTGTGCGCCGTAGAGATCGACCGAGGAGCGGCCGATCGTGATCACGTCCAATGTCTTGTCCATTCCATCCTCCGCCTTAGGCGAACCTACGGTTTCGATCCGCTCCACGCGGGCCTTGTGGAGGCCCGCGATCCCCATGACCCGGCTCTTTCGGCCGATCGCGCGGCTATGGCCGCGTGTCCGAGCTATGCGGCGAGGTCGATTAGAGCGCGTCGGTCACATGGCGCATGCTGTCACGCACCGCGCTTTCGGGGTCGGCAAGTCGGTGAATCTCTTCCGCGAAAGGCTCGAAACTGAATGGCCCTAGGAAGCCTGCCTCCACGAGCACGCGGATCTGCTCAACGTTTTCCAGCCGGTCCCGCGCATCCACCAGAACCCGATGCGCGTCGAGCATGTCATCGACAGCGACCTGGGGTTCGACAACGCCTGAAATGTGGACAAGACCCGTTCGCTCGGGGAAGAACTCGGTCTCGCCAGCCAGGTGATGGTGGAAGGTGTCATGGACCAGCTTGTAGACACCCTCGCCATCCGCTTCATCGATCGCACGCAACGCCTCTGCCTTGGTGCGCAGCGAAGAGATCGGGAAGCCGAGGGGCTCCACCAAGCCGATCAGGCCCCGTTCCTCGAGGATCGGCTTCATGGCGACGAGGGCGCTGACGAGATCTTCGAAGGCAACTGGCGTTCCATCGTTCAGCGGGCACATGACCAGCGCCTTCGCACCGGCGGCGGCGGCATAGTCGGCAAGCGCGAGAGCCTTGCGTGGCAGATCACCCGACCAGACGTTGAATGGGTAGAGTGCGTTGATGGAGACGATCGTGACGCCCGCCTTCTCTGCGGCGGCCCTCACCGACTCCGGCGTCATGGTATCGACGATATCGGGAAGATCGTTCCGAATCTCGACTTCGGTCAGCCCGAGCGCAAGAGCCGCCCGGAAGAACTCTTCCAGCGAGAGACCGGGGGCAGTGATGTGGTTGATGGCAAAGCGCATGACAGTTTTCACTTGTAGAGCGAGGGACGGGTGGGAAGAGTGATCGGAACGGCGGCACCATCCGCATCCTGCGCGGCTACGCAGGCATCCGAGGTGATGGCCGCAACGTAGCCGTCCCATGAACTTGGCCCGGAGGCGGTCCCCTCGGCCGCGGCCTTGATAAAGTCCTGGAGCTCCACGTCGTAGCTGGCGATGAAGCGGTCCTTCCAGTCGGTCAGGATTGCGTTCTGTTTCCTGGCACCGAGACGCATCTCGATCGCCATCGGATCCGGCAGCCTGGCTACGCCCTCCTCTCCGACCACTTCGCACTGGATGTCGTAGCCGTATGCGCAGTTGACGAAGATCTCGACGTCGATCAGCGTGCCTTTAGCCGTTTCCAGAATGACAACCTGGGGATCGCGCAGTTTGGCATGGCTGAGGGCAGCCGAGCGTGGATAAAGAACGCGGGCGGAAACGTAATCGTCGTCGAGCAGCCAACGCAGCACGTCGATCTCGTGGATCATCGTGTCATGAATTGCCATGGGAGTGACATACTGCTCTGGAACGGCAGGGTTGCGGTGAGCCGCATGAACCATGATCGGCGCGCCGATCTGGCTATCGACTACCTGCTTGAGGGCGACATAGCCGGCATCATAGCGACGCATGAAACCGACTTGGACCAGACGCTTTCCATAGCCGACTTCTAGATCGACGATGCGCTTGGCACCTTCCGCCGTGGTGGCGAGCGGCTTCTCGCAAAAGCAAGGCTTGCCCGCGGCGATCGCCGCAAGCACATATTGTTCGTGGGTGGCCCCCCAGGAAGTGACGAGGACGGCATCCACATCCGGCGAGGCGATCAGCGCTTCCCCGGTATCGTACACTGTTGCCTTGGGGGCGATCTCAGCCTTCACCGCTTCGGCCGAGGCGACGTTCACATCGCTGAGTGCAACGATCCTCGCCCCGCCGAGTACCTGATTGATGCGCCGGGCATGCTCGCGCCCGATAGCTCCGGTGCCGATAACACCTATTCTGACAGTCATTGGATGAGCCTCACTTGCTGTATTTCGTGATGTAGTTGTTCATTTCGGCGCACATGAACTTGCCCGATTGGTCGGCGCGGTCTTCCCAGGCGAAAACACAGGCGGTCATGATGCCGTCGAAACCAATTTCGGCGAGCGTGCCGAAGAAGTCGTCCCACGGAACCTCGCCCTGGCCGATATTCAGGTGCTGGTGGACGCGCGCCTGTGTGCCGGGCGGGTTCAGGATGTAGCGCAGGCCAGAACTGGCCTTGTGGTTGAAGGTGTCGCCGACATGCACATGGGCGAGCACGTCCTTCGCCTCGCGCAGCATGGCCTTGGTATCGTCACCGAAATAGAAGGTATGCGGCGCGCAGTAGAGGAACTTGACGTGCTTGGAGTTCACGGTGCGGATGATATCGAGCGCCGGCTGCAGCGCTTCGCACCAGTCTTCCGGATGCGGCTCGACATGGAGGTTAATGCCCTCGCGCTCGAAGATCGGCACGAGCTCTTCCATCGAGCGCCACCAGGCATCTTCGCAGGCCTCGATCATCGAACCGGTATGGCAGCAGTAGCAGGAGCCCTTGTCTGGATGCGGGCCTCGGCCGAACTCAGAGTTCATGGTGTCGACTTCGAGTTCGACGGCGATCTCGATGGCGCGCTTCCAGTGCTTGACGGCCGCCTGGCGCTCGGTCTCGTCGTTGGAGGCCCAGCGGTACATTGGCAAGAGAGAGGCGATGCCGACATCGGCCTCCTTGAGCGCTTTCTTGAGCGAACGGATGCGCTCGGGAAAGACGCGCGGTGCCTTGAACCATTCGAGGAAGTCGGCGCGCGGCGAAAGCTCGATCCAGTCATAGCCGAGCTCCTTCACCTTGGCCGGCAGTGTCTCGAGGCTGAGATGGCGGTGCATAAACGGGTCAATGGCGATCTTCATGGTTGCCTCGGGGTTTAGGCGTTTCGGGCGACGGTGCCGCCTCTTCGACAGGCGCTGCCGGGAAGGGACGGGGTCGCGGCTAAGGGAGGCTTCGGCCGCGACCCCCGAGGCCTCACTTGGTGTAGGAGGCCAGTGTCTCGGGCGTGACGGGCTCGAAGGGCACCCAGAGGGTCTTCTCCGATTTCTCGCCTGCTGCGAGTCTGATAGCGGTCCGAACCGAGACCTCTCCCTGCTTGGTCGCGTTCTGATAGACAGTGACATCGATGTCGCCGGCCTTCATGGCTGCAAGCCCGTCCGGAGTGGCATCGATGCCTGCGATCACCACCTTGTCCATCGTAACGCCGGCGGCCTTCAGGGCCTGGGCTGCCCCGATCGCCATCTCGTCGTTGTTGGCGATGACGGCATCGAACTGCGTGCCGGCGGTGAGCCAGGAGGACACGAGATCTTGGGCCTGGGTCCGGTTCCAGTTGGCCGTCTGCTTCTCGACGATCTCGATCTTGCACTCCGGCTGCGAGAATGCCGCCTCGACGTCCCTGGTCCGCTGGAGCGCGGCATGGTTCTCGAGCGGTCCCATGAGAATTACCGCGGTGCCCTGTCCGCCTAGAAGCTTGCAGGCGGCTTCAGCTTCCATGGTTCCGGATTCTTTTTCGTTCGATCCGACGAACGCCGTTCCGTCCGGCATTCCGGCGTCGAGTTCGGCCGGTGGATGGTTGACGTAGACGAGAGGAACTTTGGCATCGGCCGCGGCCTGCGTGATTGCGGCGGTCGAGTCGCCGTCCACCGGATTGACGATGATGGCGTCGACGCCGTTGGCTATGAAGTTCTGCACCTGGCTCAACTGTTTCGCCGGGTCTAGCTGGGCATCCTCGGCAATCAGTTCGACCCCCTGACCGCGCGCCGCTTCATCGCGGATGCCGTTGAGCAGGATTGTCAAGAACGGGTTGTCGAAGGACGTCATGCTGACAGCGATCCGGGTCTCGGCCGCCGCCGGTGCGGCGAATGAGGGGAGTGTCAGCAGGGACAGTGCGGTGAGGGCGAGAAGCGCTTTCATGCGTAACCTTTCAATCGATCCACCAGGGGACCGCGATGAGAACGGGAGTCGGGTGGTTGGAATTGCCGTCCGTTTTCCGGTCAGCTCCGCTTGACCCGCTTTCGCTGGCGGTAGACGTCGGCTACGACGGCGGCGACGATGATGATGCCCTTGAGCATCTCCTGGTAGTAGGCGTCGAGGCGCAGGAAGGTGAAGCCGGAGATGATCACGCCGAAGATCACCATGCCGATCATGGTTCCTGGGATCGATCCGCGCCCGCCGGACAACGACACTCCCCCGATAACAGCCATCGCGATGGCATCCAGCTCGTAGCTCATGCCCATGCCCGCCTGAGCCGTCAGTCCCCGCGAGGCGACTACGATACCGGCGAGTCCAGACAAAAGTCCCGCGACCGCGTATACCTTGACGGTATGCCGCTCGACGTCGATGCCCGAGACACGCGCGGCCTGCTTGTTGGCCCCGATCGCATAGGTGAACTTGCCGTATCGCGTGTAGCGCAGAACGACATGCACGACGGCCGCGACGAGCAGGAAGATCACGACCGGTGCCAGGCCCTTGCCGATCGCCGCGAAGCTGTCGGTCGGGAAGCTGATCGGCTGACCCTTCGTGTACCACTTTGCGAAGCCGCGCGCCGTGACCATCATGCCCAAGGTCGCGATGAACGGGGGAATGCGGGTATAGGCGATCAACAGCCCGTTGATCGCGCCGCAGACCGCGCCGAACAGAAGCCCGATGGCGACGGGCACGATCACCGGCAGGTCCGTAAGGCTCGGATAGAGCGCGCGCTCGAATGTCCCAACCTGCGCCAGACTCATCGAGATCATCGCGGTGGCCCCGACGATCGAGCCCGAACTCAGATCGATTCCGTCCGAGATGATGACCTGCGTCACGCCGATCGCAATGATGCCGATGACCGAGACCTGCAGGATCATGATCGAAAGCCGCTGCGGGTTGGCGAGGAAGCTCTGCCCCAGCAGGATCCAGCCCAGAATCTCGAAAGTCAGCGAAATGCCGATGAGCACGAGCAGGATTGTGAACTCAGCCGGCAGGCGACGCCGCTTGCGTTCGACCTGCTTTACCGTGGATGTGGTGACATTCATGAAGCGTCTTCCTCCCAGAACCACGCGTCAGCGCGCGGCAAGGTCCATGACCTTGACTTGATTGGCTTCGGCGCGATTGAGCACGCCGGAGACATGGCCCTCGTGCATGACGACGATGCGGTCGCTCATTCCGAGAACTTCGGGCAATTCCGATGAGATCATGAGCACGGCAACGCCTTCGGCTGCCAAGCCGGTGATCAGGCGGTGGATCTCGGATTTGGCACCGACATCGATGCCGCGTGTCGGCTCGTCGAGGATCAGGATGCGCGGCTTGGTCAACAGCCAGCGCGCGATCAACAGCTTCTGCTGGTTTCCGCCAGACAGGTTTTCGACTGTCTCGAAGAGGTCCGGCGTCTTCACCCGGAGCTTGGCCGCCATGTCCGCGGCGAGGCGGGTTACCTCGCCCTGTTCGACGAAACCCGCCTTGACATGCGAACGTGTGATGAGCGCGGACTGAATGTTCTCCAGGCAGTTGAGCGTGAGGAAACAGCCTGTTTCCTTGCGGTCTTCGGTCAGGAACGCGAAGCCCTGCGCCATAGCGGCACTAGGGCTGTCGATCGTCACCGGCTTGCCGTCGACGAAGATCTCGCCGGAGGTTGCCGGCGTCACGCCGAAGATCGCCTCGGCAACGTTGGAGCGCTTGGAACCCACAAGCCCGGCCAGCCCGAGGATCTCGCCGCGGCGGAGCGCGAACGAGATGTCGTGGAAGACACCGGGAATGGTGAGGTTCCTGACCTCCAGGATCACGTCTCCGATCGGACAATCGATCTTCGGGAACATGTCGGTGATGTCGCGGCCGACCATCATGCGGATGATGTCGTCGCGGGTCACGTCCTTGGAGAGATGCGAGCCGACATACTTGCCGTCGCGGAACACGGTGAACTCGTCGGCGATCTCGAAGAGCTCGTTCATCTTGTGGGTGATGTAGACGATGCCGATGCCGCGCGAGCGAAGGTCGCGGATGATGGCGAACAGGCGCTCCACCTCGCGCTCGGTCAGCGCCGAGGTCGGCTCGTCCATGATCAGCACGGAGGATTCGTAGCTGACGGCGCGGGCGATCTCGACCATCTGCTTCTGCGCGACGGTGAGTTCCGACACCTGTGCCCGCGGGTCGAGCACGATATTGAGCCGGGCGAACAGCGCCTCGGTCATCTCCGCCATCTTGGCGTGGTCGATCAGGCCGAAGCGGTTCTTCGGCTCGCGGCGGATCCAGATGTTCTCCGCCACCGTCATCCAGTTCATCAGGGCAAGTTCCTGATGGATCATGGCGATGCCCTGTTCGAGCGCGTCGAGCGGCGATTTCAGCGTCACCGGCTCGCCGCGCAGGCGGATCTCGCCGGCATCGGGTTGATAGACGCCGGCAATGATCTTCATCAGCGTCGACTTGCCGGCTCCGTTCTCGCCCATCAGCGCGTGAACCGTGCCGGGTCGGATACGGAGCTGCACGTTGTCGAGCGCGACAACACCGGGGAATTCCTTCCGGATGCCCTCGATCGCAAGAATGCCATCCCGCTTCGTAGCTTCCAGAACGTCCTGGATCGCTTTCGCTGTCGTTGAACTCACCATAGTCGAACCTCCGGGCGTGCCTGTCGACGCCTGAGCGTCATAACCCCGTGGCAGATCCGTTTCGGGTCCGCTTTCGACGCAAGCGTCTTCGCAGCCCGTGCCAGTAGGGTCCGAAGGCGCGGAGCGCGCCTTCGGTATGTTCGATGGAACGTCAGTTTTTCGCCTGGTAGTTCTTCAGGTTCGCGGGCGTGACCAGCTCGAAGGGGACATAGACCTTCTTCTCGACCGGCTCGCCGCGGGCGAGCTTCAACGCCGCATCCACTGCGCCACTGCCCTGCCCGGCTGCGTTCTGGAAGACGGTTACGTCGAGGTCACCTGCGGCGACGGCAGCAAGGGCGTCCTGCGTCGCGTCGATCCCTGCCACGATGACGTCGTCCATCGCGCGACCGGAGCCCTTGAGCGACTGGATGGCACCGATCGCCATCTCGTCGTTGTTGGCAATCACCGCGTCGAACTGGATGCCCGCCGACAGCCAGTTTGTCATCAGGTCCGCGCCCTGAGTACGCGACCAGTTGGCGGTCTGCTCTTCGACGATCTTGATGAAGCTGCAGTCGGGAGTGGCGATGACGTCCTTGATGTCCTGGGTGCGCACACGAGCGGCCTGGTTCGACAGCTCGCCCATCATGACAACGATATTCGCTTCGGTCTTGCCGGCGGCCTTCAGCAGGCGGCAGACCTCGTTAGTCTGGAGAGTGCCGGATTGCTTCTCGTCGGATGCGACGAAGGCCTGTTTCTCGGGAAGCTCGTCCACGTTGACCGGCTGGCGATTGACGTAAACCAGCGGAATGCCTGCAGCGGCAGCGGCCTGTGAGATCGCGACCGTAGCGTCCGTATCGACCGGGTTGACAACGATCGCATCGACACCGGCCGCTACGAAATTCTGGACCTGGCTTAACTGCTTACCGACGTCGTTCTGAGCATCCTCCACCTGTAGCGTCACGTTGCCCGCCTGGCTGGCGTGGTCCTGCATGCCGTTGCGAAGGACCGTAAGGAAATTGTCGTCGAAAAGTGCCATTGACACGCCGACGGTTTCCGCCGAAGCGACTGATGCCACCGATGCGCTTAGCGTCGTCGCCAACGCGACCATGATGAGATGCTGTTTCAATTGATTCTCCTCCAAAAGAATTGGCCGTTGCCGATCGACCGGAACCTGAAGACAAAAAGGTTCCTCTGCCGCGCGCTCCCGCGTGCGGCCTCCCTCGATCCAGCTACTCTGTGAGCGGCCACTTCCTACCCTCGTGGCCGCACCGGGAGAATTCCGTAAACGCACCCTCCGGTCAACGAAGAGCCTGGCGAATTTCCTTTCATCTCTGATAGAATATGATCAACGGATCATGATGATTTCTATCATTCCATCAGACGCTTTCAGGCACCCAGAGGCTAGCCGGAAAGAAGCGCTGCCCCGGACTTTCGGCCATGCCGTTCTCCACCGTATGGACCATCGTGTTGATCAGGTCGCGGCAAAGCTCGGGAAGCGGCGTCTGGAAAACTCCGGCGATGTCGTGGTCCTGCAGCGCCTGGCGCGACTCTGGTGTAAGTTCGTTCACGAGGCATGTGATTTCGCTGGCACGCCCGCTTTCCCGCAGAGCTTGGATCGCCCCCTCCATTCCGCCTCCCATGCAGTACACGCCGACGAGATCGCCATGATGTGACAGAGTGTCCATCAACAGCTCATAGGTCAGTCGTCGTGTCTCCAAGTTGATATGAGCGTCAAGGACCTGGAACTCAGGCGCGAATTCACGCATATACGCCCGGAAGCCAGTTTCCCTGAGAGAATGTCCGTGGAAGCGGTGACCGCCGATGAAGAGCGCCACTTTCCCCGGCTTCTTCGACAAGCCGGCGATCATCCATGCAGCACTGCGCCCCACCTTCATGTTGTTGAGCCCGAGGTAGGCCTCCCGCACTCCCTGAGCAAGATCAGTGAGGAGTGCGAAGGTCGGGACGCCCTTCGCCCGGATAGCGGATACCGCCGCCGTGACATCGTGATGATCAGGTCCCGTGACCGCGACAGCCGACACTTTGCCGGCCATACCGATCAGTAGATCCGAAAGCTCCGACGGCTCACCGGAATTCGCATAGGTGATGGACAAGTAGAGCTGACGGTCTTTGACCGCCGCCGCGGCCAGTTGCAGCTCCGCGGTGAAAGCCTGGTAGAAGGACTGACGCTCCTTTCGCAGGATGACTCCGAAGCGATATGACGGCATGTCCGCCAACATCCGCTGACGAATGATCTTGAGGCCGTGAAAACCGAGCTTCTCTGCTGAAGCGTAGACCTTCTTGGCGGTCTCCTCGCGAACGGGCAGCCGTCCGTTCAGCACGCGGTCAACCGTTGCGACGCTTACACCCGCATCCTTCGCAACATCGGAAACTGTAGCCCGTTTCATCAGCCTGACCTCCCGTGAAAGACAACGAGTAGACTGACATAGATTCTCTCAGTTCGAGAGCCGGTCTATCACCGATTTTACCGGTGGACGCTTATCTAGAGACGATAGTAGCGTAATGCGTTGTCGTGGAAGAGCGCCGCCCGCTCATGCTGCGAAAATCCGGCCGTGATCTCCTTGAAGGCGTTCCAGATCGCATCATAGCTCGAAAAGAGCTTGTCGACCGGAAAGTTGGAGGCGAACATCGCCCGATCGACCCCGAAAGCCGCGATCGCTTCCTCCACATAGGGGCGGATGGTGTCGATGGTCCAGTTCCAGTCGCCCATACCGAGACCGGAGATCTTGCACGCCACGTTCGGCGCTTGTGCCAGCGTCTTCATCGCCTCGCGCCAGCCTTCAAAATGAGACGGGCCGTCCACCTGCATGCCGGTATGGTTGAGGATAATCTGCACGTTGGGAAAATAGCGCGCGAGCTCGAGGAACTCGTCCATCTGCCAATAGTAGAGCTGCAAATCGAAGGTCAAACGTCGTCGCGCCAGTTCCCTGAACCCGCGACGCCATTCGAAGGTCCGGCTGACTTCCGGTGCGCTCAGATATGTCTTGGCGCTGTCGGTGTGATAGTTCATCGACTGCCTGATGCCGCGGAAGTTGGCTGCCTCCATATGCGCGTCGAGAACGTCTCCGATATCGGGACGGCGGAGGTCCGCGTATCCCACAATTCCGTGCGGGAACCCGTGACGATCGGCGACGCCCTGCAGCCAGCGGGTTTCCCCGACGGGATCACTTGGGTCATAGCCGACGTCGAGATGGACTGCCTTCACTATATTCTGGTTGCAGGCATCCGCCAGGTAATCTTCGATGAGGTACGTCTTGTTGATGGCGGTGTAGTCGCCGAACGCAGAGGGCTTCACGCCGTCCGAAAGCCAGGGGTAATAGTTCGTCTCCAGATCCCACAGGTGGAAATGTGGATCGATGATGGGAAAGTCATCCATGTCGCGGACTCCGGCCGCAATGCCCGCCATGAACGACGGGCATCCCGGCCACCTTTTCAGTTGCTGGGCGGAAAGACGCGTGCGATTACTGCCTTTGCCTCCGGCGTATCCACCTTGTCGGCCGTCACGAGCGGCATGACGAGCGCCAGGTCCTTAGTCACCGGCGCACCGGTCAGCTCGTTGTACACCTGTTGCGTTCCGTCGATACCCTGTCCGACAGCCTCCTGGAAAAAGATGCCTTGGATGGCGTTGGCTTTCAGGAGCCCGATGGTCGTCGGACTGCCGTCCGCGACCGCGATGCCGACCTTACCCTTCAGCCCGCGGGTTTCCACGACCTTGGCTGCGCCGGTGCCGGCCTCGTCGTACATGCCGTAGATCGCCTTGATATCGGGATGCGCCGTCAACATATCGTTCGCCTGCGTGACGGCCTCGTTCACGGTCAGTCCGCGCGTTTCCAGAACTTGGACGAGTTCGCACCCATCCACGTCGAACGCATCTTGAGCGCCCCTCAGATACTTCTGTGCATTCTCGCGATCCTGAGGAAGGGACAGCATGCCAACCTTGTTTCCGCCCCGCTCCTTGGCAAGCGAGCAGACGAAGCTTCCCTGGGCCCTGCCGGTCTCGAGATTATTGGCGGTGACGGCGGACGTATAGTCGGTCTGACCGGTCTGGGGACCGATACCTGCGAACGCGATCGGGATGCCCTGAGACTTCAGGTAAGCAAGCAAGGGCGGCGTGCTGGTCGAGCTCACGGGTCCGATCACGATCGCATCGACGCCCTTGGTGATGGCTGTCCGGGCGTTGTCCATCTGCTTGGCAGGTGAATTCTCCGAAGTATACTCGACGTAGTCCATGCCGAGTTCGGCCGCCTTCTGCTTCACGCCATAGCCAACCCACTGCCAATAGGAAATGTCGAGCGACGGGGCAAGATACGCTACAGTCTTCTTCTCCTGTGCCGAAGCCGTGTTGAATGTCGCCGCCAGTGCTGTGGCCGTAATGGCTACAAGGGTGATGGTCAGTGTTCCACGCATTCCAGTTTCTCCTCCACGAGACCAGCATGATGCTGGATTTAACCGGCTCCCCGCCGGGATTTGCTGAAGCGGTCGATGAGAACCGCGATGAGAATGGCGAGACCGGTGACGGATCCCTGCCAGAAGCTGTTGATGCCGATCAGGTTGACTCCGTTCTGGATGACCGTGATCATCAACGCCCCGAGCACTGCGCCGATCGCGGTTCCCGTGCCGCCGAGCAGACTCGCTCCGCCAATGACGACAGCGGCGATGGCCTGCAGCATGAGACTGGATCCGGCAGTCGATTCGGCGTTGAGGATGTACGAAATTGTAAGGAGCCCGGAGAACGACGCCAGGAGCGACGATGCGACATAGGCGAAGAACGTCGTCCGCTTAACGGGAATACCGAGCAGGAATGCAGCGGTGGCGCTGCTGCCGACTGCGTAGAACCACCGTCCGGCTACGAACTTCTTTAGGAAGAGCTCGATCACCACCATCAGGACGACGCAGAACAGGATGTAATTGGGTACTCCGGGGATGAAGCTGCCGCTGTTGAGCAGCCAGAAGTCCGGATCCCCAATCGGCATGGATCGGCCGTTGGTGACGATGAATGCCAGCGAGCCGGCGACAGCGAACGTGATCAGTGTCACTACGAAAGGTGCAAGGCCGACGATAGTGACTAGAAAGCCGTTGATCGACCCGAACGTGAAGCCGACGCCAAGGCCGATCAGGCTCGCTTCGACGCCGCCGAAGCCCTGGGCCATAGCTTGTGCGGCGACCATTCCGGTCAGGGAGAAGACCGAGCCGACCGAAAGGTCGATTCCACCCGTGATGACGACGAGAAGCACGCCCAGTGACATGATGATAAGCGGTGCGCCGGCCTGGGTGATGTTGGCGAAATTTCCCCAGCTCAGCGCCTGCGGGACCTGGGAGCCGACGGCGAGCGTCAGCAGGACGATCGCGATCGCAATGGCGATCTCCGTTCGGTAGGTCGAAAGCAGACCCTCGCGATATCGGATCGCGGGGTCGCCTCCCGGCGCAGGGTCCGGCGCGCTCCGCCGCGCAGTGGAGGATACAGGTGTTTCCGTCATGCCGCCATTCCTGTGAGTTCCGCAAGCCTGTCTTCCGTCAGGTCCTGCCGGTCGATCATTCCGGCGCACCGGCCTTCGGTGTCGAAGGCAAGGACCCGGTCGCACACCTCGAGCAGCTCCGCGTTTTCGGTTGACCACCAGACGATGACGGTGCCACTCGCCGCCATGTGGCGGATAAGCTGGTAGATTTCCTTTTTCGTACCGATATCGACGCCTCGGGTCGGCTCCTCCAGCACAAGGAGACGGGAGGGAAGGCTCATCCAACGTGCCAGGAGCAGCTTCTGCTGCGTGCCGCCGCTCAACGTGCCGGGAAGCGCCCAGAGCGAGGAGGCCTTGACCTTCAGAGTCTGCAGGAGGTCGAGACACTCCCGCTTCTCCCGCCCTCCGGCTAGGAGGCTACCGCGCACGATCCTGCGCGACGCAAGAACATTGTCGACAATCGGCAGGCTGTGCAGAACGCCCTTGTGTGCGCGATCGCCAGTGACAAAACCTGCGCCGCTTACTGCAGCCTTGTGCGGGGTGGCGAAACGCTGCGGCCAATCAGCGTGCGTGACAGTCCAGTTCTTGGAGCGCGATGCGCCGACGAGCGCCGCTACAAGCGCCTGAGGTCCGGCTGGCGCGCCGGCAAGACCGAGGATCACGCCTGGCTCAAGGACCACCTCCAGCCCGTCCGTCCGAAGGACGATAGCGTCACCGATCTCAGCCCTCCGCCGCGGAAGCACCGCCGGCCGCTCGGCGGCGGTAGGCACATGCGTGATCTGGCCCATGTTCTCTACGATCTCCGCATCGCTCAGTGCAGACATCGGTTGCCGGTCAACCACGGTACGGCCATCGCGAATGATGCTGCAGCAGGTCGCGATCTGCCTCAGCTCTTTCATCCTGTGGGAGACAAAGACAACGGAAAGACCATTTTCCGCTGTCAATCGCCGCAGCACAACGAAGAGCCGCTCGGTTTCCAGTGCGGTGAGGTTCGCAGTCGGCTCGTCGAGCAGGATAAGCTCAGCGCCAGAGGCGAGAGCCCGAGCGATCTCCACCATCTGGCCCTCATGCAGGCTGAGGCTGCCGACCAATCGATGGAGCGCCTTGTCGGCGAAATTCCTGTCGATCATCGACAGGGCCGCGTGCGCATGCTTCATCCCAACATTGCGATCAAAAAGACCGATGCCGCGGTTGTAGTGCGGCAAAGCGATGTTTTCGACGACGGTCAAGTGCGGCAGGAGCGCGAGTTCCTGATGGACGACGGCGACCCTACGGCGACCTTCGCTTTCGTTCCGCAAGAGGCCTTTCGGGCTGCGAAACTCGATCTCGCCGCCATCCTTCGCTGCCGTACCGGTGATGATTCGGATCAGCGTCGACTTGCCCGCCCCGTTGCCGCCGAGCAGCGCATGTATCTCCCCTCTGCGAACGGAAAAGTCGACGCCCTTCAGGACGGATGTCGCGCCGTAGGTCTTCGTAAGGCCGCGTGCCGCGAGGATGATCTCGTTGGTCTCCAACTTAGGCACCCTCTTCAATGCAGGCGACCGGGGAATAAACCCACGACGAAGAGGAGACGCATGGCCATCAGGAGGTCGGACCGCTGCTTCCGCATGGTCTCGCCTGGTTCAGCCTTCGCAACGGAGGATGAGGCCAGAAACGTGGTTCTGGTAAGCGACGTGTCTAGGCCAACACCAAGGCCGGCCACCATCACCAGTCGGGACCGTATCCGGTCCAGTTCGAGATGACGCGAAGGCGAGGCGAACGACGTTGCCGCAGTTCTCGAAGTCACCGGTCGATCGATCTGCAAGTTCATTGTATCCTCCCTACCCATTGCTTGGCGTCGTCTCCCGGCGTCCTCCTAGCCAGACAAACGATTCAGTGATTACTCATCAAGCCATGCTTTCAGCGAAGCGACGACGCGTTCCGTGGAAAGTCCATATCGCTCGTGAAGCGTCGGCAAAGCCCCGGCCTCCAGGAAGGCATCGGGCAGCGCGATCTGGCGAAAGGCTGAAGGTCGGACGGCCGAGCGCATGAGCGTCGCCGCCACCGCCTCGCCAAGACCGCCGACAAGCGTATGGTTTTCCGCAACGACAACTAGCCGGTTCTGCTTCCCGCATTCTGAGAGGATTGTTTCCTCATCGAGAGGCTTGATCGTCGGCACGTGAAGCACGGCTGCGTCCACGCCGTCGCGCTGCAACAGCTTTGCCGCCTCCAGAACTCGCATGGTCATGATACCGGACGATATGATGAGTGCATCGCGCCCGTCGCGGATGCGCTTCGCCTTTCCGAGCGTGAAGCTGTAGCCGTATTCTTCGAGGACGAGCGGCACGTTGCCACGTAACAGGCGCATGTAGACCGGACCCCTGTGCGCCGCGATCTGCGGAATCGCCTGCTCTATGTCGAGCGCGTCGCACGGATCGATGATCGTCAGGTTCGGCATGCCGCGAAGAATTGCCAAGTCCTCGGTCGCCTGATGGCTTGGGCCGTAGCCGGTGGTCAGACCCGGCAGGGCGCAGACGATCTTCACGTCCAGCTCCTCCTCGGCGATTGCGAGGCAGATGAAGTCGTAGGCGCGCCGGGAGGCGAACACCGCATAGGTGGTCACCCATGGCTGGAACCCTTCCCTCGCCATGCCAGCGGCCGACATCATCAAAAGCTGCTCCGCCATTCCCATTTGGTAAAAGCGGTCAGGATGAGCGGCGCGGAAGACATGAAGGTCCGTGTACTTTGCGAGGTCCGCGGACATGCCTACGATGCGATCATCATTACGCGCCAGCGCGGCCAGTGCATGGCCGAACGGTGCGGCCCGCGTCGGCTGATCGGGACCGGCGATCGAAGCAATCATGGCCGACGTGGTCAGGCGCGGCCTTTCACCGGCGGGCGCAGACAGAAAGTCCGGGCGGACATATTTCGAGCGTCTCATGGAGCGACCCTCTCGTCGATGATCTTGAGAGCCTCGGTCCATTCGCCAGGCTCGACGCGTAGGAAATGGTTGCGCTCCCGCGCTTCCAGAAAAGGCACTCCCTTAGCCATCTTCGTGTCGCAGATGATCACGCGCGGCACCGGGCCCCCGTGACGTCGCGCCTTGTCGAAAGCAACTACCAGCGCGTCGATATCGTTGCCGTCGACACGTTGTGTGTACCAGCCGAAAGCTTCGAACTTTGGAGCGAGCGGCTCGAAGTTCATGACGCCGAGCGACGGACCATCTGCCTGCATCTGGTTGACGTCCACGATACCGATGAGGTTGTCGAGCTTGTGGGAACCGGCCGACATAGCAGCCTCCCAAGTCGATCCTTCGTCGAGCTCACCGTCGGAGAAAAGAGTATAGATGAAGGAAGAAGAACGCTTGCGCTTGAGGCCCAGGCACATCCCCACGGCTATGCCAAGACCGTGACCCAGCGAGCCGCCGGTGATTTCCATGCCCGGCGTGTAGGCGGCCATACCCGACATCGGCAAGCGGCTGTCATCCGTGCCGTAGGACTCAAGCTCATCCTCCGGCACGATCTTCGCCTCGATCAACGCGGCATAGAGCGCAATTGCATAGTGGCCGATCGACAGGAGAAAGCGGTCTCGTTCTTCCCATTCCGGGTCGTCCGGCCGATAGGCCGTGGCGTGGAAATAGGAGACAGCCAGCACATCGGCGATACCGAGCGCCTGGGCGATATAGCCCTGCCCCTGGACCTCGCCCATTCGCAGGGCATGGCGGCGAATGCGTCGCGCGCGCTCGTGCAGGCTGATGTTGTGACCGATAGAGCTCATGTCTGGACCATTTCCCTCTTCAACGCGGGCCTGACACGCAGGCTCAATGGATGAGCATTCCGCCGTTCACGTCCATCACGGCACCGGTCACGTAAGCCGACAGATCCGAGGCTAGGAAAAGATAGATGTTGGCGACATCACGCGCTTCCCCCAGACGGCTTAGGGGGATCCCCTTCAGGATGTCGGTGCGCATTTCGGGGGTGAGCTTGTCGCCGGTGATATCCGTCTGGATGAGCCCCGGCGTCACCGAATTCACGCGGATGCCTTCGGGGCCGAATTCGCGCGCCATCGCCTTGGCAAGACCGAGCACGCCGGCCTTGGCGGCAGAGTAGTGCGGCCCACCGAAAATGCCACCGCCGCGCTGCGCGGAGACGGACGACATGCAGGCGATCGAGCCTCCGCCATGCTGACGCATATTCGGAATGATCGCCTGGCTGAGATAGAGCACGCCGGTCATATTGACTCCGACGATGCGCTCCCAATCCGCTGAAGAGATGTCCAGCGTTTTCACGGGCTGCGTGATGCCAGCGTTGTTGATGAGGATGTTGATCGCGCCGAAGGCGTGGGCCGCCTCTTCGGCCGCGGCGACACACGATTGGCGATCCGCTACGTCGCAGCGGATCCCGATATGATCGCCTTGCTCGACTGGTGCGAGCGTAGCTGCCGCATCCCGTGCAGCGGCTGCATCGAGGTCGAAGATGGCGACGCGCGCGCCGTGCTCCGCGAAAAGCTCCGCCGTAGCCCGGCCAATTCCACGCCTGCTCGCTGCGCCGGAGATCACGGCGGTTCTACCCTTCAGAAGCATGTCTTTCCTCCCCGGTGCCGCGCCGGTCTCCCCCGTGCCGCAACCCCGCATCCTCATCCGTCGGCGCTGCCTTGCCAATGACGACACCCTTGCCTCCTCGTCCGCGAACGGACAAACGCGAAGTTTACACCGTGAGGTGAATCTGGTTCACTAATCATATGCTAAAAATGCCTTCGCTTTCCGCTATGCGTATTTTCGAATCAGCCGCGCGTCTCGGATCGTTCCGCAGCGCCGCGGAGGAACTGCACCTTTCGCCAAGCGCGGTCAGTCACGCGGTCGCTAAGCTCGAGAGTGATCTTGGAGTCGCTTTGTTCGAGAGAACGACCCGTCACGTGCGACTGACGCTCGCGGGTCAGACCCTGCTCGCGCATACGGCTAGCGCTTTCGAAGAATTGCGTCGTGGAATTGAGCGAATTTCATCGAATGCAGCTTCGCTACTGAGATTGCACTGCGCGCCTAGTTACGCTGCTAAAGTCCTTTCCCCCCGTCTTCCGCAGTTCCTGCGCGAGAATCCAGGCGTGGAAGTGCGCGTCGCGGCGAGCACGAGCTATGCGCGCTTTGTAGATGGTCTCTTTGATGCCGATATTGTCTATGGCGAACCTGTCGATCGAGGAGATCTCATCGTCGTTCCACTGGGTGAGGAGATTGTTTCCCCGCTTTGTGCCCCCGATGTAGCACTGAGACTCAATTCGCCCATTGACCTACTGTCGCAGCCCCTGATCCGAAGTGACCTCAAGCGAATCCAATGGATCGACTGGTTCGAAGCTAACGGTCTTGGTCCAGCGCCGGGTCCGTCGATGAGCTTCGACCGAAGCTTCCTGGCTATCGACGCCGCAGCGAACGGCCTTGGCGTCGCTCTGGAGTCGAATGTCCTAGCACACAGAGAACTAGCGAACGGTCAATTGGTCCGCCCATTTGGGCCGACATTCCGGCACAATCGATATATCGGCCATTATCTCGCATATCCGAAGTCAGGATCTCAACGACGTCTGGCCAGGAAGTTTGCCGACTGGTTGGTGGACTTCAGGTAAATGAAATAAATCTGCCCGTACGTTGACGCGCCGGACATCACCTTTCAGCCTTTGGCGAACGACATAGGCGACTTGATCTCCCGAACCACATCAACAGACGCGATGGTCTCCAGCGGAACGTTCTCGAGTTTCTTGCTAGCTAGAACGATCTGATGGCGTGGCAACTCAGCTTGAAAACGGTGCGAACCGTCGCCCAAGAAATCCCTCGACCAGCCGTAGAATATTCCAACTCTCAGAAGAGCGGCCGACCGGCAGTAGGAGCCTTTCCACGATACGCGGTGACAGCATTTCCTATGACAGGTCTCGGCATCAGCACGGAAACAATGGAAGCGGCTGCGAATAGGCGGGCGTTATCTGGATTTCGGTGTTCCGCCGGTCGAGCCAACACCTCGATCCAGAGGCTTCCGTTCCAGTGTCGCCACCCGGCAGCCTAGGAATTCGACGCCGCTTACGCAGTGGTGAAGGCGATGCGCCACCTCGAAAAGAGGCTATCGGATCCTGGATCCGCCTTCGTCGAAGAAGCGGCGGCGATCGAACGGCAGCGTCAGCCGCACCGTCGCTCCGTTGGCAATTTCCGCGTCGCCGGTCAGCTCGGCCGTCAGGCTCTGGCCATCCTCGAGCGTAGCATAGAGGAAGCGGGTAGATCCCAGATACTCCGTGAACTCCACCCGGACCGGAATGCCTTCCTCGTCGGCCCTAGCAAGCGACATATGCTCGGGGCGGATGCCGAACCACAACGGGTCGCCGGGACGGAGGTCCGCCCGCTCGGGCAAGCCGGAGAGCTCTGCTCCGGCCAAGGAAATCGTGCCCTGTCCCCGCGAAACAGCATTGAGGAGGTTCATCCGCGGCGAACCAATGAAGCCCGCGACGAACATATTGTCGGGATCCTCGTAGATCCGGCGCGGCGAGCCCACCTGTTCGACCCGTCCGTCGCGCAGCACGACGATCCTGTCGGCGAGCGTCATGGCCTCCGTCTGATCATGGGTCACGTAGACCATGGTGTTGCCAAGCTGGCGATGGAGCTTGGCGATCTCGATGCGCATCGATACCCGCAACTCGGCGTCGAGATTTGACAGCGGTTCATCAAACAGGAAAATGTCCGGCTCGCGGACGATCGCGCGGCCGATCGCCACGCGCTGCCGTTGGCCGCCCGAAAGCTGTCCCGGCCGGCGGTCCAGCAAGGGCTGGATCTTCAAGATCGAGGAGGCGTGCGCCACCCGTCGGGCGATCTCATCCTTCGGTGTATCTGCCATCTTCAGCCCAAAGGCGAGATTGTCGCCGACGCTCATATGCGGGTAGAGCGCGTAGGACTGGAAGACCATGGCGATGCCGCGATCCGACGGATCGAGATCCGTCACGTCACGCCCTTTGATGGCGATCTCGCCGTCAGTCACTTCCTCCAGCCCTGCGATCATCCGCAAAAGCGTGGACTTCCCGCAGCCGGAAGGGCCGACGAACACCACGAATTCGCCATCCTGCACCTTGAGGTCGATGCCGTGGATCACCTGAAGCGCGCCGTAGCTCTTGCGCACGTCGCGCAAGACGAGACTGGTTCCTTTCATAGCCGTCAGCCCCGATCAGTCCGCCTGCATCCAGACAAGCATCTCTCCAGGCGTCCGGTTATCCCACAGGTGATAGGGAATGAGCCGGACCCTGGCGTCGCTTCGGTCCGCCGGACGGCTGCGGTAAAGGGCGTCGCCCCAGCGTCCCGCGTCCTCGCGCTGAAGGGTCAGGTCGATAGCGACCGCACCGTTCAGTTCCGGCAGCATTACGGTCGAGCCTTCGGGGATCGTTTTCGGCACGACGATGGCATTGAGATCGTCACCGTTGTCGGTCGTCTCGACGCAATAGACGAGCGGGCCGCGCATGAGGGCCACGCGACCCGCATCCTGGCGCACGCGGGGATTTGCGAATTGCGGCCTGAGCACAAGCGGTAGGACAAGCTCCACCCGATCGCCATCCTGCCAGTCGCGATCCAGGCGCGCGTAACCGTCGATCAGTGTCGAAGAGACGTCCACCGGCGTACCGTTCACCGCGAGCGTCGCACCCTCCGCCCATTCGGGGATGCGCAGCGACAGGGCGAAGCGAGCAGGCGATCCCAGACCGATCTCGAGACCGATCGCGCCGTCCCAGGGATACTCGGTCTTCTGCTTCAGCGTCACCTCGGAACCGTTCGCAAGCTCGCAGGTCATCGTGCTTTCGCCGTAGAGGTGGATGGCGATCTCGTCATCGGCGACCGCATACATGTAGGAACCGATCGAGGTGACGAGCCGGGCGATATTCGGCGGGCAGCATGGGCAGTGGTGCCAGGTCCAGCGGTGATGCTTGCCGGTGCTTTCGAGCGGGTTCTCGTAGAAAAACGTCTTTCCGTCGAGCGCGAGACCCGGCAGGGCACCGTTGTAGAGCGCCTGCTCCATGACGTCGGCATAGCGGCGGTTCGGCCCTCGACCGAGCATGCGGTTGGCCCAGAAGACCAGTCCGACGGAAGCGCAGGTTTCGGCGTAGGCCGTGTCGTTCGGCAGGTCGAAATAGTCGGTGAAGCCCTCGTTGGAAGCGGCCGGTCCGATCCCGCCGGTGATGTACATCTGCTTCGTTGTCAGATCGTCCCACAGCCCCTCCAGCGCCTCGGTGAGACTGTCGTCGCGATACTCGGTCGCAATATCCGCCATACCCGAATAGAGGTACATGGCCCGCACCGCATGGCCGACGACCTTGCGCTGGTCGCGGACAGGCTGATGCGCCTGGCCGTATTCGTAGGTGCGCTGGTGGAAGTCGGAAGCGTCGCGGCCATCGCGCTGGGCCTCCTCGGTGAAGAAGTGCGGCTCGGTGCCGCGCTGGTCGACGAAGAACTTCGACAGATCGAGATATTTGGGTTCGCCGGTGACGCGGGCCAGCTTCACCAGCGCCAGCTCGATCTCCTCGTGCCCGTCATAGCCGGGCATCTGCCCCTCGCCCTCGCCGAAGACCGTCAGCATGTAATCGGCGTAGCGGCACATGATATCGAGCAGCTTGCGCTTGCCCGTCGCCTGGTAGTAGGCCACCGCGGCTTCCATCAGATGGCCGGCGCAGTAGAGTTCGTGATGGTCGCGCAGATTGGTCCAGCGACGGTCCGGCTGCACGCGCTGGAACCAGGCGTTCAAATATCCGTCCTTGTCCTGCAGCTTCTCATAGAGATCGATGATCGCGTCGGCCCGCGCTTCGAGTTCCGGGTTCGGCTTGCGGTAGAGCGAGAAGGCGATCGTCTCGATCGACTTCCCGAGGTCGGAGTCCCAGAACATCTGGGTCGAGCCGCCCCACGGAGCGATCGGAATGACGACGCCCGGAGAGGGCTGATCGACGTCGATCGCCTGGATCATGCCGGCGGCCTCGCAGCGGTCGAGCAGGATGGCGGCTGTCGTCTCGCTGACGGCATCCTGCCACTGACCCCAGAAGCCCGAGAGCGTGACGGAGGGGACGGTGACGGGGCGGAACTGGCGGTCTTTGTGGCTCATGTCTAAGGTCTCTCCATAGGTCTCAAAGGTTATTTCACCGCGCCGGCCATCAGCCCGCGCATGTAGTAGCGTTGAAGAAGAAGGAACATGATCAGGCATGGCACGACCATGACCGTGACCCCGGCCTGGACGGCACCCCAGTTGATCGCGCCGAGGCGACCAGCACGTACGGCAGTCATCAGAACGGGCAGCGTGTAGTTGTCGTTGGACGAGAGCAGCACGAGCGCGGCGAAGAACTCGTTCCAGGCGTTGAGGAACGCGAAGATCGAGACGGTCGCCACTCCAGGCATCACGAGCGGCAGAAGCACGCGGGCGAGGAGGCGCAGGTCGCGCGCTCCGTCGATCCGGGCCGCCTCCTCGATCTCCTTCGGCACCGCGTCGAACGCGTTGCGCATCATGAAGACCGAGAACGGCAGTTGCAGCGTCACGTAGACAAGCATCAGCCCGAACAGCGAGTTGTTGAGGCCGAGCTTCGCGAGGATGATGAAGAGCGGCGTCAGGATCGACTGGAACGGGATCATCAGCGTCGCGATGATCAGGACGAACAGCGCGTTCTTGAACGGGAAACGGTAGCGGGAGAACCCGTAGCCGGCCATGACGCTGACGGCGACGGTCAGCACAACCGTGCCCAGCGAGACGACGAGCGAGTTGACCGTGTGCTGCCAGATGCCCGCGCCGAAACCGTCGAGCGCGCGATAGGCATCGATACTGAAGCCCATCCGCGGCCAGGGCGGCAGCGGCGGCGTGCCCGACTCGGCATTCGAGCGAAAGGACGAGAGCACCATGACGATGAAGGGTGCGAGGAAGAAGATGGCCGTACCGATGCCGACTGCATGATATGCGACTGCATCGATGGCGGCCCGCCGCGCTCTGCGCGCTCGCCGGTCGGTCATTGTTCTCCCTCCCGCACCCGGAGCAGCCAGAGCTGGACGACGCTGAGCGACACAAGGATGGCCAGGAGCACGATCGACAGGGCCGCGCCGTAGCCGAGATTGAACGAGACGAAGGACTGATTGAAGATGTAGTAGACGACGGAGATCATGCGGTTCTGCGGCCCACCCGAGGTCATGATGTAGAACTGGTCGAATGCGAGGATCGAGCCGGTCACCGACAAGATGAGCGCGAGCGCAAGCGTGCGCCGCATCAGCGGCAGGGTCAGGTGGCGGAAGCGCTGCCAGCGCCGCGCACCATCGATCCGGGCCGCCTCCGTGAGGTCGGCCGGAATGGCCTGAAGGCCGGTCAGCAGGATGATCATGGTGAAACCGGCGATCTTCCAGACCACCATAACGATGATGGTGAGGAAGGCCGTGTCGAAACTAGCAAGCAGGTTGATCCGGCCATTCGTCAGCCCCAATCGCTGGAAGAGCGGTGCGAACAGGCCGCTGTCGACGTTCGCGAGCCACACCCAGAGAAGAGAGGCCGAAGCGAGTCCGACGACCACCGGCAGGAAGATCACTGTCCGATAGGCGGAAACGAAGGGGCGCTGCTTTTCGACCAGGATGGCCAGGGGGAAGGCCACCACGAAGATCGCGATCGTCACCACCAGCGTATAGTAGGCGGTGAAGCCGAGGGCGGCGAAGAAGCGCGTATCCGTCATGAGGCGGGCGTAGTTGGCACCCCAGTTGAAGGTCGGGAGGCCGAGCAGCGGCCACTTGTGGAAGCTCATCCAGACCGTGAACAGTACCGGCAGGACGAAGAAGACCAACACCAGCAACATGGCCGGCGCGATGTAGGCGAGCCCGCGCCAGCCCGTACGGCGAGACCGCCGGCGCGGGGCGCGCATGGTCGAGGATTGCATGATCGTCTCCAACTGGGTCCGGCTTGGGTCAGGGCGCAGGAGGCCGGCTTTCGAACGGCCGGCCTCCCTTTTCGCTCACTGCGCGTTGTCGATGATCGACTGCATTTCCGATTGGGCGTTGGAGAACGCCGAATCGACGTCATCGCCGTAGATCGCGGCGTTGATGAACGTGGCCCAGGGGCCGTTCGAGGAGTTGATCAGATCGTTGAACTGGAGCGTGTAGGGCGTCTTGGCGACAGAGATCGCCTCGATGCCGACCTTGAGCCGCGGATCTAGACCCTGAAGGACTTCGTCGGCGATGTCGCCGCGGGTCGGCAGGCTGCCGAACTTGGCCATGATCTTCTGCCCGTCCGGCGAATAGACGTAGTCGAGGAAGCCCTTGACCGCGGCGAGCTTCGGCGTGCCCTTCGTAACGACGACGTTGTCGCCACCGGCAAAGGAGGATGGCTTCCCATCGACCCCCGGAATCAACGTCACGCCGAAGTCGATCTCGGGATGCTGGGTGACCAATGTGCCGATCGCGAATGCTCCGAGGCTCTGCTGGCCGATCTTGCCGTTGGTGAAGCTCAGGAAGTTGACGCCGTTGTCGCTAGCCGATCCGGCGGGCACGGTGCCTTTGGCGACAAGGTTGCGATAGATGTCGATCGCTTTGCGCATCTGCGGAGTGTCGAGCGTCGCCGTCTTGCCGTCTTCCGACAGGATGTCGGCACCCGCTCCCCACACCAACGGCGTGAAGGTGAAGATCATGCAGCCGCCGCAACCGCCGCCGGAGAAGTAGAAGCCGTACGTGTCATCGCCAAGCGCGCGGATCTTCTCGGCATTCGCGGTGATCTCGTCCCATGTCTTGGGTGCCTTTTCGGGATCGAGGCCCGCCTTCCGGTAGAGGTCCTTGTTCCAGGCGAAGATGGACGTCTCCACCGAGAGCGGCAGCCCGTAGATCTTGCCGTCATAGGTGCCGAGCTTCACGTGCGAGGGCGACAGAGAGTTGAAGTAGGGCAGCGACTTCGCCCAGTCGGTCAGGTCTTCAAGCTGGCCGGCGGCGGCGAAGGCTGGGTTGTAGATCAGGTCGAGCGACAGGGCATCCGGGGCCTGACCGCCGGCGATCGCGGTCGCATACTTCTGCACCAGTTCGGCGAAGGGGACCTCGGTCATCTCGACCGTATCGCCTCCCTTGGCATTGTAGGCCTTCACGACTTCCTTGAAGGAGTCGCCGATACCGGAACGCACCCACATGGCGATCGTCTCGGCAGAGGCCGCTGTCGTCATAATGGCAGATATCACGGCCGTAGTGGCCAGTAGTTTCTTCAGCATTGTCCTTCTCCTCCTCCAGTCGAACCCGCTCCACCGGATTCGCTCTCCTTCACAACGGCTGGCCATCCCCTCCACAGGATTGGCGAACCACGAGCTTGCATGGCAGGCGTCGGAGACCCGGCTCCACGTTCTTGCCTTCTGCCAGCGCGAGCACGGTGAGACCGGCCTCGCGCCCGAGTTCCTTCAGATTCATGTCGATGGTGGTCAGCGGCGGCCGGGTCTGCGCCGCGACGATCTCCCAGTTGTCGAAGCCGATGACCGAGACATTCTCCGGAACAGCGACGCCGCGCTCCCGCAACGCATCGACGACGCCGCGCGCGATCTGGTCGTTGCCGCAGAAGATGCCGTCCGGCTTCGCGTCGCCAGACGACCAGAGGGCGGCGACCGCCTCGTGCCCCCAGGCCTCCGACCACGCGCCGTTGAGGACCCGAGCGTCTGATCCTGCAAGTTCGCGGAACGCGGCAGCGCGCTCGCGGACCGAGACGAAATCGGACGGCCCCGTCACGTGGACAAGTCGCCTTCGTCCCAGCTTTCGCAACCACTCCGTCGCGAGAGCTGCGCCATGCCCATCGTCGGAGGTCAGCGTCACGCTGTTCGGCTCACCTTGAGTGAAGGCGTATACGACGGGAACCGGCAGTCTGGTCAGGTCGACCGGCAGGCTTCGATCGATGCGCTTGCCAGTCGCGATGATCCCGTCCACCTGCTTGTCGAGCATCGCGTCGACGTGGATCTTGCCAAGGGCCGGATCGTCTTCGATCGCGCAAAGGAAAACCGAGACGCCGTGATCGACCAGCGCCTCGGAGATCCCGGCCATTACAGGGAGGGTGAAACGGCCGTAGGTATCGTTTGTCAGAAGCCCGACGGTTAGGCTGCGGTTGCTGAGCAGACCTTTTGCGAGCGCGTTGGGCCGGAAGCCGATCTCGCGGGCGATCCGCTTGATACGCTCTCGTGTGTCGAGAGCCATGCGACCGTTGTCGTTCAGCGCTTTGGATACTGTCGACACGCTCACATCTGCTGCCCTGGCAAGATCGTGAATCGTCACTCGACTGCTTTTTGTCCGCTGCGCCACTTCCAACTCTCCCGCTTGCGGAAGAGAAAAGCTTTTCCCTATTAGAAAGTCAATATGAGAAAACGTTTTCTCATGAAATTTGGCCGATAGTAATGTTATGTGGTCGGGGGAGCGGGCTGGATCGCTACGCAGTTCCAAGTACGCTCTGATGCATGAAGTAGTCTGGAACCATACCGCCCTGGCTGGCCACGTCCGACGGCACGTTGTTGTTGTTCAGCTCGCGCCGCGCCTAGATCCGAAACTGGAAGATGATGTCGCGGAAGCCCGCGACGTCAGATAGCCCTGATAGGGACCAGCCCGATGATCGGTTTCAATCCAGCTTCATAGACTGCAGTCTGACATGTAAGGCAAGTCTTACGAGGTGCGGAGGCTCGGATCGTCCTGGTAGGGACCACCTTGGGTCCGTTCGACACGCAGCAGTCCCCGCTGCCAAATATCCAGGCTGGCTTCCTGATCCCACGCGGTATAGGCACGGTAGGAACCGCATCCTCGAACCTTCAAGCGCCACCGTCGATCCGAAGCCAGGGCCAGCGACCGGCATATCGTTACCATCAAATTCCCGGCCGCCTATGAACAGCAAGAAATTCGGTTACCTGTACGTCCTTCTTGCAGTCGCAATCTTCGCCGGGCAGGACGCTTTCTCGAAGATCCTCGGTGAGAAGTACCCTCCGATCATGGTGACGATGATCAGGTTCTGGGCCTTCGCAGCGTTCGTGACGATCCTGGCTGCGGCGGCTCCGGGCGGGATCCGAGCCGCTGCCAGCACCAAACGTCCCATCCTGCAGGTGCTCCGCGGACTTCTGCTGGTCGGCGAGGTCGTGGTCGTGGTCATCGCGTTCACGACGGCTGGGCTTGCCATGAGCCAGTCTATCCTGCAGGTGACACCGCTAATGGTGACTCTGCTGTCTGTTCCGCTCCTCGGCGAACGTGTCGGCTGGCGGCGCGGGCTGGCGGTGGTTGTCGGCCTCCTCGGCGTCATGGTCATCCTAGACCCTCTCGACGTCTATTTCGACCTGCGCCTGATCATTCCGCTTGGTGCAAGCCTTCTCTACGCTCTCTACGGCATTGCGACACGAGCGGCGGGCACCAGCGACAGCGCGGTAACCAGCGTGTTCTACGCAGGCGTCGTCGGCGCGCTGGCGGCCTCGGCGATCGGACCGTTCTTCTGGACGCCGATTGCGATAGAGGACTGGCCGGCCATGGCGGCGCTCTGCATCTGCGGGGCGACGAGCCACTATTTCCTGATCAAGGCTTATAGCCATCTGACCGCCGTGGAAGTGCAGCCTGTCACATATCTTCAGCTCGTCCTGAGTGTGGTTTTGGCAGTCCTTGTGTTCGACGAGCGACTGACACCGAACATGATCGTCGGAGCCGTCATCGTGGTGGGAGCTGGCCTCTTCACAGTGTGGAGGGAGCATCGGCGGGAGCCGCTCCAGACGCAACTTGCTGGAAGTGGCGAACAGGGCGATCCGTAGCCAGCCTGGAAACTGGGACAGCTCACCTTCATTACGGTCTGCGCGTTCCGCCGGTCACGGGCAGACCGAGGTGTTCTAATGGTCGATCGGAACGCTGAAGTCGCTCGGAGCTGCGCATGGACCTCGAACGCGGCTGGCATCTCCCTACCCTCCCGCCTCTTGTTCACTTGCGCGCGAAGGTCGGACGCCACACCCCTATCGTATCGGCGTCCGGATGCATCGTTTCAGTACATCCGGTGTTCCAGCCGGTGCGGTCGCTCGGACGGGCGCTGGGCAGACGAATAGGGCACAGTCTGTTCACGGCGTCCCGAAACGGAACCACTTTCCTGCCGCCTGCTCGAACTCCTGAAAGTCCGTAGCGGTCCGAGCTACCCAGGCCACGACACCGTCCGGTCTTACGAGCAGCGCCGAAAGTCCGAGCCGATCCTTTACGCCGCTCCTTATGTATTCCACCTCTCCTTCGAGATCGCATCGGCGGAGCAGACCGGCCCCGAAGTCCACTACGAGTCCTTTGCCCTTCCTCAGATGGTCGCCGGGCCTGCTGCCGTCTTCGAACTCGAAGTCTGGTGCACTCGCTCCAACCAGAGGATCGGTACTGCCGAGGTCATAGCGCAGACAGGTCCCCCATACGCGTTCGGCGAAGTATGTCGCACCGTCGCTAGTCTCGATAAGATCGCGGACGATCGCCTCGAGCGCCCTCGAACTGCGACTAGGTCGCATGAGCGCGACCTGCGCACGGGACCAGTCGAGGACCTGAGCGCCGACTGGATGCCTTTCATGCGTGTAGCTGTCGAGAAGACCTCCGGGTGCTGTCCCAAGAACGGTGGCCGCAAGTTTCCAGCCGAGGTTCATGGCGTCGCCGAGCCCGAGGTTGAGCCCCTGGCCACCGAGTGGGGAATGGATATGGGCGGCGTCGCCCGCAAGTACTATGCGTCCGCTGCGGTAGGCCGTTGTCTGGTAGGCACGATCGGTCCAGGTCGCCGCCAGCCGCAATGCCTTGAGCGTGATGTCCATTCTGCACACGTGGCACAGGACCGACTGGACATGATCGAGGGTGAGCGGCTGCGTGCGGTGCGAAGCGCCGCCGTCGAAGTCGACCATCGCGATCGTGCCGGGCTTCTGGTATGTATACATCCCGGTCTCCGTGTAGTGTCTGCCGACACGAAGCCGGTCGGGATCCTCCATTTCCACGAGAGCGGAGTATCCTGTGAACTCAGGATCGGTTCCGACGAATTCGAACCCGCCAAGTCTACGCACCATGCTCCGGCCGCCGTCGCAGCCGACGAGCCAGCGGCCGCGGAACGTCGAGCCTCCTGCTGTGAGGGTCACACCATCGGCGGACGGCTGAAGATCATCTACTTGGTGATCGAACAGGATCTCGATGCCCTTGACTTCCAACCGAGCCGATAGAACGGTCTCGACCTGTTCCATCGTTGTCGCGAGGTGCGTGCCGGCGGAGCCGGCCAGCCTATGGGACCATCGTTGTTCATCGATCATGTCGTGAAAGAACTGGATACCCGCGAAGTGACCGGCGGGCCTACGTGACTGATGCGACCAGTGTGCCGCGGAGACATCCCTGCCAACATCGGACTTGGGAGTAACCGAAGGCATCGAGATCTCATCAAGCATTCCCCGGCGGTAGAATGCTTCCAGGCTGGGAGCGGAAAGTCCGCGCATGCCGAAGGGGAGCTTCTTGAGGCTGGAGCCGGGGTCCTTTGCCTTTTCGAGTACGAGAACCGAGACCCCTGCAATGAGAAGCTCGTTTGCGAGAAACAGGCCAACCGGTCCCGCTCCAGCAATCACGACATCGTAGATTGGATGGATTCTGTCCATGAAGCGCTCCCGTGTCATTGTCCGACCGGAGCAGTTGTCGATCTGACGACCACACGGACGAACATCTGGACGCGTGAAAGCGTCCGTTGTTCGTCGTGGGACTCATGCATCGCGCATGGACAGAGCTTTCGTTTCCGAAAGGACTTGGGCTAGACCACACCAAATCTGCCTTTTTCGACGGCTTCGTTCTACCACTGCCGCTTACCCTGCGCAACGCCTGGCTTCCGGATCTGCCGTTGACGGCCGACGGAACCCTCTCAAAGCTGCTGACTCTGAATTGACCTACATCTCAGCCCGGCTAGATCCCTGCGGGGCCATCCGGACTTTAACGACATCGCAACATGTGGAATGCAATCAGTCCTTGAAACGGGAAGCTGACATGCATGCTAAAGGATGACGTCCACACCTTCGCGATCGGCGATGTCCATGGGCGGGCCGATCTGCTCCGGGACCTTCTAGAAGGAATACGGTGCAAAGCCCGGACGAAGCGGTTCAAGTACCGGGTCGTATTCCTCGGCGACATCATCGACCGAGGTCCGGACAGCCGCGGGGCGATGGACCTAGTGATCGAGACACTGCGTGAAGTGCCCGGCTCCGAGCTAATCCTCGGAAACCATGAGTCGCTGCTTCTGCGCGTCATTGATGAGGGCGACGGCAGGTTCTACAACTGGTTCACCCAAGGCGGAATGGAAACCCTCAGGTCCTACGGGCATCCCGTCGGCGTAGTAGCGAACTCTGACACTGCACGGCAGCTCATCCCAGATGAGCACATCGGGACAATGCGCGCAGCGGCGCACTATGTCGAACTCCCAGACTATGTACTCGTCCATGCCGGCATCAGACCGGGCGTCCCGCTGGAGCAGCAGGACCCCTACGATCTGATGTGGATCCGTGCCGGGTTTCTCGATCACATGCGGCCGTTCCGGAAGCTGGTCGTCCACGGGCATTCCCCGACCAGATCGAAGCTAGTGGAGCAATGGCCGGGCAGAATCGCGATCGACACGGGAGCCTGCCGCGATGGCCGGCTCTCCACGCTGCATATCCAGCCTTCCGGAGGTCTGTCGGTGATCTACGCTTCCGGCTGTGCCGAGGGCGGCCTCCCCACGACGACGGAAAGCGTTCCGACATGCATGGAACTCGAAGCCTCGACGGAGGAACAGGTCAAGCGATGACGGCGTTCGAAGGGCGGGCCATACCGTGATGAGTGCCGGCGCTGGCGCGCTTCGAACTGGAACAGGCATCGGAGTAGGGGCACGAGGCTTGGAACGTCGAAGGGCGGGTCGCCGCCGCATTTCGATCGCCGTCTCTAGTGCTTGGATTGACGTGGTCAGCAACTCGGAGCTCGATTCCTCGCTCACATGGATGCGGAGGCTTGCGTCTCATGCTCTGGCGAAACGATGACCATACGGCCGGTCTTATCGACGAGAGCAGACCTGCTCGACCATGTCGAGCATCATCTGATGCTGACGGTCGGAGCCCCTGTCGAGCCATTCGCTGCCGCATCGTCGTCGCGGATATGCGACCTTACTTCAGATCGAGATGCCGTGTCGGCGATATGTCTCCGAGCAAGCACGGTGGCATGCCTGCGTTCATCGGCAACGATGAGGATTTCATTCGGTTCGTTCAACCGCCGCTGGATTCCAGCCATAGGTGAGATAGATTCCGTGGTCGAGATCGATGCCATGATCTGGGTGGAAACGGAGAGTGATGAAGATGCCATCGGCTCGACCGCGCGATGTGGGATCTCACTTCGAGAAGGCAGCCGGATGGCACGCTTGTTGCTGGCGCTCCCAGCTCTGCCCTCGAGAACGGCGAATTCTGCTCGATCGCGCTTGCTCAGGTCAAGGGTGATGCCGACAGGAGGTATGAGATGGCTCGCCGTCATCTACCTCTCCTGGCAGCGTGCAGTGGTCACGGCTTGAGAAGTGGAACGACCGCCTCGGCGATCGTAACCTCGCCGACGAACTTCCGCCGCTCGTCCTGAATGAGGATCGCGGTAATCAGAAGGCGTTCTCCCTTTGGAAGCTGCTCGGCGGCGAGAGCGCGGAGCGACGATGTCGCCGATATCGTCGCGGCAGCCACGTCCGGCAGCAACATCCCCTCCCAGTCTCTGGTAACGACGTTCTGCGAATGGAAGTCCAAGAAGAAGCGCTGCATTCCGGCGATCCGTATGGAGGTATCCGAGTCCCGCGACTTCGACGGAGCGCTATCGCAGGGCCGCACTCGCGTAGCCAAGCCAACCGCCGTAGACACGCGAGAGACCGATGTAAGTGACCTCGGATCTCTCGTTTTCAATGCAACGGGACGGTAGCGTACGGTCCAGGGGTCATCGGAGATGAGCCCGGCGAGAAGATGGCTTTGTGTTTCCGCGCAGACCTATTCCATGACTTGGGAGAATGCGGGATAGGCTGACAGGTCCGGTGACTTCGGCTGTCCTGCGAACAATCTCGCGGCCGTATCGCGCACGAGCGGCTTGCTGGCGACATCCAATGCGCCATGGAGCAGGTGGATGCCGAGCCTGCTGCGTGGATGCATGAGCCTTGGCGCGATCTTCGGGACCCCCTGACCATCTTCAACCATCGGGCGCATCGTGGCCTCATAGCGCTGCAGGGCGGACGTGATGTCCCCGCCGCGATGCAGTTCTCCGGCCAGCACGTAGGCTCCGGTGATCGCCAGCGTCGTGCCGATGCCGTCGAGCGGCGTCGCACACCAGGCGGCGTCCCCCGTCAGAACGACGCGCCCCTTCGACCAACGCTTCATGCGAACCTGCCGCAGGACGTCGAAATAGAAATCCTGCGTATCCTCCATTCCCCTTAGCACCCTCTCCGCCTGCCATCCGGCGTCGGCGAAACGATCGCGGAGGTAGGCCTTCTGACGCTCGGCATCCCACTCCTGTTCGCCCTCGGGCGCTTTCTGGATCGTGAGATTGGCCCGCGTCGTACCATGGTTGTCGGGTCGCAATGAAATGCTCCGTCCGCAGGTGGCATTGTACCATCGCCACATACGGTTATCGTCCGGCGCGCGGGGGATGGTGAAGTAGGCGATGGTCAGATCCATCCATCGCGGATCGTTCTCTCCCGGAAAGACGCGGTCGCGTGTCTTGGACCCGACCCCTTCCGCGACGATAACCAAGTCATAGCGCTCGGTCGCGCCACCGGAAAAGGTCACGATCGCAGACTCGGCGTCGTCGTCGATGCGTTCAATCGTCTCGCCGAAGCGAAACGTCGCGCGCTCGCCTGCGGGCTCGTAAAGAAGGCGCGCCAGATCGCCGCGCAGGATCTCCATCTCGGCGGTCGGACCATCGCCCTCGATGTCGTCGGTCGCGAACTCGGCGACGACCTCGCCCTTCTCGTCGACCCAGGTCGTGCCCTCTTCGCCGGTGCCATGGTCGAGAGCCGCCTGTTCAAGGTTCATTCGGCGCAGAACCTCGCGGCCGACACCCCGCACGTCGATGTTCTGGCCCCCGTCTCGGAACTCAGGTGCGCGCTCGACCACCGTAACGTCATGGCCAAGGCGGCTCAGCCAGAAGGCTGCCGTGTTGCCGGCGATACTCGCACCGGAAATCAGAATACTATGAGTCATGACGCGTGATCCTCTCGATCATAAATATCACGCGTGATGTAGTTCCTGAACGTTATCGGTCAAGGTTGGCGATCAATCGTTGGAGAAGCGCAACGAGCAGGCTGGCCTCCTCGGTCGAGAAACCTTCGAGACCGCGGGCGTTACCGTCGAGCAAGGCTGTGCGGCCGACCCCCGCGGCCTCGCGTCCGGCCTTGGTCAGATCGACCAGGGATGCACGGCGATCAACGACAGACGGCTCGCGGGCAATCAGACCCATGGCCTCCAGCCTGTCCAGCAGAGCTACCATGGCCGGCTGCCGGACCGCAGACCACCGCACGATGTCACGTTGGAGAAGCGGCCCTTTCCACGAGAGAAGCAGGAGCGGTCCGATCAATGCCATGGTCAACCCATGCGGTTTCAGAGCCGCATCGACGCCTCGATTGAAGGCGCGTGCAGCGTGGTTGGCGAGATAGCCTGGGGCGACCGCGGCCTCCGGGTGGATGTCGTCATGATTATGCATGATGCCAATCTGCGCCATCGATGCGGCCGTTGTCACCCTCGCCATGTTTAGAAACACGATCTTCGCAGCCTGACTTCGCAGCTCCGCAATCTTTTCCCGAACCAGCCGTCTGCTCGAGCCGCGGCGCGGACTTTTCGTCTATTCGCCAGACCTCGAGACAATGAACGAGGGCGAGACACTACCCAGGGGCAACATGTGCCCGCATGCCCAATCCTCCGAAATTCGCACTGCGTCGTTCGTACCAGTGTCCTTCGAGATCGCGGTTCTCGGATCAACCGATCTCCCGTCGCTCGCACTGACGGCGCTCGCGGCCTTCGGCGGCATTGTCGCCGGGGTAGTTGCCTCTCACTCTCTCTGGTTCATGAGAGCGTCAACCGGTCACCTAGCACGGAAAAGCGGGACGATGGCACGCATCCCACGGAGTTAGGGCGAAGGGAGTGGGTCAAACCGCTTCCTTTCGTTTTTCGGTAGTGGTTTTCAGATTCGAATGTACCGGAATCACGCTCGTCGGGATCTCCAAACTCCGAATAGACCTGGACTTCGGTGGCGGGCCGAGACCGGCACATTGCTTTCTCAGTAGGCTTGTCGCCAAACGCCGAAGACGGTGCACGCCTACTTCGGGAGCCTATCGAGCGGAGGCGATCGCTACCCAAATGGATCGAACAACCGTATCGATTCAGGCCATTCCCTGGGGCGCGAAACTAGGACAAAGCGAACTCGGCGTCATAGCCAAGCATGACGAATCGCTGCTCCACCTGACCCGCGTCACTCCCGCCGGCACATGGTATCCTACCATCACGGGGACGCGATGCCGTCCTCCACGGAGGCGGAGTCCCGGCAACCGCCCGGCGTGTTAGGTCCTCGTCTGGGCGGCTGAATCGACACTCTTAAGGACACGCCTTTCCAGACCTACCCCGATACCGATCTGCCATCGGGTGAAGGCTGCTTCGACGGGTGAGTTCGGAAGAACACCGAGCGTCGCTACGATCATCCCCTGCGACAGGGCACCGGCCATCCCGGCAGCGATGCCCACAGCTCCCTCCGTGCAGACGACGGAGCCGCGCGGTGTGTTCCACGGATCGAAGGGGGCGATGCTGGTCTCGTCGACCGACACGGTGACTGCGGGTACGATCAGACCCTTGTAGCTCTTGTTATCCTTGCAGGGAAAGGCTTGGAACCTATGGTCCCCGTCAAGGATGACGAAGAAGGGCACCTCCCCGGATGACGCCACGACTCCGCAAACATCCTTCGCGGACCGGGGAAGTATCAGGCTCACTGGAGCAGCATCCGCCAGCGTTCCAGGAAAGAACTCTTTTAAGGCGAGCATCGATCTCCCTCCTCAACGCTCTCGCTGAAGCGGTGACATGAAGATCGACCAGAAATATTCGGCCCCGCCTTCCGGCGCGAGCTTCTCCCTGCCATTGTTCCCGGCGGCGAGGCGCATGCCTAGTCCGGTCAGGAATAGGGACTGGTCATCGGAGCCTACGCGCAGCATCTCGCCGAAGCTGTTGCTCTCGCTTGTCTCGCCCTCGGTGAAGGCAATCCCATTCGCAAAGCCGCTGTCACCTCCCATGTATATAGTGCAGCGGCTAAGGGCCCTGCCGTTCCGGTAGACGGAAGCATGGAAGCGGTTCGCGTCGATCCGGCGGAAATCGCCTTCGATGCCATCGTTTCGCCTCGAGAGTTCTTCCAGCGAGTTCTCGAAGAATTTTGCAATTAAGTCGAACGCCTCCCGCTTGAAGCGGTCCTTGTCCCGGTCGGTGAAGGTCTTCGCGATACGTAGGTTCGACGACCGCGGAGCGTCGTCTGCGACCGGCGGCCTGAGCTGGCGGGCGGCGGACTGGCGTGGGGAAGAAGGTTCGGCAGACGTCCGACCGCCACTCAGCTTCCTCGCCGCCGCCTGAACGGCGTTGGCGACCTCAAGGAAAGCCTGGTCCCGATCCACCGCCTGCGTGATGGGACGGCCGTCCGGCGGGGTCGCATTCAGCTTCCCGAACGGAGCACCGTGCCACTGACAGGCCCTGAGGATGACCGGAATGACGATCGCGTCGCCGCGCTCATGGCGTTCCATGGCGACCATCATCTCCCGATCGTAACAGTAGTCGGAGTTGATGAAGTCGGGACTGATGAGGAGAAGGATGATGTCCGACTCCATCAGAGTCCGACTGATGGCCGCGTCGATTTCTTCGCCCGCCTCTATACGGCGATCGTGCCATGTTTCGATGGCTCCTTGCCGCTTGAGGATGGACAGTTGCTTCTCGAGCTGGTCGCGGAGATCCTCGTCCGCGTGTGAGTAGGAAAAGAATACGATGGCCACGTTTTGCTCCGGGATGGCTGCCGTGAGCACCCTTCGATGCCTGCATGCCGCGGGTTGAATCCTTCATCATGCTCCAGCGAGCCGATACCAAAGCGCTCTCGACGCCTCGCATCACCATCACGGTCGCCCCCGCCTGCCCCTCATCAAACGGGACAATATAAGTATGACCGACAAGCCCCCGGACAAGACCTCATCGTGGCTTTCTCGAAGCCCTCGCCTCACCTCCCGCCCGTGCCTTCCCTCCGAGTGCTCGCTTCACACTCCATACCGTGTCGTGCAGCCGCGGAGCGGTTTCCGGCCATGACCCGTGCGGCTCCGGCCGTCCAGGCGGCGCGGGGTTATCGACCCCCTCACCGCCCCTCTGATCCCAATCGCCAAGTTCTTTGCATCAGCCAGTACTGCATCGCAATAAACCGCTGCCGAGCTGGTTTGATTAACTTCGATTTAATTAGATTTGTTTCGAATACACACTGCCGTGATCCGAGCGTCGGCGTCAAGCCAGGAGCCTTACGAAGAGGGATGAGCGATGTTTAAGAACATACCTGCTTCTGCGTCGTTGCAGGACGATTCCGACTTCCGGTCGATCTTCAAGTTCCATCCCTCCCCGATGTGGGTGTACGAACCGGACACGCTGCGCTTTCTGGCGGTCAACCGTGCCGCACTGCAGCTCTACGGATACCCGGCTGACAGCTACCCCTCGATGACCGTGCTCGACCTCCGCCCTGAAAGCGAGCGGCAGCGGATGCGCGAGGCGGTACGCCGGCGCGACGATATTGAACGAGCCGAGAAGTGGACGCACAGGAAAGCCGACGGATCGCTGTTCGAAGTGCTGACGTACGGCCGCGAGATCCGCTTCGGAGGACAGAACGCCATACTCGCCATTGTCCAGGACCAGTCTGAACTGCAAAGCGCTCGTCAGACCGCAAGCGACACGCGCGCTCTTTACGACGCGATCGTCGATCACCTTCCGATCGGCATCTTCGTCAGGGACATGCACTACGATGGCAGGTTCGCCGTCTTCAATGCCGCATGCGGCGATCACTTCGGTGTCGACGCATCCCAGGCACTGGCGAACAAGGGAGAACAGATGCTCGGCTGGCTCGGCACAGACGCCTCCTTGTCCACCGAAAAGGCCGCGCTGCAAGCGGGAAGCGCGGTGACACTCGAAGAGAGGATCTGCGGCTCCGATGAAACGGTGCGCTTCATCCGCACGACGAGGCAGACTCTTCCCGTTTCCGAAGACGAACATGGCCGGTACGTGCTCGGTCTTTCCCAGGACATCTCGTCGGAACGTGCCGCCGCCGAGCGGCTGTCCCACATCGCGCTCCACGACGGTCTCACCGGGCTGCCGAACCGGGCGAACTTCACGGAGGTGCTTGATCGTCGGCTCCGGCACGCCACCCCGTCCGCCGGACTCGGCCTGATCTACATCGACGTCGACAATTTCAAGATGATCAACGACACCTGGGGACACAGCGCTGGCGACGCGGTCCTGCTCGAGGTCGCAGCACGGCTGCGGAGACAGTGTTCGCGCGGAGAGCTGCCGGTCCGGCTCGGTGGGGACGAATTCGCAGTGGTGTTTTCCGCACCGGCGGAAGCTCAGGCGGAGTCGCTTTGCGGCGAGATCCTTAAGACGCTTGAGAAGCCGTTCTGCTTCGAGAACAGACTGATCCCGGTGACATGCAGTCTTGGTGCTGCCATGGTGTTCGGGACTGACGGGGGTGCGGAAGCACTGCTGAGGAACGCGGACTTCGCACTCTACGCCGCGAAAGGGAGCGGGCGCAATTGTTTCCGTCTGTTCAAGCCCGAGATGCGGATGAAGGCGGAGGAGCGTGCCGTTCTTCTTTCGGAAATGACCCACGCACTCGCGCACGATCCCGCACAGTTCGAGGTGTTCTTCCAGCCGGTATTCGACGTCTTCGAGGGCAGTCTGAGCGGATACGAGGCCCTCGCGAGGTGGAACCATCCCGACCGCGGGATGATCCCGCCGCTGCAGTTCATACCCATCGCCGAGGAGTCCGGCCTCATCGTGCAGCTCGGCGAACTGATCCTCGACAAGTCCTGCACGGCAGCCGCGGAATGGCCCTCCGAGCTCACGGTGGCGGTCAACGTTTCCGCCCGGCAGTTCGATGGGTGCGGGCTCGTCGCATCGGTCGTCTCCGCGCTCGACCGGTCGGGACTCGCCGGGCCGCGTCTGGAGATCGAGATTACAGAGTCGATGTTCATCCGGGACACGGTTAACTTCATTCCGACGCTTCGGTCCCTCAAGGCCTTGGGCGTGCGTATCGCGATCGACGATTTCGGTACGGGGTATTCGTCGCTGAGCTACCTGCGTTCGTTCGAGTTCGACAAGATCAAGCTCGACCGTAGCTTCCTTGCCGGCATCGAGTCGAACGCGCCGAACTTGTCGATCATCCGGGCAGTGATCGGCATCGGCCGGGGGTTCGGAGCGGCGGTTCTGGCGGAAGGCGTGGAGACATCCGACCAGCTCGATCTCGTGACGAAGGAAGGTTTCAGTCACGTCCAAGGCTATCTGTTCGGCAAGCCTGCCCGCCATCCCGCTAGGCCTGCATTCCCTATACCGGCTAGACGCGTCGCGGGATAGAAGGACAAAACGCCAAGGTGGCTTCCCCGCCCGCCGCGTGCCTCTACGACTAGCGAACGGAAGAATGCGATCATCGGACCAATTTCTTCCAACCTGCTGATCGTCGAAGTGAAGGTCCTCATGAAACAAAATGCTCTTTAGGGCATAGTTCTTGCGAACTGCCGCGTCCGCCGTCTGTCCTGATCGGGCGCTCTGGTCGCAATCACAGAAAATCTCAGACGCGGCTGTCCTCCGCGACGTAGTGGGATCAGGTCTCTTCGCGGGAGCTGCGGAATATATCGCTCACTATTGGCTTTATATTATGTATATCGGATATACTTAAATTGTGTCGATATTTTACGACATCAAACGCGATTATGTCGTTTATTACTGACTTTTGTTGACGGGAAAAGTTGGACGATATACAGTTGTTCGTACCCTGCGACACCCCTTTGCGCTACTGGAGACGGGACGACACGATATGCCACGGAAGACAGTGCCATTTCAGGTCGAACAGGTTCTCAAGGAGCTTGGGCACAACATTCGAAAAGCCAGAGTGCGCCGCAACATCTCCCTGGCGGAAATGGCCGGGCGTCTGGGAGTTCACCGTACCCTGCTCTCCGACGTCGAGAACGGCAAGCCGGGCACTTCGATCGCCGCCTATGCAGGAATGCTCTGGGCCATGGATCTACTGCCCGGCCTGCAAGCCGTGGCGGATCCTGAAAGTGACAGCCACGGTCTTGCCCTTGCGAGCCGTGAGGAGCGCGAGCGTGCGTCCTCGCCCAGAGGAATGGACAATGACTTCTGAGTGCTTTGTCTACATCACGCTGCCCGGCACGACCGACATGGTAACCGCCGGACGCTTTCGCCTTGAAACAGACCTGCAAGGCAACGCTGTTGGCCGGTTCGTCTACGGCAGGACATATATGGCGCGGGCAGATCGCGTCGAGTTCGATCCACGCGAACTGAAGATCGCGCAGACTGTGTTCACTACGGCAAAGCTGGGCGGGGTCTTCGGCGCTTTGCGCGACGCGGCTCCCGATTCCTGGGGCCGCCGCCTCATCGATCGCCAGATCGGCGTTCCGGGGCTGAACGAGATCGACTATCTCCTGAAGTCTCCCGACGACAGAGCGGGTGCGCTGGGCTTCGGTCTGAATCAGCAGCCGCCGGCTCCCGTGTGGAAATTCAGCAGGACCGTCGATCTGGGATCTTTGATTGATATTGCCGACAAGATCGTCGCAGATGACGTGGATCCCGATGCGGGACCAATCGACCGGGACGATCTAGAGCAAGTCGAACGGCTTCTGCAGGCGGGAACTTCGATGGGCGGGGCGCGCCCGAAGGCGACCGTGGAGCATGACGGGCATCTTTGGCTCGCGAAGTTTCCGATGATCGGAGACAAATTCAACAACCCGCGTGTCGAGCACGCCGCCATGACGCTCGCACGCAGATGCGGCTTGGAGACGGCCAAGTCGGACGTTGTCAGCGTCGGACAGCGCGACGTGCTTGTCGTCCGCCGGTTCGATCGTGATGCCGCGGAGAACGGCTACTACCGCAAGCGCATGGTCAGCGCTCTTACGATGCTCCAAGCCGACGAGACGAGGGACAGTCGCTGGTCCTACGTCGCGCTGGCCGAGGAGATGCGGCGGTTCGTATCGGGCAACATCGACACGCAGCTTCATGAGCTTTTCCGGCGCATGTGCTTCAACTGCCTCATCTCCAACACCGACGACCACCCGCGCAACCATGCATTCGTCGCTGACGGCAATGGGTGGCGGCTATCGCCTGCGTACGACATCACACCAGCACCTACGTCCTCGGTGTCCCGCCGGGATCTTGCGATGGACATCGGCCGGGCGGGACGGTACGCCAACATCCACAATCTCATCTCCGAAGCTGCGCGGTTCAGTCTCTCGCGCCAGGATGCGGAGTCGATCATCCACACGATGGCCGACCAGGTCCGCAGCACTTGGTACGCAACGGCGCGCGCGGCCGGGGTCAGCGAGCTCGACTGCGAGCGGATCTCTTCGGCGTTCGTGTATGATGGCTTCTCGTACGAGGGCGAGCCACGTGACGAACTTCTATTCGAAGCGTCATTCGGGCGGTAGCAGGCAAAGGAAGTCGTTACATGCACTATGTATGATACGACTTCGGTAGGGGGCCTTGGAGCCTTCCAGGCCCGCTCCGGTCCTGTTGCAGCGCTGTGGTAGCCTGACGGATCAGTTGAGTTGCGGAAGCGAGGCAGAGCACAGAAGGGCCACCTCCTCTGGCGGAACGGTCAGGAGACCGATGCAGCCTCGATCGTGGATCTCATAGCGTCGAGCTTCACCAAGCAACATGTCATGGGACCTTCTGAGATCCTGCACCGCGGCCGCCGTGGGCGCGCGTTGCGTCCTGCATGCTGCCGTGCCGGATTTCGGTAGGATCATCAAGCCTGCCGTCGCTCGCAATCAGGTTGAAACTTCGGGCCAATTTAGTAGACAGCCAAATGCCCTTCATCCGAGCTTCTATTCGGCTGAAGCATACGACACGCGTTATACTATGTTGCCCAAAAATAGTATAACCCGCGAAGCAAGCTGATCGGCCGGCATGCGACCGTGGGATTGCCGTCGTCCTGCCCTTTCCGCTGTGGTGGTGACGCTTTCAACCTGACATACTTGCCCATGCCGTCTCCTGTCCACCATCGAATGCCGGATGGACCGCCGCAGTCGCAAACTCCACCGAAATGCTCACCAGGCATGCCCTACCAGTTCGCCGGCCGGAGTGCAGGCCTGGAATGCGGCAGTCTGGCCGAACGGGCCTATCATGGCCAGGGCGACGGCCGAGCGCGCGCCGATGTCGGGTGCATGACCGGGGCCGTTGCCGGTTAGATCCGTCGAGGTCAGGCCGGGGTCGGCCGCGTTCACCTTAATCCCGTGGGGATCAAGCTCCTTGGCAAGCTTGACGACCAGCATGTTTAGGGCGGCCTTCGAAGCGCAATAACCCGCGAAGCCGACGCCCCAATTCTCGCTGCGCATGTCGAGTGTCTCACCAATGGACCCCAGACCGCTGCTGACCATCACTATCCGGCCCGCGTCTGACTTTCGCAGAAGCGGTAGGAAGGCCTGCGTGACGCGCAGCGCGCCGAAGACGTTTGTCTCGAAAATGCGCCGAATGTCTTCGATCGATTCTTCTGCCGCCGGCGGGGGAGGTCCGAAATGGATGCCCGCGTTGTTGACAAGAACGTCGAGCCGTCCCTCGTCTCGCTCGATACTCCGCTCCGCCTCCTCGACCGCGTCCCCGACAGTAACATCGAGGACGAGCGCTCGCGCTTCGATACCGGCAGCGCGAAGAATGCCCGCCGCCGACTCACCGCGATCGGCGTCGCGGCACCCCAGTATCACGGCATGACCGCGTTCGCCGAGCTGTCTAGCGATAGCGAAGCCGATCCCCTTGTTAGCACCCGTGATCAGAGCGATACGTTTACTGCTCATCCGAATAGTCCTCCGTTACGTCCGCGAGAATAGCATCCGTCCGTCATCAGTGGATGGGCGATCCACTCGATGCCTTGCCTGATCCTCGCAAACATGGTCGTGTCAGCGGATGGACATGGAAACTGAGATCGCGTCTCTGGGAGTTCTCGCGGACCCGCTGACCCGGCCGGGACAGGAATGCGCGAGCACGGGACTGGAGGTACCCGGACTGGGCGTCTGGCACAGCTCGGTGTCTACGGCCTCCGAACCGGCCATGTTCGATCCGAGGCTGTACGTGGTCCTGCGCGGGACGAAGACGATGGCGTTCGCTGGCCGGCACACACGGTTGACGCCGGGAATGTGCGCTCTCTCGTCGATAGGGGTACCCTTCGTTACCCGAGTAGAGGCCGCGCCCTACCTGGGCATCGGCCTACAACTGAACACTGAGATCGTAGGCAGGATAATGCCGGCCCTACCCGAGCGCCGGACGGAGTCCGCGGCTTCGATCGATGTGGGCCAGATGGACGAATCGTTGATCGACCCCCTGAAGCGGATGTTGGCCATGTGCCGTTCGCAAGGGGAAGCCGAGATACTCGGGCCATTGGTCGTGGAGGAAGTTCACTACCGTCTGCTGACTGGCCGTTTCGGTGACACGGTTCGCCAACTGATGGGTGGAGGCCGTCGAATGGAGCAGATCCGGGAGGCTGTCGCAGTGATCAGGGCCATCGACGACCCGCTTCCCGATGTGGGTGAGCTCGCGAGGACGGTGGGCATGAGTGTCGCGTCGTTCCACCGCCACTTCAAGCTGATCACCGGCCATGGCCCGCTCGACTACGCGAAGCACCTCCGGCTTCTGCGGGCGCGCGAGCTGCTGTACGGTGGAGGCGTGTCGGTGGCGGAGGCCGCGGGACAGGTCGGATATGTCAGCGCGTCGCAGTTCAGCAGGGAATACAAGCGCAAGTTCGGAACCGCGCCGCATTGTCATGCCCGGAGGCCTGGCCAATCTGTCGCGCTGCCGTGATGCGGCAGGTCACCTTCGCTTGTAATGCCGGAGGGTGCGATGTCATCTCACGGAGCCTGCATCCCGGCGACTTGACGGCGTGCTACGTCAGAGTCCGGCGTTAGACTCGATCCTTGTAAGAACCCGCTTTTCAAGACCTTCGCCGATACCTGACATGTTGAATCTAGTCGTTGTCTTATATTTTCGAATGTGCCAATGCCAAATACCTTAAGAAATGGGCGGGTATCGCGCGAGCTCGAGTCTCGCAAAAGCGCTCGCCGGCTCCTTGAGGTCCACCTCTGATACCTACATCCAATTGCGCGCGAAGCCCCTCGATCGACGCGAGTGCATCACGCAACAGGCTGCTGCCGTATCTGTCAGGATCAAGTAGCCCTTGGCCTTGTGACACGAGTGAAGCTGCCTTCGTGCTTCCGCTTCCTTCTCCCACCGCGAATCTTCGCGGAGAACGCGAGCAGTTACAGTCGAAGCTTTGGGGACGAAGGCAGTGCTGAGCCTGTTCCGACCGGAATTTTCGATCATCAGAGCAGCGAACCGCCATCCAGCCGCTTTCCACTCGCACTGTCGAACAGGTGCAGCTTTTCCGGCGGAAACCGTAGGTCAACCGCCGAACCTAGCGTGTAGTTACCATTATTCGGAGTGCGGGCGACGATCCGGCCCAAGGCGGTTGAGAAAAACCAGAGCGTCTCGTGACCGAGGTTTTCTGCAGCGTCGAGGGTACCCGCAATAGCCGGTCCGGCTCCGCCATTGATTGACACGTGTTCGGGACGGATGCCGACCGTGATGCTCGGAGGTAGCGACATGCCCATGGCCACACGCGTGTCGCCGATCAGGATATCATGGCCGTCGCCACGGAACTCGAAGATGTTCATCGGTGGCGAGCCGATGAATTTCGCGACGAACAGATTGGCGGGGCGGCTGTAGACTTCGTCCGGAGTCCCGAACTGCATGAGATTTGTGTTGCCAACCTGCTTCAAAGGGGCGAGCACCGCGATGCGATCGCCCATCGTCATGGCCTCAACCTGATCGTGGGTAACGTAGATCATGGTGGACCCGAGTTCGCGATGGAGTCGGATCAATTCCTGGCGCATCGCCGCGCGAAACTCGGCGTCCAGATTGGAAAGAGGCTCGTCGAACAGGAAAACCTTCGGCTTGCGAACGATAGCACGTGCCAGCGCCACGCGCTGTCGCTGGCCGCCTGAAAGCGCGCCCGGACGCTTGTGGAGATGCTCGCTAAGCCCGACCATCCGCGCAACATTTGCAACGTTCGCCGCGATGCTGCCCTTCGCCTCGCCACGAAGACGCATGCCGAAGGAGATGTTGTCGGCCACCGACATGTGCGGGAAAAGCGCATAGTTCTGGAAGACCATCGCGACGTCCCGCTTGGCCGGATCGATGTCGTTGACGACGCGTCCGCCGATCGACACCTTGCCGGAGCGGCCTTCTTCCAACCCCGCGATCAGGCGGAGCGTCGTGGACTTGCCGCAGCCGGACGGGCCGACGAACACGACGAACTCGCCGGAGCGGATGTCCAGATCGAGATTGCGGACGACATCGACAGTACCGTAGGAGATATCGATGCCCTGAAGGGAAACGGCGGACATGGCTGGCTTTCCTTGTTGGATCGTTTGCGGCGTCACTTGACAGCACCGAGGCTGAGGCCTTGGACGATGCGCCGCTGCGCTAGGATGGCGAACAGCGCCATCGGCAAAATGATGATGATTGAGGCGGCAGACATAGCGCCCCAGTCGATGGACGCGTAGCCGCGGAAGCCGGCGACGGCGAGCGTCACCGTCTGCGCGTTCTCGAACGTCAGCGCCAGCGCGATCGTCAGCTCGTTCCACATCTTGATGGAGTTGAGGATGACTGTCGCGGCGATGCCGGGGGCGGCGATCGGCACGTAGATCCTCCATACGATCCGCCATGTGCCCGCGCCCTCGAGCCGTGCCGCCTCGGCCAGCGCTTCGGGAATGTCGGCGAAGAACGCACGCAACAGCCAGATCGTGAAGGGCAGCGTGAAGACCTGATAGATCAGGGCTAGCCCTATGACGGTGTCATAGAGCCCGATGGACTGGAAAAGCACGTACATCGGAACGATGAAAAGAAATTCCGGTAGCATGTACGAGATCAGGAGCCAGATCAGGATCGTCCGTCGTCCTGGTACGTGCCGCTTGTTCAGATAGTAGGCGGCCGGGATGCCGGCAACGAGAGCGATAATGTTCCCAAGTGCGCATATGATCAGGCTGTTGAAGAAGGCCCCGGAAAATCCTGTCGAGGACCAGGCCCGGCCAAAATTCTCCCATACCGGCGAGAATAGCCAGACCGGCGGCATGGCGAATGCATCGACACGGTTCTTAAGCGCGATCGTCAGTATCCAGAAAATCGGAAAGATCGATACGGCGACTGCTGGTAGGGCGATGGCATAGGGCCAGAAGGCGTGTTTTGAGGAGACGCTCATGCCTTTTCTCCGTCGTCGGTATCGATCACCAGATAGATGATGCAGAGGGTGAGGATGATCAGCGCGAAGACGACGGCAATCGCGGCTGACTCTCCGAACTTGTAGGACTTGAAGGCCGTCTGGTAAGCGAGCGTCTGCACACTTTCAGTCGATCTGAGCGGTCCGCCGCCGGTGGTACCGAAGATGATGTCGAACACCTTGAGGGTGTCGATGGCGCGGAAAATCACGATGGTCACCAAAACGGGTTTCAGCATCGGCAGGGTGATATGTCGGAACGTCTGGATCGCGGTTGCGCCCTCGAGCCTCGCCGCTTCGAACGGTTCGGAAGGAAGGCTCTTCAGCGCCGAGGACAGGATGATGAAGGTGAAGGCAGTCTGCCACCACGTATCGATCATGACGATGGACGGCATTGCTGTCGGCACCGTGCCGAGCCATGCCGGTCCGGGGATCCCTACCAGCGACAACAGATAGTTGACGATACCAAGCGTCGGATCGAGCATCACCTTCCAGATCAGCGACACCGCGATACCGGATACCATAAGCGGAAGGATCATGAGCGTTCGAATGAGACCGGCTCCGTAACGGATGCGGTTGATGGCCAGCGCGAGCGCCAGGCCGAGGATGGTCTCGATCACCACTGCGAAGACGGCAAAATAGAATGTGTTGAAGAGTGCTTTCGGAAAGCCGCTGCCGGAAAGGATCCGTACGAAGTTCCTCAGGCCGACGAACTTAGCTTCACTTCCCCAGTTCCACTGCAGCAGCGAGAGATATCCGGCGTAGATCACCGGGTATAAGGTTCCTGCAGCAAGCAGTGCGAGGGCCGGCACGATGAGCCAGCGAATGTTTCTTTCTCGGCGCATGGTCGATACCATCCTGATGTCGGGAAGTGCGGGACCGGCAATCCGGCCCCGCCGGGAGAACTGGCTATTCCAAAGTGTCCTTGACGTTGGTTTGCAGTTCCGCGACGGCATCCTCGGGCGAAGTGCCCTGATACATCTGGTGGATCGCGTCGACGATCAGCAACACGACGTCGCTCCAACCTTGACGGAACACCGACGTGGCGCTGGTATGCTGCATTTGGTCCTTGACCGCCGCGACATAACCCGCATTCAGCGCCTTGACGTAGTCGGCGTCGGCCCAGGCAGAGTCACGCGGCGCGCCCCCGGTTGCGACGCCAAGTGCCGCTGTCATATGCTTGTTGGTCGCCCACTGTACGAAGAGCCATGCGGCGTCCTTTTTCGGCGAGTTCTTGGCGATGGAGATACCCCAGGACCAGTGCCCGCTATAGCCGATCGACCCTTCCGAGGGCGGCAACGACGCGTAGCCCACCTTGCCTGCAATGGCCGAGGTCTTGGGATCCTCGAAACCGGGGCCGAACACCGAGGCATCGATGAAAAAGGCGGCATTCCCTTGCGAGAAGAAGCGGCTGGCATCTTCCCAGCCATAGGCCAGGGCACTCGGCGGACCTGCCTTCAACAGACCGGCATAGTAGGAAAGGCCCTTGGCGATACGCGGATCGTCGAAACGCGGCTTCGTCCAGGCACCGTCGAACCAAATGTTGTAGGGTAGAGCCGCCGGCTGATCACCCCAAGCGTCGAGCACTATGCCGGTCATTGTATCGACGAGTTCTGCAGAACGCTTGCCGCGCATTGATGCGCCGAAGATCTTGCCTTCGCCTTTGGCGCTGATTTCGTTGGCTGCAGCGACCAGCTCGTCCATTGTCGCGGGCACCTTACCGTTGAGATATCTGTCGACGAGCTCCTTGTTGTAGAAAAGCGTATAGGCTTCGAAGGAGATCGGGATCGCATATAGCTGCGGATCTGGCCCGCCCACCGGGAAGGACGCTCCGGCTCGGAATCCTTCGGGGTAGTCGGTAAGGTCGTAGGCCGGATCAGTTTTGACGGGATCATCGAGATATGGCGTCAGCGGCTCGACGACGCCTGCTTCCCACTGCGTGTAGAGCGCGGAGTCCATCTGAATCATGTAGACGTCGGCGACCGATTGCGTCGAGCGGACCGCAAGGTTCATGCGGTCGGAGTAGAGGTCCTCGGCGAATGCGTCGATCTTGACCTTGATGCCGGTCTCGGCCTCGAACCCGTCGATATGTTTGCGAAGCTCGGCTGTCCACGGATGCTCGCTGAGCAGCACCGTGATCTCCTGACCTGATTGCGCTTTCCAGTCGATCGCGTAGGCACCCGTGGAAAAGACGGAGGCCGCCAGCGCGGCAGACAGCGTGAGAAATCCCCTTCGTTTCATTTTCTTATGCTCCCGGTTGATTTGACCACATGCAGCGCGTTGTTCGCTTGACAACTTGTTACTACATGTTAAAGACCAGCTAACACAGGCTCGAAACGCTGTCTAGTGGCCTAGCCAACAGGAAAGCGCGGAGCTGGAGGTCTCAATCGGGAGAGGAGCCGCAGAATGACTGAAGGTTACGAGAACAGGACGAAGGCCAACGCCAAGGAATTCGACTTCGTTATCGTCGGCGCAGGGTCGGCTGGGTGCGTTCTCGCCAACCGCCTGACTGAAGATCCGGCCGTATCCGTGTGTCTTATCGAAGCCGGCTCTAGCGATCGCAGCATCTTCATCCAGATGCCGGCGGCCCTGACCTTCCCGATCGAAAGCGATCGGTACAACTGGAAATTCGAAAGCGAACCCGAACAGGAGCTGCACGGCCGCAGCATCGGCCAGGCTCGCGGACGCGGCCTCGGCGGCAGTTCGTCCATCAACGGCATGGTGCACGTGCGAGGTTCCCGGCAGGACTATGATGGCTGGCGCGCCCTCGGGGTCGAGGGCTGGGACTTCGAAGAGTGCCTCCCCTATTTCAAGAAACTTGAAACTTTTGAGGGTGGACGCGACCCGATGCGCGGCGGTTCCGGCCCGATCAGCGTGACGCGCAGCAAGGCCGATCACCCGCTATATCGGACCTTTCTCGACGCCGGCAAGCAGTTCGGACTGCGCGATGCAGGCGACTATAACAGCGGCGATCAGGAAGGCGTCCATATCACACAGGCGACCATCCGGGATGGAATACGCTGCTCGACCAGCCTTGCCTACCTGACCCCGGCGCGACATCGCAAGAACCTGACGGTCATGACCGATTGCCTCGTGGAGAAGATCCTGGTTGATGGCCGTACGGCAGTCGGCGTCGTTTTTTCCCGCAACGGCGGGCGTCAGACGGTCCGCGCCGCACGCGAAACCATACTCTCGGCTGGCACCGTAGGGTCCCCGCATCTGCTGATGCTGTCCGGCATTGGCAATCGGGAGGACCTGAAGACGCATGGGATTGCCAATGTCGCGCACCTGCCGGGAGTGGGTGCCGATCTGCAGGACCATGTCGTCGCGCCTTTGCGCTTCAGTTCGCCCGGCGGCGTTTCGATCCGACGACAGTTGAACATGGTTGGTCGGATGAAGCTCGGTGTAGAATGGCTGCTCTTCAAGCGCGGTCTCGGCAGCACGAATTTCTTCGAGGTCGGGGCCTTCTTCAAGAGCAGCGATGCGGTCGACTATTTCAACATGCAGCATGAGTTCCTGCCTTTCTTGGCCGACTTCCAGTCCGGGAAGGTGACGATCTCCGATGGCTTCCAGTATTTTGTGAGCCAGATGCGGCCCTTCAGCCGAGGTCGGGTCGAGCTGAAATCCGCCGACCCGAAGGCCAAGCCCTCGATCCGCTTCAACTATCTGACGGATCGCCGGGATATTGCGGAAATGGTCGATGGCATCCGCCTTACGCTGGAGATGGCGAACCAGTCCGCCTGGTCGCGCTACAAGGGCAGCGCCGTCGACACGCCAGATCGCACCGCTAGCGACAGCGAGCTTGAGAGGTGGTTGAGAACCGTCGCAAACACTGAACACCATCCGACGAGCACCTGCCGCATGGGATCGGACGATCTTTCCGTTACCGATTCCACCGGCCGGGTACATGGCCTCGAGAAGCTCCGAATTGTCGACGGTTCCATCCTGCCTCGCGTGCCCTCCGCCAACATCAACGCCCCCATCATCATGGCCGCGGAGAAGATCGCCGCTGCGATGAAACGGGGCTGAACCGGAAAGGCAATCCCGGCAGAAGGCGATCTTGCCCACTTGTCTCGACATGTTAGAGACTGGGCATCCAAGTCTTGAAAGGGAGGAAGCGATGAACGAAACCTGGCTGAAGAAGAAACCGATCCGCAAGAGTGGTGCCGTCCCGATGTACGTACAGGTGGCGGAAATTCTCGATACTGAGGTCAAAGCAAGAAACGGAGCCCATTTCGCCCTTCCTTCGGAAGGCGAACTTTCACGCGAGTTCGGTGTCTCACGCGTCACCATACGGCAGGCGCTGAAGCAGTTGGAAACGCGGGGCGTTATCTACAGCGAACATGGGCGCGGCTATTTCAGTACAGCCTCTCGCATGCGCGGCGTATCCGGCTTCCATAGTTTCACGACAGAGGTACGGAAGCTCGGCGGCGAACCCGGTTCGACGATCATCGCCTATGAAGAAGAACGGGAGCTGTCGCCCGCATTCCGTAAGCACCTACAAACGGAAGGTAAGAGCACGGCCGACTTTATCTTCCTGCGCCGCGTGCGCACCATCGATGGCGACCCGGTCGCGCTCGAAGACGCCTATCTGCCGATGGCGCTCTTTCCGTCAGCGACCCGAACGATCTTCGAAGGTGCCTCCCTTTATCAAGAGATGACAGCGACCTGGGGTATCGTTCCCACTTGGACCGACGCCCTGTTCGAACCGGCGGCTGCATCAGTCGAGGAAGCCGCGCATCTCCGGATAGAGGCTGGAGCACCGATCCTGATCGTATGGCGGGTGACCGTCACCGACACCGACCAAGCCGTCGAATACGTGCGGTCGGCCTACAAGGGCGATGGCTTCATGTTGAACGTCAACCGATATCGTCTTTAGGAGCCTCAGTGTGGATTTCGCAATCGGCATAGATATCGGCGGAGGCAGCACGAAGATCGGTCTGGTTTCCGCAGACGGCACCGTGATTGATCGACGCCGCATTCCCTTGGCCCGCAGCCGTGACGACAACGCGCCGCGCATCATCGCGCTTTATGCCGACGCGATCCGGGATCTGACGTCCACACATCCACGTGCGAAGCCGTGTGGCATCGGCATCGGGTTTCCAGGACCCGTCAATCCCGATCATCTGTCCGGCACGCTTGGCAACATTCCGGCGCTCGACGACATTCCGCTGGCCGCCATGATAGGCGAACAGTTCGGGTTGCCAGCCCGCATGGAGAACGATGCGACCGCGGCCGGGCTTGCCGAAGCACAGTTCGGTCGCGACCGCGATGCTGGCCGGCTGCTCTTGATCGCCGCCGGCACGGGCATCGGCGTCGCCTTCACGGTCGGCGGAAAGCCGTTCGTCACTTCGGGTGGATGTCTCGGCGATGCGGGGCATCTGATCGTGCGGGCAGACGATGTCCGCCGCTGCCGCCAAGGCTGTCTCGGATGTCTGGAGTCGCTCGCGTCCGGCGACGCGTTGAACGGCACTGCCGCTCGCTACTGCGCTGACCGTCCCGAGAGCGCTCTCGCAGGCCGCGCGCACCGGTTGGGTCGTAAAGTGGATGCATCCGACGTTATCGCCTGCGCGAAGGACGGCGATCCCGCATCCATGGAGATGTTGAACGAGGTCGGCCGGTGGCTTGGGCGAGGTGCTGCGACCTGGGCGCATATCTTCGCGCCAAACGTCATCCTGCTCGGCGGCGGATTGAGCGCTGCTGGCGATCTGATCCTGGGGCCGCTCGAGGAGGAGGCGCGCAATTGCGGCCTCGATATGTATCTCGGACACGTCCGCTTCTCGCTCGCCTCGCTCGGAAACGACGCCGGCATGATGGGCGCTGCAGCGCAAATTTTCGCCATAACCTGATTGAAAACGGAGCCTCCATGTCAAAATCCTATCTCGACGAAATCGCCGAACAGCCAGCGGCGATCCGCGGGCTCGGCCTGCTTATCACCCCTGCCATGACCGCCGCGGTAGAGGCGATCCGGGCCAGGATCGACGCAGGAGAAGTTCGACACATCATCCTGACTGGGATGGGCGGATCTCTGTTCAGCGCCTATGGCACCTCCCTCCGCCTAAGCCACTCGCTTTCGGTGCCGGTGTCGCTTTGGGATTCGTCTGAGCTCATCCAACAAGCGCCGTCCGTTCTGCGGCCCGGCACGCTCGTCATAGCCATTTCCCAATCCGGTGAAAGCATCGAACTCCGCCGGATGGCGGAACTTGATCGTGGCACGAGCGTCAAGGTCGCTATCACGAACACGCCCGACAACACGCTGTCGCGCTGGGCGGACCTGAAACTGGCGACCAACGTCGGCCCAGAACAAACCGTCTCGACGAAGACCTATACTGCAGGTCTCGTCGCCCTCTACATCCTTGAGCGATTGCTGATTGGCGATACAGGAACGCTGGCTGTCGAAATCGACACACTGGCCAATGCGATCGAAGACTTGCTATCCACCTTGCCCGGCAAAATGGAGGAGACTCTTGCCTTCCTCGGCCATGACATGCCGCTGTCCTTCATCGGGCGAGGCGCGAGCTATGCGAGCGCGATGATGGCCGCCCTCGTCACGGCCGAGGCTGCCAAGGCATCGACGCAAGCCTTTTCCGGAGGCCAGTTCCGTCATGGCCCATTGGAGCTCGTGCGTGAAGGCTTCCGTAGCGTATTGTTCATTGGCGGCGGGGATGCGACGTTCGACCTTAACTTGAAGACGGTCTCAGACATTGCCCGCCTCGGCGGCCGCTGCCTTGTAGTCGCGCCGGAGCATACGGCGGCCGCCCTTCCCCACGACCAGATCGCTTTGATCCTACCGAGCGTTGTCGAAGGCCTGCTGCCCGTCTTGGAGATCCTGCCGATCCAACTGCTGATGGTGCCTATGGCCAGCGCTCGCGGCTTCGAACCCGCGAAATTCCTTAACGGGTCGAAGGTTACCGTGATTGAGTAGACCACTCGTCGGTGTCTCGCCAAAGTTAGGCGGGACACCGACTCCTGAACCGCACCGGGGTTCCCGAAGACTAAAACTTATCCGCAAGTGCCGTCGACATGAGCAAGACAACGAGCAAGTCTTCGCTCGAAATCTAAGGACGTGCTATCTGCATGGTACTGGATCACGAGGCGGAACACTCATCGCGACGGGTGGCGGTTTCATCTACTGCAGGTAAGACTGGTTGCCCGCCAGCCACGCTGCACGAGTGGTGAAGGAACCGAGGTTGATAGCGACAAAGAAACAGCCCCGCCGAGCGACGCGGCCGAGAATATGAATGCTCTTAGGCGAGAGACCCGCCAGCTTCGTCAGGCCAGCCGATCTTGCGAAAGGCATCCGCTTACTTCGCGGTGGCACAGCAGACGGATGCAACCATTCGCCTGCTGGGCTAAAGGAAGCTTGAGCGCACCTTCAATCGATTATGTAGTCCATCTACGAATACCGTGGCGTGTTCGAAGTCGGGCCGATCTGCAGGCTCTTGAACGTTGCCTTGTCGAACTACCGCGAGAACGTCGCGGCAGTTATGACAATGCTCTCGCCAAACAAGTAATGGCTTCCAGATCGCTACTTCCTTCGCAGCGTGATCCTGATCAGCTCCGAAGTAACACCAAGCCTCAGCGCGAATCCAGGCCAGAGACAGGTCCCGTCGCTGACGTACAGCGTCATGGCACCGATTTCATAGCGACCGGAAGCAAAGCCGTTGTTGACTCGGGCCACCAGGAAATCCAGTCCGCGGATCATGCCACCGAGAGTATGTCCGGAAAGCTGAAGAACAACACCTGCCAGCGGATCTCCGAGCCATCGTGGGCTGGTGATCGAGCAGGACTACGGGAACGTCGGGCGGTGCAACCGAAAGGGCCTTCGTCAAGTCAGGCGGCAGTTCTGTTGATTTCCACTGAGAATTGACCCGGCAAGTTCCACCAAGATTTGACCCGCCTTTTATGTATGGTCCTGATCTGTTGTGCCGGTCAAGGTTCGTGCTTTTTCCATTCTTTTCTGGGTTCCTGGGCTGAGCTGACCGGTCTCGTCTCCACCTGCAAACCAATCCTACCTTACTCCGATTGCTTCCTGACGGGCCATGTGCGTGCCATCGAGGCCGTGTCGGTCGAACCGCGACCGGCAATCATACAATGGAACCATCTATCGCCATGGATCACTGTCGCGGAGGGACGGTGCTGGTACCGGACCAGCACCGTCAGTCACTGTTAGTTCGGGTTAATCAGATCGAACACCTTCTTGAACTGTCCTGCCCGCTCGGCTGTCCTCTGGGGAATTGCCCGCTGGACGATCACTTCTTCCGGGGTCACATCCGCGCATAGCAGGCCGACGGCCTCTTCGATAAACGCGTCCAGCGGCATCGCGTGCGGATTGCGCGACTGGCCGGGCGTGAGTTCCGTTGCCACCAGCGGAGGCGCGATCTCGACCACAGAGATATTCGTACTGCGCAGCTCATGGCGAAGGCTCTGGCTCCAGGAGTGCATACCGGCCTTACTCGCGCTGTAGGCTGACGCAGAGGCGAGCGGTACGAAGGCCAGACCTGACGAGACAGTGACGATGGCAGCTTCCGGCATGGCGCGCAGGTGTGGAAGGAGGGCGGATGTCAGCCCGATCGGCGCGATCAGGTTGGTCAGGACCACCTTCTCCACGGTCTCCATGTCGTATCCGCCGAGGACGCTTTCGTAAGCGAGGATGCCGGCGTTGTGGATGACGGCGTTGAGTTCGGGGTGTTCAGTCGTGACCTGCGCCGCAAAAGTATTGATACCCAAGCTGCTTGTCACGTCGAGCTCGTAGGCAGACATACCAGGGTTCGCCTGGACAACATCGTCTAGCCGATCCTTGTCTCGCCCGGTGATGATGATCTTTGCGCCTAAGTCAGCGAGGGCTTCGGCGAGTCCGCGGCCTATGCCCGAATTGCCGCCTGTGATGAGGATGGTTGCGTCTCGAAAGTTCATGTCATTTACCCTTTGCTCGTTCTTAAATGTGGCCAGCCTGCAATCGGAACCAATAGTGGTCGGATGTCAGGTAGGACCGCAGGAAACGCCAAACCGCTTCGCCGACGTCCGGAAGAAAGCGTGCTCAGTCGCACGCACGCCAGGTGCCTGATGCGGATCGATAATATACAGCCCTCGCCGATTTCTGCATGAGTGGGCGGCTGACAAGAGTCAGCTAACTGTTGCACCGAACACACTGCTGGAAGCCCATCTCCAATCGACGAGATGCAACGATAGCCGGACGCCGCATGATGATAATCAGGTGTCAGTTGACATCATTGTTCCGTTGTCGATAACAATGCAGGCATGAACCTGCTGGACAGTATGAACCTCTACCTTCGGATTGTGGAGCGAGCGAGCTTCACTGCGGCAGCCAACGATCTCGGGGTTCCCAGGGCTACAGCCACGAACGCGATTAAGGCTTTAGAACGCCGTCTTGGCGTTCGGCTTCTTCAACGGACGACCCGGCACGTAGCTCTGACATCCGAGGGCGAGGCCTACGCTCAGAGATGCCGTGCACTCCTAGCCGATCTCGAAAGCATGGAGGACGAATTCGCGACGGTATCGGTCAAAGGTCATCTGCGCGTCGACATACATGGCAACCTCTTCCGTCAGTTTCTCCTGCCTCATCTGATGGGTTTCACAACGGACCACCCACAACTGACACTGCACGTCGGAGACGGTGACAGGCTCGTTGATCTCGTTCGGGAAGGCGTCGACTGCGTCGTGCGTGCCGGAGAGCCGGTCGAGAGTGGCATGATCGTCCGCCGCCTTGCCTTGTTGGATGAGATAACGGTCGCCAGCCCGCAATATCTCGCGAAGCATGGAACACCGATGTGCATCCCGGATCTGCATACGCAGAGTCACAGGATGATAGGGTTCGCTTCTTCGAGGACCGGCACCGTGCTCCCGCTGGAGTTCGTCGAACCCCAAGGGGTCCGCCTTGTAACGATTTCTTCACCGGTCACCGTTAACAGTTCAGATACAAGTGCGGCGCTGGCGCGAATGGGATTCGGCCTGACACAGGCACCGAGATTCCGGTTCGAACAGGATCTGGCATCGGGTGTGCTCGTTGAAGTTCTACCGAACTGCCCACCTACCCCGACGCCGGTATCAGTCTTGTACCCTAGCCAGCGATATGTCCCCCGGCGACTGCGGGTCTTCATAGACTGGCTTGCCTTAGTATTTTCGCAAATGAAGGTGGTCGGAGAGATCGCCGAAACGCCGTCGTCTCAAGGGAAGTCCAAGGCTGTCGGTCATCAAATGGTTCCGGCTGCTGGTTCCCCGGAGGTCGTGTCGCCTAGGCCAACAGGGCTCGACGCCAGCCGCCCTAGAGGGGCCTCGGGCAGTGCGGGATCGGAAAGCATCAGTCGACACCGCCGTCGGTCTACCTGACGTCCTGAACAAGACGCCATCCGGCAGCTTTCGCTTGGAGACATCGCCGGACCAGCTCATGTCACAGACTGCGTCGCAGCGTGATCCTAGTCAGCTCCGAAGGAACACCAAGCCTCAGCGCAAATCCCGGCCAGAGACCGGTCCCGTTGCTTACGTAAAGCGTCATGGCACCGATCTTGTAGCAGCCGGAAACGAAGCCGTTGTTGGCTTGAGCCACCAGAAGATCCAGTCCGCGGATCATGCCACCATGAGTATGGCCTGAAAGCTGAAGAGAAACACCTGCCGATGCAGATCTCCGAGCCATCATGGGCTGGTGATCGAGCAGGACTACCGGAACGTCGGGCGGTGCACCCGCAAGGGCCTTCGTCAAGTCCGGCGGCGGTGCGCCGTGTTCGGCCGCCGACAAGTCCGTGACACCGGCGAGGACGATCGCCTCCTTGTCTCGCTCCAGTACGGCATGATCATTCAACAGCAACTTCATGTTCATGGTGGCCAGATGGCGCATCCAGGTGTCATAGCTGAAGAAGTACTCGTGGTTGCCGGGTATGGCGTAGACCCCATCTCTGGCACGCAGTCCGGCGAGCGGCGTGATATCTTCCGTCCGGTCTCCCACGCTGCCGTCGATGAAGTCGCCGGTGATAACGATCAGATCGGCGTCCAGCGCATTCGTCCCCTCAACGACCTTCTCCGCCCAAGAGGCTGGAAAGAGGCGGCTGAGATGCAGGTCGGTCAGTTGCACCAGTCGATATCCGTCGAACGCTTCGGGCAACCCGTAAATTTCAACTTCCACATCCCTAACGGGCGGAACCCGAACTGCCTGGCTGACCCCCAGCGCCGACAGTGTGAGCGCCAATACGCCGATTGCGTATCGAAACGGCGTAGGGACCGGCCGGAGTCCCCCCTTGACGGCCGCCGCTCCGAGAAAGAGAAGATCCGTCACGATCTGGAACACGGCAAGCAGCACCAGCGCGCCGAAGAGGATATTGAAAGCGAGGATCAGCGGCCGGGGGAACTCGGGGGAGAACACCGAACCGGACGAGATCCGACTGAATAGATGGTACTGCGAGGCGATCAGAAGAACGACCGCCACCGTTACCTTCACCGACCAGAGCCACGGTAATGGCTGGAGGTAGCGAAGGACGACGACCAGCCATGGGAGGGCGAAAACCAAATGGAACATCACTCGCCTTCAGTTGCCGATTCCGCTAAAGCCGCGACAAGCGCAGCGATCTTTCGTGCCCGCGTATCAGGTCGTTTCACGGTGACGATTGGAAGCAGCAGATCGTATCGCTTCGATCTGCCGAGCGCCTCGAACGCGGCGTGTGCGGTTCCATTCACAGATAGCGCCATGGCCACGTCGTCGGGAACTCCGATCCTGCTCGGCGACGCGTATGCGGCTTCCCATCTGCCATCGGCTTTGGCAGCCTCCACCTGCGCCAAGCCACCAGGCAGCATCCTACCCTCGGAGACAAGCCTGTCGACGTGCACGCGGTTCACCTGCGACCAGAGACTCCTCGCCCTCCGCGGGGTGAAGCGCATCAGGAAATGCCCTTCGTCATAGGTCGCCGCCTGACCATCGATCCACCCGTGGCACAAGGCGACATCAAGGGCGGAGCTCTTGTCCAAGGTAGGTAGCACGTCCGCCTTCTTCTTCGCGAACTTGATCCAAAGGCCGGGCGCTTCAGGATTGAAACCGAGCCATGCCTCCAGCGCGTCGGCGTCGGGGAAGGATAGAACCGGCAGACCGGCCTTCATCTCCGTCATCGTCGAAGCCTCAGGAAACGAGATACACGACCGCGCTGATCAGGACGCTTGACACAAAGAAATACGCAGAGCTCAGGAGACCGTAGGCGATCGGCCGCGGAATGTTCGGGTTGATCGCCATGTTCATCGACGTAGCCGCCAGAAAGCCGAGACCGACGACCGCTCCGAAGCCAAGCGCTTCGCGTAGGCTAGCGACCCGCTGGGCGCTCATGAGGTAGGCGATAGTGAACGCCGTCACGAAAACGCAGATCGAAGGCCCGACGATAAATAGTGGCCCCATAGCGTCGGGCTGGCCGACACGTCCGAGAACGACGGCGTACCGTCGCTTGAACGCCACGGCGAACCAGAGGAAGCCGAGAACCATGACGGCTACGGCGGCGACGAAGACGGCAGGGATGCTGACGTGGTCGAGTACGGTATTCACGGGAAGTCCTTTCGTGCAGTTTACAGTCTAGTTGGAGGAGCGTCGGGGTGAGGTAAGTGCGGGGATGAGGACATTGTCGATCATCGCCGTGAGGAACGGTTTGTCGACGGGCTTGCGCAGGATGACGCTGCGATACGCGGACATTGACGGGATCACCTGGGACAGCGTGTCGATGTCGACGTCACCGGAGAACTCTCCGCGGTCGACGGCACGCTGGATCAGCACCCTGTTCACCGACGTCCACGGTTCGACTATGACGGCGTTGGTGGCGTCGGCAAGCTCCTGGTGCTGAGCGAGCATCGACGAAAGCCCGGAGAGTGCCTTCATTTTCAGTTCGCTTTCCTGCACCGATTTCGGCTTGAACAAGGCCAGGAGATCGCCGCGCAGCGACCCCGTGTCCGGCAGGTTTCCGGGATCGACCTGGTCGCGCTTCATATGAGCGACGGCGTCCAGGACGAGGTCGGACTTCGACGGCCAGCGACGGTACATGGTCGCCTTTCCGGCCTTGGCTCGTGCTGCGACCATGTCCATCGTCATCCGGTCGTAGCCTGTCTCGGCAAGTACCTGGATGGCGGCTTCGAGGAGGTCCGCGTCGCGTGTTTGGTCCCTTTTCCTGCCGACGCGGGATGCGACACCGCCGTCGGTCGCCTTGCTTGGGGCTTCGTTTATAGTCGGGGACTTCATGACGCACGTCCTTTCCTAACAATTTGATACACTGCCGTATCGGAACTTGCAAGTCTCGTAATAGTGTGTTTTCTAACTGCCGCGCCGGGCTTCTCCAGCCTGCGATGCATCACTCGAAGGACACATAACATGCGCTACAACCCTCTAGGCAAAACAGGACTGTTCGTGTCGGAGCTGTGCCTCGGCACGATGACCTTCGGCCAGGCAGGAGGTCGCTACGCCGCCGCAAGCGGCGTGACTCAGGATACCGTCGATGCCGTCATCCGCCGTGCGCTCGACGCCGGGATCAATTTCATCGATACCGCCAACGTCTATGCGAACGGACAGGCCGAGGAGATCGTCGGACATTCGCTCAGGACGCTGGGAGTGGCGCGCAAGGATGTCGTTTTGGCGACGAAGTTCGAACATGCCATCGGTTCCGGACCCAACGACGGCGGCGGATCGCGCGTCCACATCGTGGAGGCGGTCAAGGCCAGCCTCAAGCGGCTCGGAACCGATCATATCGATCTCTATCAGATGCATGGATGGGACCCTGCCACGCCTGTCGAGGAAACGCTCCGCGCGCTCGACGATCTGGTCCGGCAGGGGCTTGTCCGCTACATCGGTGTCTCAAACTGGGCAGCCTGGCAGGTGGCGACCGCGCTCGGGATCTCCGGTTCGCTCGGAAACTCGCAGTTCCAGACCTATCAGGGATACTATTCACTTGTAGGACGCGGGATCGAGCGCGAAGTCGTTCCGATGATCGAGGCCCATGGTCTCGGCCTGCTCGTATTCAGTCCTCTGGCGGGCGGATACCTGACCGGGAAGTATCGCGACCAGAAGGGCGGACGGCGCGCCACCATTCCCTTCCCTCCCGTCGATGATGCGAAGGGCACCTGGGTTCTCGATGTCATGGACGGAATCGCGGCCGCTCATGGAGTGTCGCACGAAGCGGTGGCCATTGCATGGCTCCGGCAGAAGCCGGTTGTCACCAGCATCATCACGGGCGTCAAGAACGTGGATCAGTTGAACGCCAATCTTGCGGCGGTGGACCTGACTCTGACCGAGCAGGAGATCGACGCGCTAAACAAAGTCGGTGCGAGCTCGCCGGAATATCCCGGATGGATGCTCGCACAGGGAAGCGCCGCGCGCATGGCTCTCCTTTCCAGCGGCCTTCTGCCGGAAGCCCACTGATCACTCCGACAGAGGCATCCCGGCAGGGTGCCTCCGGTTCCTGTATCCGATAGACGAGGACCACATGGACGACCAAGACACGCAACACATCGATACGGATGTCCTTATCATCGGAGCGGGGCCCATCGGCCTGACGACCGCCTGCGCGCTCGCTCATCACGGAGTGCGTTTCCGGATCATCGAGAAGGCGCATGGCATTTCAGGGGCGTCGAAAGGACATAACGTCATCGCCCGCGCCCAGGAGCTTCTCGGCTCCATCGGGGTGCTGGATCCGATCTCCGACAAGTCATACCGAGCGCCGTTCACGCAGTTCTTCCTCGATCAGGTTCCCTTCGCGCGTCTCGACGCACGCGGATCGGACAGTCCATACGAAGGGGTGCTGTTCTCCAACCAGGGCGTGATCGAACAGGTCCTTACCGACATACTGGCAGGGCGCGGGATCGCCGTAGAGTATGGCCGCGAGGCAACCGCGATCAAGCAGAGCGACGACGGTGTCTCGGTGGAGGTCGCTCCCGTGGACGAAGACGGCATCCGGGTCGGTGGCCACGTCTTTTATAACTGTCGCTATCTGGTCGGTTGCGACGGCGCTCCCGGTACCGCGCGCAAGGCGGCCGGTCTCGACTACGAGGTGAAGGAGTTCGAAGGGCGTGCGCTGCGACAGATGGACGGGACGCTGCATTGGCGCAGGTCGACTGAACCGCACACCGCAAGGTTCTTCCTGTTTCCACACGGTTTCGCGGGAGTTCTGCCCGTATGGGAAGGCGGCCACCGACTGTTCGTTCTCGAGCAGAGCGAGAAGATGCCGGATCGCAAGCCGACACGCGAGGAGATGGTGACGAGAGCGCGCGAAGTCACCGGCGATCAGTCATTCGACCTGACGGACCCGACCTGGTCGTCCTACGGCACCTTCAGCCATGGCGTAGCACCGGCCTATGCGAAGGGCCGGATATTCCTCGCCGGAGATGCCGGCCACCGGACGCTGCCGATCGGCGGACAGGGGATGAACGCCGGCTTCCTCGATGCTGTCAGCATCGCATGGCGTCTGGCAATGACACTTTCCGGCGCTGCCGGTCCGCTGATCCTGGAGAGCTATGGGCCGGAGCGGCATGGCGCGCACGAGGCTCTCGGAAAGCAGCAGGTCAGAGGCTTCGAGCAGCTTATGCACCGGAACAAGCTTGCAGACGGCCTCATCGGAACGATCGCCGGATTGGTCCCCAGTATCGGGTCCTACGTGTTCGGTGGCAGCGATCTCGAACAATTGACCGTCGGGTACCCGGACAGCTTCATCAGCGAGGATCATTTCTCGGCGTTCAACCCGAAGCGTGCCGGCGCGCTTCGCGCCGGAGATAGAGCGCCTTACGCCGAGCTGACGGACAGCGCGGGTCATGATGTTTCGCTGTTCGACATGTTCTATGGAAACCGCCTGTCGTGGGGCTGGCGACTGCTTCTCCTCGATGGCGGCGATCAGGCGTCCCATCCGCTTCTATGGGAAGCCGCTGGGACAGCATCAGGAGTCGATTGGATCTCGCCTACCATCGTCGTGGCTGATCCGGACGCCTGTGGTCATCATGGGGCGGAGACGGTCTTCGATCTCGACGGCCTGGTTCACGAAGCGTTCGGCCTGGCAGGCCAGTCTGCCGTCGTGCTTGTCCGACCCGACGGGCATATCGCGTTTCGGTGCCCGGCCAAATCCTACACGCTACTAGCGGCTTATCTAGCAAAGATTTCGGGAAACCCGACCGTCGCTCAGTGAACCGAGGCCGCGGAAGAGCGTAGCGGCCTGCGACTCTGCTCCATGAGATAGCCGGAAGGCATAGGAAACGCCGAACGCGATTCATCCGGTGGAGGAACGTCGGATACTCGTTGGCTGCGCTATCGGAACGACTGAGGAACGGCAGGCTGTAGACGACCGGCATTTTAGCCAGCCTTCAGGATGTCCATTATGGTGAAACCTATTCCTCTGCAGAATGTCTCGAGGCCGGAAGAGGGCGAAAGCGAAAGCGTTTTCTGGCGGGACGACCGAACTCCGGAACAAGAAAACCGAAAGATTACCAAAGACCTGACGCTCGAGATCGAGAACCGCCTGCGGGTACTTCTCGACACTTCGGACTATACGCCGCCGAACCTCGCCGCCGCCATGCGGCATGCCTTACTCGGTGGCGGCAAGCGTTTCCGTCCGCTGCACTTCGTCCTCACCATACTCCAACCGGCGCACCGGGGGCTGGCAGTTGATGTCGGATGCGCGATCGAGATGGTTCACACCGCCTCGCTTATCTTCGATGATCTTCCCTGCATGGACGATGCTGCTCTGCGCCGTGACAAGCCGACGACGCATGTCGTCTTCAGCCAGTCAACCGCAATCTTGGCCGGCATTTCCCCTCTTACCCGCGGCATGAACATTCTGGCAACCATCGAGGGCCTGCCCGGCGAGGCCCGCGCCCGCCTGGTCGCCTCTCTCAGTCTCGCTGTCGGCGCTACCGGCCTCGCCGCTGGACAGGAAGTCGATCTCAACGACGGACAAAGCCCCGAGATCGATGTTGAGCGCAAGAACTGGCTGAAAACTGGACGCCTCTTCGCCGCCATGGCGGAGATGGCATGTATTCTCGACCAACGCTCGTCGGATCAGTCGGAAGCGCTGGCGGAAATGGCCTTTCACGTCGGCTCCGCCTTCCAAGCGCTCGACGACCTGCTGGACGTGCTCGCGCTGACCCAATCGCTCGGCAAGGACAGCGGCAAGGATATCGGCAAGCGAACCTTGATGAGCGAACGCGGGGAAGCCAACACACGGCGTTCATATTATTCGCATATCGGGTTCGCGACCTCGGCACTGAGACGCTGTGGCGTCGAGGACGGGCCGATCTGCTATATGTTCCGCTCGATCGACCGACTGGTCCCGCCATGAACGTTCGACGGGTAGACCGCCTGAGCCCTGTGATCGGTCCGCGCTTATCCGGGATCATTTGGGTCGATGTGCTGATGCCGGGCTCCCTCGCAGTCCCAGCTCCTGACAGGTTCTCTATACTCGACGACGTCGCGGCTATCGTGAAACTCGCTGCCGGATCTCTGGACGACGTGGCTGCTCAGGCAGCCAGGGCTAGCGTCAAAGCAGACGGCGCGCTTATCGACGATGCTGAAGTGACACTTTCCTACGTGATCGGCCTATCGCGAAGACGTGAGCTGCCGATCATCTGGCAGATAACCACCGAAGAACGGCTCTGTTGACATCATGTGCACAACTGCAAACATGGGTTGTTTCAGTCTGAAGTTGTGATCTGGTAAGGCATCTCGTTTGATCGAATGCAGGGTCACCGGAGTTCCACATGTCTCATGCGATGTATTACCCTTGCCTGAGTACCAAGGCGTTCGAGCTTCTCGCCTACGAGAGGGCATCTGAAGACGTGAAGGACCGCTGCTTCCCAGTCGTCACACTGACACGTCACCGTAACGCGGAGAGTTTCGCGGAAGCTGCCGCGGCCCTCCTCGATGCCCTAGCGGGCCGAGGTGCCATCGTTGATTTCGATTCCACGCCGGCGGCCATCACCTCCGCAGCCGAGGCGGAACAGGAGCGGCGGAGGCGCAGCGCAGAGTTGGTTAGGCTGGGCGGCGTTCCGATCCGAGAGAGGAGTGAAAGGCAGCTTGCCTCGGATCAGAGGCAACGCGACCGCAAGGAGGCATTTAATACGCATCTACGAATGCTTGCCGACGAGGTCGAGGGGCCGCTTCAGTGGATTCGCATCGTGGCAGGTTTGGACAACCTGCTCCCCTGCATTCGCATGACAACGCCGGAGGGGATCGCACGGCAGATTTCCGTCGCATCCGAACTGGGCCGTTGCGCAGCATTGCGTATCCGACTGAAGGAACCCGGAGAACCAACTCTGTTCCTGCGCGCCTTGCCACTTATCGGCTACTGGCCGCCGGCAGGCATGATCCTGCTAATCGATGCGGGGTATGTACGGAATCGTGTTCCCGCGAATGTCGACCAGATCAGTTCGTTCCTGGCTCAGGTGAGGCAGCAGATGGGACAGGATTTCGAACGTCTACCAGTCGTCGTGCTCTCGAACAGCTTCCCGAAGGATTCGCTGAAGGATCATCCGGAAGAGATCATCATGGACGAGATCTCGCTTCATCGTCTTGTGGGGCGATCGTGGAGTGTCGGCTACGGCGACTACATGTCGGTCGCCAAACGCCCGCCAGGCTCTGGCAGCAATGGATGGTACCCCCATGTGGATCTAGTCAAACCTGAAAGCTGGCAGGTCAAGCTCGACCTCAACAAGGACGATCCCCAAGGTTTCATCCGCTCTTCCCAAGCTCTCGTTCGAGATCCGTCTTGGGCGGGCAGGGAGAGGTGCTGGGGAACGCAGGTCATCGAAGCTGTCGCCGGGGGAAACCTTCGCGTGGGGCCGACCGCCTTCACAGTGCCCGGCCCATGGCTTTCGGTCAGAGCGAACCAGCATCTTTCGAGGATGGCCCGCAGATGATAGCCGAGCGGCCGTAGGCAGACATCCCACCCAGCGCCTTGAACACAGTCCGAACTTTCAGCGCATGCCTAACGAACGCAACGATTTCTCCGCGCGGAATCTGCCCGGCCGCCGTGGCGACGAGGTCTGGAAGCGATCTCTTCGAAGCACCCTTGCACGCGCCGTGACCCGATAGGAGTGCGATGAGCTCGTGGCGTTCGAGCATCCTAAGCAGGGCCTCGATACTCGTAGCGCCGTTGAGCCTGCCGCGCCGATCGCGGACAAGACGGCAGCCATTTCCAGCACGTCTTGCCACCATGACCGCCCACCAGTCTGGAATCCGAAGAAGAGCCTCGTCCCGATGCGACTCGCCGACGACAAGCGTCATACGGTCTGCCACCTGTCCATAGAGGCCGACTTGGTGATCCAGTCTCTGGAGCGTGTCGCGGTCGCTCTTGATCTCGTATCCGTCGATATGTCCGTTGACGACAGCCACATCTATGCGAGCGCCGCCACGGTTGACGCGGAGCTCGTCGACGATCACCGCATCTTTTCCCAAATGGGCTGCCGAAAGCCTGCGCCGGATTTCCGCACGGATCATGGGATCGCTGGTGTCGTTCATCGTCTTCCTGCAGAACCGAAGTGCCCGGCAATCGCCTGGTTGGCGGCTCCTATCGTGACGGCCGGCGGCCCGCAAGTCACGTTTGAACATGCATATCCGGAAACTCCTAAGGATATCACAACATCGGAACGAGCCGAGTATCCCGACCTGTCCGCACCCCGCCAGCCATGTATCCCGCCGGCTGCCGTTCATACAGGTGGCGGAATGAAGTCCCCCTGCCGATTAGCAGGGTACGGTAGTCGTCATCGTCAGCTCGGACGTCGTCGTGACGAATCCGTACAGATACCACAGTGCCGCCGTAGGCTGCAGGTGCCGATGCTGCCCTCTCTCCGAACGGCAATCGCACGACCAACGGGCCAAGCCGTGCTCCGAAGCTTAAGATCGGCTGGCGTGCCTGAAGAATCGAATGTAGGTATCCTCGAGCACTTCCTCTTCCTGGAGCGCGGGAGCCCGAGCCTCGAAACAAAGAAGCGTGAGCTCGAAGTCATGCCTGCCGGAGCGCACGCACATCTCCAAGACTGGCTCGGGGAACCAGACCCCTGCTGGCTGAGCGACGCCCTGCAACGCCTCCGTCCCGAACGCATTTCTGACTGCCAGAGACGCAGCCGGCATCTCGAACAGCCCTGTTCTGGTCTGCAGGAAGCGGCCTGACCGAAGAGCCGCCTCGCTGGACTTCGCCCAGAGCGCGAACCCGTCGACCGAAGCTATTACCATAGCCCTCGTTGTCGTATATTCGAGCCATCGCAGGGTCGCGGCGGTCAGGGAGACCCCGTATCGGATGGCCACGCCGCCAAGTCTTTCGAATGTGGCAGGTCGGTCAGAGGGTATCTGCCGGCGGTAGTCGTCGAGCGGCATGAGGAGATTGGCCGCGAATTCGTTGGCCTCCTTCTCGATATCAGCGCCTGCGCCATGCTCGACCGCCTCCTTCGAGCAGTGGAAGCCGCCGTCGAAGTCGGGATCCTCATCCACAAGCCGACGATGGAGCAGGAAATGTCCGAGTTCATGGGCGATGGTGTAGGCTCGGCGTCCAGCGTTCTGCCTTCGGTCGTACATGATGGCCCAGCGGCGTGGGAGTGCGTCGCCGGGCACGAGCGCTCCGTCGCATCCGGGAAGATCCTCCGCGACAACCTGTTCGATGTGACTGTCCGGCGAGATCTGCTTCGTATAGTCGAGGGCAAGCTGCCCGACGTCGACCGGGCCGTGGTCGAAGCGGTCGTTCCCGTAGGCCGCGTTCAACACCAGCGAGATGCTGTTGGCGACGCTGCGCGGCGATCTCGGCGTCACTCCTTCCGACCTCCGAGCAGCCTCGCCATCGCGCGGATCTTCTCCCGCGTGTCGGTCGGCATCTGGCTATACTCGCGGAAGAACGCCTTGTCCTGTGCGTCGGCAAGCGTCACGTCCTCCCGTCCGATGAGGTAGTCGGTGGTGACGCCTAAGGCGGCGGCGATGGCGGCAAGCTTCTCGGCCGACGGACGCGGCGGATCCTTGTTCTCCAGTTCCCAGATGTAGCTTTTCGAGGAGCCGGTCGCAGCAGCGAGCTGGTCGAGGGTCAACTCCTGCTTCGTCCGCAGCTCCTTGATCCTCTTGCCGAATGTCGCCTGGCTCATGACAGTATCGCTTCGCTCGTTTTCATTGTTCGGTGTAGCGATACGATATGGGTCTTGACTCCGGAAATCAACATTCCCACCTTGTTCGGAGTAGACATACTTAAAAGATCCCTAGTGTGAATCTGACTTCTGGACAGACCCGCACGCAGGTCGGTGCCGCCGAAGGCCTAGACGCAATAAGATCGGAAAGAACCATGAAGCTGGTGAGCGACTTCAACGACTTCCTGAAGGGCACCGTAAATCTGAACCAGACACGCATCGATCTGCTCGGGGCCCGCGTGGAAGCTATCGAGGAGTTCCTTCAAGAGTCGGACTGGCACCCTCGCATCCTCCAGTTCATCGAGCAAGGATCGTGGGCGCACGATACGATCATCCGCCCGGTCGACCAAGGAGAGTTCGACGCGGACCTGCTCGTGAAGGTCAGGCCGGTGGATGGCTGGAGCGCGGCGCAGTATGTCAAGGAGCTCGGACGCGTGTTCCGGGAAAGCAAGCGCTACGGCGAGATGACAGTCGTCTACGACTACTGCGTCACCATTACCTATGCCGACGACTGCAAGATCGACATAGCCCCCCTGGTCGCTGACCGGGAGCATCAGGGAACCCTCGAGGTCTGCAACAGGAGGACCGACGAGTTCGAAGCCTCCCAGCCGGTCGAGTACACCCGCTGGATCAGGGAGAAGAACGGCTATTCGGGCAACAACTCCTTCCGGAAGGCGACGCGGCTGATCAAGTACATTCGTGACATCAAGAAGCGGTTCAGTTGCGAGTCCGTGCTGCTGACAACGTTGATCGGCCACCGGATTGAATGGTGGGACAAGGGCACGACGGCGTTCGCGGATACTCCGAGCGCTCTTCAGACGATCATGTCGCGGCTCGACGACTGGCTTCAGGATCGCCCCGACAAGCCGAAGGTCGAAAACCCATCCCTCCGATCGCAGGATTTCGCGGAGCTCTGGAACGACACGCAGTACGCGAACTTCCGGAATTTTGTCCACAAGTACCGGACTTGGATCGATGAAGCCGTGGAGGCGACTGATCGGGCGGGCAGCATCGAGAAGTGGCGCAGGGTCTTCGGAGACGGATTTGCCAAGGGCGAGAACGTGAAGAAGGCCGAGGCATCGGTGACCGATCGTGCGCGGGCTCTTCTCAGGGACACCGCAGCCCACTTGGACGGCCTCGTCGACACGGTGATCGACTACGGCGTCGGCATCTTGCCGTCGATCTTCAAGACTCCCCGTCATCAGCAGGCACCACCTTGGCCGATGGCCGAAACCGTTTCACGGAACGTCCAGATCTTCGCCGAGCATAGCACGACGAAATTCAAGGGAAGAGGACATCGCGTCCTCTCGGGCGAAGCGCTCGCCCGCGGTGGCGGGCTCTGGTTCGATGTACGCATCAACAAGTTCCAGACCGTGCCGGCTGATTGCTATGTCCGCTGGCGCATTACCAACACGGGTGCGGCGGCGATGGCCGTCAGATGCGGCAGGGGCGGTTTCGAGAAACCGACGGACGGCGACCGCCGCTGGGAGGGGCTGCAGTACCGGGGTGTCCATATGGCCGAGGCCTTCGTCATTAGGCGGCGGGACAACCGTATCGTGGGTCAGAGCGAGCCGTTCTACGTCGTAATCAAGTAGGATACAGACCATGCCGCAGATCGATACCGTTGGAACCAACTATTATGCACCCCTCGCGCTCATGGATCGCATCGGAGGAGGGCTGTTTTGGGCGGTATCCATCCTGTCCGTAGTGACTCTCCTGATCGACAAGGCTGCTTACCCACAGGCGAGCATCGGTGTCCAGATCGCCTTTCTGATAGCCGCTCTCCTTTTCTTCGTTCATGGGCTGGTGCAGAATCTCTATCTCTTCCCGAGGGCGGAGGATGCGAGGCGACGGCAGGTGCTCTCGAACAGCTTCGACGTCGCGCTTACGCATGAAGAGACGGTCGGATACTACAACAACGACCAGAAGGACCCGCTCAGGCGCTTGGCGGCGAACTCGATGGAAAGCGTATTCTTCACACGCTCCATCGTCCGGAGAATGCTTCGCTGGCAGCGCATCACCACCCTTGGCTATCTCGTCGTCTGGATCGCGTTCATGGCGCACCGCCAGACCGATCTCGAAATGATCGGCGTTGTGGCGCAGGCGATCTTCAGCGGAGAGATCCTCGGCCGGTGGCTACGCATGGAGTGGCTGCATTCGCGATGCGATACCGTTTTCAACGACTTCAACATCCTCTTCAATGGCAGCCGCAAGTCGCAAAAGCCCGTCGACCGAGCTCAGATTATAGAACTCTTCGCTCACTACGAGACGACCAAAGCGACCGCAGCGATCCTCGCCTCGACGAAGATATTCGACGATCAGAACGAAGCGCTGACTGCCGAGTGGGAGCGGATACGCGCCCGGCTCGGCATTTGAGCTCCACATCGAGCAGCTTGCTGGCAGTCCCGTTCCGCGATCAGGGATGGCTGTCGAGTCCGATCGGAGAAAGCCATCTGACAACAGCATGAACATGTTCCCGCATCCGACTCGAAGTCTCAAGCGTGCGGCATGCAGTCGCGAAAACCATTCAAGAGCCCGCTGCCTTCGCTTCTCCCTATAAACTCCGGTATTTATGAAGCAGTTGCCAGAAGCTCCCACTGAACGCGAATGCTATCTCCATGACGCGTCCTAGGAGTGCGGATATGGTAGAAATTATTGACGTATTGACGGCGGAGTTGGCCGAACTCGCTACCGGATTGGCAGAGTGGCGATGTGCTACCGTCGTCCTCGACGAACAGAAGACGGCATCTGAGAAAGTAGTCCGGGTCTAGAAGACCAGCTTCGCACTGGATGCGTTCCCTGCAAGGAAATGACGCCCCTAGGCGTAGCTCACCCAGCCACGGAAGCTCATTGCCTGAAAAAACTGAGTCGACTCCTTGAAGCCGGCCGCGCGAAGATCCTCGAGATCCTGTTCCGGGGCGCGGATAAATGTCTTCGCTCTCATGCCGGCCTTGGCCGAAGCTCGCCGATCGGTGTTCATATCGGCAGTCGCCCCGAACTCGACATGTCTGCCAATCCAAATAGAGCGTTCCGGCTCCGTAGAAGGAATGCTGACATGGGCAAGGATGAATGGCGCGTCAGGCCGCAGACGACGGCGGATGCCTTCAAGCGCCTTTCTTCTGTCTTCAGGGGAGATGTGATGGAAGACCAACGAACAGACAGCGCCGTCGAAGGGACCGTCAGGAGCGGCGGAGATGTCGCCCTGGTGAACATTGATGCGTTCCAAGTTGCTGGAAGCGGTTCTCCGCGCCAGGGCGAGCATGTCTGAAGAAGGGTCGACACCATCGAAAGTCCATCCGCATTCCTGCTCCGCGAGTGCCTGCAGCTCAAGACCGCCGCCCGCACCGACAACCAGGACCCGTCCATCGACAGGAACCCGTTCGGCGAGAAGCAGCCACGTCATTCGGTGAAGACCGTCGAGGCCCGGCACGTTTCGCCGCACGCCGTCGATGTAACCGTCCTGCCGACCATCAAAACTACTCACCGGACTTCATTCCGAACATCAACGAGCGATGAGCGTTGACCCCAGCCAGATTGCCGTCGGCGACTGCGAGCGCGATGGATGCCATCGGTCGTGCAGCATCTCCGCATGCGAAGACGCCGGGCACGCTGGTCTCCTTCATTGCATCGGTCCTGATGATGGAGCCGAGAGGGCTCTCTTCCATGTCGAGACCGAGTTGTTGTGGGATCTGGCTCGTGATCTCGAAGGGGGCCAGTGCGAACAGACCCTCGAAAGACAGGCAGCTTCCATCTAGCAGCCTCACATCTGCATGACCTGTTATGCTTTTCACCGGTCCACGTTCAAGGACAACACCGCGAGCCGCGAGAGCTGCAAGCTGATCAGCATCAGGCGTGAATGCCTGATTAAGCAGGAGAGTGGTCGGTCCCCAATCGGGAAGCATCAACGCATGATGCATCGAAAGCGCCGAGCCTGCGATCACTCCAATCTTGCCTTGGTTCAACTCGTAGCCATGGCAATATGGGCAGTGGAATACGCTTTTGCCCCAGCGTTCCTTCAAGCCTTGGATCTCTGGGAGAACGTCACGTACGCCGAGAGCGAGAATAATGCGGCGGGACTGGTAGCGGCTAGCCTCGACCATTACATCGAAAAGAACCTGCCCAAATGTCGTCAACCCGTTCCGTTGTACGGTCTCCGCGCGGCCGGAAACCCAGTCCACCGTGCTGTATTCCATCAACTGGCTACGAGCGTCCGCTGCTATGACCGAGGGATCAACCCCATCCTGGGTAATGAAGCCATGCGAGTGCGAAGCGAACCGGTTGCGCCTTAGACCCTCGTCGATAACCAGAACCTTCCGACGGGCGCGAGCTAGTTGGAGGCCTGCGGAAAGGCCGGCGTAGCTGCCACCGATGATGATGACGTCGTAAGTTTTGGTCATGCTTTCTCCTTCGAGTCACGCAACAACATAAGTACCATAACCTTACGTTTTCAACGGTCACGACACATCGAATGTATCATGGCCTCCCAGCTATGTGCGTGCTACGGTGCTGAAAGCGGAGAAGGGATCGGGGATGAGAAAGAACAGTGGACTGTCGCGGATGCTGCATGTCCTGATCCACATGGGGCGGCACGACGGGACGATGACGTCCGAGATGATTGGGCGAATGCTGGATGCCAACCCCGTTGTGATCCGCCGCACCATGGCAGGACTGCGTGACCAGGGCTATGTCAGTTCGGTCAAGGGCCATGGCGGCGGCTGGAAGCTGACGCGACCGCTTGCCGAGCTGACCCTTCTCGACATCTATCGCGCCGTTGGCGAGCCATCGATGTTTGCGGTTGGCCCTGCGTATGACATGCCCGGTTGCAAGATCGAGCAGGCGGTCAACGCCACGCTGGATGAAGTCTTGACCGAGGCGGAGCAGCTTCTCCGGAACCGGTTTGCGGCTGTGACGCTTGCCGATGTCGCTGAAACGTTTCCAAGTCCCCCAGAGCTAGACGGCAATGCATGTGCGTCTTCATAGCCCATGTTGCATCTCGAACGCTTGCTTGACCGGACTTGACGTCCCTAGCAATCATCTTGACACGCAGAAGCTAGAACCGCCTCATTCAGCTCCCTCCAATATCTTCCTGGAAACCACATAAGAGCCCCCCAGCGCCAACCGCGAGCCTGACATCCTCACCTGCAATCTGATGCTCACGCAGAAGTCGCTTTTGAAGTTCAACACACACCTGCTCGTTTTCTCCGAGGATGTACCTGGCGCGGTCAAGCTGTGTGCGCAGAGTCGTGTCCACCAGCTTCATCAACGCCGCATCCGAGTGCCTGAGTGACTTCGAAACCCGCTCGTTCAGGGGACCGTAGGAAGCCAGCCGGCTGCCGAACCCATGCAGCCGCTCGACCTCGATTGCCACCTTTGTCGCCTGCTCGAGGTCCGAACCGTCGTGGCCAGACGATCCGTCGTCGCGCAAGCCCAGGAACAGCTCCTCGGCGGCCATGCCGGCCATGTGCAGGGCGATGAGGTCGAAGTAGTGCTGCAGCGTGCGGCGCTTCCAGCGCTCCGTCTCGAAGCAGGCTCCACCCAGAAATTGGGCTGTGCCCGTTTCAGGAATCACCGGCGATACCGCCACGTAGCTCAGATGCAGTCCGAGGACCGTGCCCACGACCGCATGGCCGATCTCGTGGATGACTGCCGCGCGAAGCTGTTCATCGGAGACCTGGACGAAATGTGGGAGTGCCGATTGGAGATCAGCCTTCTCGAGCGGACGCCGGTCCTTTCTCGCAGCCCTGCGCGCCTCCCGTACGATCCGGGCGATGTCCGCACCGGAAAGACTAGATGTCGTCGCTGCGGCGATGTCGAGTTCTTCGTCGGCCAGTTCCCCTGCCACGTGCATCCTGAAGATCGCCTTGCGTGCCGGCGTGTCGGGAGGCCCGATTACAATGTGCCGATCCAGCCGGCCCGATCGCAGGATAGCGGGGTCGATCAGGTCCGGGTTGTTGCAGGCCGCGACGACGACCACCCCTTCCCTGCCCAGGGTACCGTCGAGACATTCGAGAAGGCCGTTGATCGCCTTGACGTCGTAGGACCTATTCTGATGTTCGTCCGCGCGGTCTCCGAAGGCGTCGAGCTCGTCGATGAAGAGGATGCTCGGTGCCTGGGCACGTGCGCTGTCGAAGCTGCGGATCATCGCCTTCAGGAAGTCCCCCAGATGGCCTTTTGCCTGCCACCGCGCCGCTGAGGCATGGACGAGCGGAACGTCGCAGGTTCGTGCCAGAGCCTTCGCGAAGATCGTCTTCCCGGTTCCCGGCGGCCCAGATAGAAGAAGCCCCGGATCGACATCCTGCCATCCGATCCTCCCGCTTCGCCAGTCGGCGAGATCCGCCGCCAGTTGGAGACCCCAGTCCCGTGCGGCACCATAGCCGGCCATCTCCTCGAGGCGCGGTGCCGCCTCGCCCCGTTCTTCGCTCCGTACCGTCTCAGGCACGGTTTCAGCGATACGTGCCAGTGCCGACAGAGTTCTGCTCACCGGCCGGCCGGGGCGCATGATCAGCCGCAGACGGTTCAGGCCGGCCTCGGCGAGCAGGCCTGACTGCAGATCGTCGATCTCGATGCTTCGAAACCATCTTACGACGCCCTTGATCTGCCTCGCCGTCGGCCGTGGAACCTCAACGATAGCGTCGAGGACCGGCAGGATATCTGCAGGAACAAGATCCTTCCTCTGGAAGATGAGGATCGCTCGTTCATGCCGGAGAGCCTCTCTGGCGATCTCCAGCTTGCGCCGGGGACCGTCGTCGAACACGACGGCCTCCCCGCTGATGTCGCGCATCCGGTGGTAGCCGTCGGGCTCGATGAACGCCTGCGCCGCCGCACGGTAGATCTCGACGTCGTCCCAACGGTCGACGACGAGACCGATCGCGAAGCATTTCGCGCGGCACAACGGACGGATGCGGCTGCGGATCGCGGAATAGGCGAAGTACTCGGCCAGCCCCAACTGCGGCAGCCTGTGTGAGATCATCTTCATGGGATCATGCCTCTGGAACAATGGTTGAACGGACGCCGGCGTCTACCGTTCTATTCGCCGCACCACCGTCTCAGGGCCGAGCGGACCCTCGTCGAGATCGACCTCCAGGTAGCCGTGGAGGATCATGGAAGCGATCGTCGCCACGGCGTTGCGCTCCCGCACGACCGAAAGGCATTCGGCCATCGTCAGGCTTCCCATCTCCGCGAGTGCTGCCAGCAGCCGGATGCGGTCGCCGAGCGCGATATCGAAGTGGCCATAGCGGAGGAGATCTCTTGCATTCTTCAGCCTCCAGCCGGATTCCGGATCGTATGGCGATACTACCCGGCAGTCGTGGCCGGCCTTCTGCGCCACTGGGACCAGCCAGTCCAGGACAAAGAGTTCTCCTTCCCGGACCTTCACAAGAAAGCCCGAGCCTGCAGAGGACACGTCGAAATCGACGACGACTTCGTCCAGGCCATTGCTGAACACGATATCCGAGGGTTCCCAGACCGAGACGGCGGGATCGACGTCAAGAAGACACGCGTAGTCTCGGGCGGCCTGCGATCGATAGAAGGGTAAGCCTGCGCACTTGATCGTGGCAGACGGGAAATAGGACTGGAACGTCGATGGACTACTCGGCGCTCGACCATCCGGTCTGCTGCCGCCTGAGAATGCCTTCATGGCAAACACCTCCGATCACGAATTGAAAAGCCGATGGCCGGACTCCGTCCGGTCGGTTCAACCTATTCGTATCTGGGTGCGATGGCTCGACATGCCTGGAACGAAAACAGAACAGAAAGATGCTGTCAAGCCTTCTACTTCCGTCAGCCGGAACTTCCGATAGCATGGACTCCCGTCAGGTTGAACAGACATAGCAAGTGGCAGACAAGAAGTTGCATAGCCAGTATCGATATCGAAAACCTCGATATAGATCTTGCGTGAAATCGATTCGACAGATATTGTCAAATTGTAAATCGGATATAGACAAGTTTCTTGCTGTCAATCACCCGTCACGGGTCCGGGCTTGGAGAACAGTTCCTCCAAGGATTGCTTTCTTGGCTTGAATACTATCTCAAACACACCAGTCTTGTCTTCCACGCGCTGGGGGCCGAGCATTCTCGCATCGTCGAATACTTTGTTGATCCGGGATTCAGCCTCGGATCTTGGTATCTTTGGGGATCTTGGCATGAAGGAATCCTTCAGTTCGATAGGCAAACGCCGCTCAAAGGAACGGATCCTGTTCCAGTCGGCTAGTGCAACTTATTCGGTGAAAGGATTCCGTCAATGCAGCAGGACCTTCTACTGCTCGATACGAACGTCCTGAGTCTTACCAGCCGGCAGATCCCTCCTCCGGGACTGCGCCAATGGCTGCTGGATGTCGGCCTCGACCGGCTGGCTGTCTGCTATCCGGTGATCGCAGAGATACTTCGGGGCGCGCACCTTGTCCGCAAGGTCAACGAGCGCCGCTCGGGAGAGCTGCAGACCTGGATCGAAGAGATCCGGGCCACGGACTTCGCGATGCTGGACATGACATGGGAGGTGGCGGACATCTACGGACTTCTGAGCTCGACACGCAGCCTGAAACATCTGTGGGTTCCGTGCCCGTCTGCAAAGCATGAAGGGATCGGCCATGACCTGATGGTGGCCGCGGTCGCCATCGCGCACGAAACACCGATCATAACGGGGAACACGAAGGACTTCCTCAAGATCCACGAGGTGCTGGAACTGCCCGGACTGTTCGATCCCTTGAAGGAGATATGGTTGCTGCCGCCGGAACGGGCGATCGACCTGCCGGCAATGAACCATGGACTGACCACAGCGATCTAGTCGACGCCGCAACTTGAGCCGTTTCGGGACAGTTTATCGGCAGCTTCACCACAAGTGGCGAAGTGTGCCCTTGGAGACCAGGATTCGCCAGGCCGGGGCTCGCCAAACAACCGGGAAGCCGGTACCTCTTCCACCAGACGACAGGAGCTACGCATGGACAGGATACGTCAACTCATAATGTGACCTCCGGAGACGAACTCCGGAGACCCAGTCACGCTATGCCGTATCTTGTTCACGTAAGGACCGCTCCATGCATTTCGCACGTCAGGCTTACCGCCATATCCAGCTTCGCCGCGCCGGCCTCGGCTTCCTGAGCCTCCCCCCGATCCTTCCTCCGCGCACCCATGATGCTGCCGGCCCGACCGGCAGGATCGGCCGCGCCGAAGGATCGGATTGCGGAATATCCTGGAACCCCGGCAGAAGCGAAGACTGAGACCGCTTTCTGGAACGAGCCGGAAGCGTGGCATGCGGTGCGCAAGCCGCCCGCCAAGCATGCCAGGACGCTCCGCGGCTTCTCGGTGCACGGCGACGAGGTCGTGTATCACGAAAGCGGTCTCGAGCGGCGTGTTTCCCTGATCCTGCAGGCCCGCAGGGATGTGAAATCCGTCCACTCCCAGTTCCCTGTACTTCTCTACCGTGACGCCGAAGGTAAGCTGCGGGAGCACATCTGCGACTACTGCGTCGTCTTCCACGACGGGTTGGTGGTGGCGGTTGCTGTAAAGCAGCACAGGAAGGCCGCTTCGATGGCGGATCTCCTCGCCCGCATCAGGGCGGAAGGGTTCGTCCGGAAGAACCGGAACGGCTCCACCGTCAGCGCCGCCGTGCATGACATCCGTCTGATGACGGAGCGCGATGCGACATACGCTGCCGGCGAGAACGCGGAGCGCATCCTGCGGGCACGCAAGATGCGTGACGACGCCGAATATGCAAGCGCGCTTGAAGCCGTGCAGTCTTTCCACGGACCGTTCCGCTTCGGAGAGCTTCTCCGCGGATGCCCCGACCGGGCTCCCCGCCGCACCGCCATCCTTTTGCTGATCGACGACGGCGTTCTCCTGACAGAAACGCGGGATCGCATCGACGACCTGACCCGGCTGATGGTCCGGCGATAGATCAGAAGTCACCCCCCTCCCCGATATCGCCACAACTCACGGAGCAAGCCATGAAGCCTGAACTGCCCCACCGCACCTTTCCCGGCAACTCCCCGGTCGAAATGCGCCCCAGCGACTGCTTCAGCGAAGGAGGCATCGACTGGACGCCGGTCAAGTCGAACACGGAGGGCTGGACGTTTGTCGACCGGAAGAAAGCTGGCGACGAACGGTTCATCTCCCATTCCGAGGTCCGCCAGATGCTCGCCGATGGAAGCGCCCGTATCCGCTGCGGCCGCGACGCTCGCGGGAGTGATCCTGGACGCGCCATCTTCGAAGATCTCACGTTCACGGAAATCACCGGAAAGAAGCGCGATCTGGCGCTCTTCCGCGAGAAGATGATTCACCTCTACGACGCTGACCGCGTGAGCCTCGGCAGGAAGCCGCGCTGGTCCAGGGAGATCTTCGAACGCGATCTGCGCAGGTACCGCAAGCGGATCATCACGGAGATGCTCCGTCCCACACCGGTGCAACGTCGCCTCGAAGAACTGACCAGGCTGATGGCCCGACGGTAGACCCGACAGCTCGGATCACCCACTCCCCCCTGCTGCAGAACAAGGAACACATCATGCAGTCCGAACCCATGATCCCCACCTTTTTCCGGTACGCCCTCGTCAACATGAGCTCCAGCACCCGCTTCAGCGAAGCGGGTGTGGACTGGAAGCCGGTCCGCAGGGACGCCGAAGGCTGGACGTTCGCCAACAGGAAGAACGCCAGCGACGAACGCTTCGTCCCCCATGCCGAGATCTACAACAAGCTTCTCGATGGGGAAGCCCGGATCAGCTACGACTATGACGGGCCTGAGAACGACCGTCTGCGCGCCATCTTCGGAGAACGCACCTTCGCGGAAATCACCGGCAAGAAGCGCGATCTGGCGCTTTTCCGCGAGAAGATGATCCACCTCTACGACGCTGACTGCGTGAGCCTCGGCAAAAAGCCGCGCTGGTCCAAGGAGATCTTCGAACTCAACCTGCGCAAGTACCGCAAGCGGATCATCATGGAGATGCTGAGTCTCGACGATGACAACAGCGTCCGGGCCGACACGATGATGGAGATGTCTGCATTCCCGACGCCTTCGGTGAAGACCTTCCGAAGGGACTACAAGCGGTACCACGCCTGCGGCGGCCAGGTGCTCGGCATCGTGCACCGTCATCACGGTCCGGGTCTACATATGCGCAAGGTCGATGCCGAGTCGCTTTCGCTCGCGCATAAGGAAGCACGCAACTACCTGTCGGACCTCAAGCCCAGCATGGCCGCCGTATACAAGGGATACCTGAAGGAACTGTGGAAGGCGAACGAGGACCGGGCGTTACCCTTGGTCAAGGTCACCCGCTACAAGTTCGAATCCATCATCTACTCCTTCGACGCGTTCGACAGGTGGGACAGCCGACACGGCCGGGCTTCGGCCTTGAAGAAGTTCCATATCAACAAGCGCAGGATCGAGGCTCTGTCGGTCGGCGAGCGGATCGAGATCGACTTCTGGAAGACCGATCTGATGGCACTCTTCGTTGAGACCGGAACGTGGAATCTCCTGCCTTCCCACCTCAAGGAGGCCGTGTCCGGAAGGCGCATCTGGTTCGTGGCGGCGATCGACGCGGCGACGCGCTACGTGCTGGCCTTCAAAGCTGCTCTCAGCCCGAGCGCCGTGGTCGCAGTGGACGCAATCCGCATGATCATGTCGGACAAGCGGCATATTTCCACCCTGGTCGGAGCGGAAACCCCTTGGGTCGGCATGGTTCGACCGCGCAATATCTACAGCGACAACGGCAGCGAGTTCGCAAACGAGGTGACCGAAGCCGCCATGCGCGCCGCGAGGATTTCGTTCAGCCGGCCGGAAGCAGGCAACCCGAAGGCTCGCCCTTTCGTCGAGACGCTGTTCCACGTCCTCGGACCGCTGCTCACCGCGTTCTTCACGGGACAGACCTTCCGTTCCATCGCGGAAAAGGGTGACTACGACCCCGAGCAGCAGATCAGCCTGTTGGTGGATGAGATCATCCCTCTCCTCACCCTCGGTGTCTGCGACCTGTATCACAACAAGCCCCATTCGGGCCTTGGCGGAGCGACGCCTCACAATGCCTGGCTGAGAGCGACGCAGGAGCATGGGCTGAACTTTCCGAGCCAGGACGCAGGATCCATGCTCGACATCTTTGGCAAGCGGTTCAAGCGCCGTATCGGCGGCTATGGCATCGTGTTCATGGGCATCCCCTACGCTTCCGAAGAACTACAGCGCCAGCGGATGAAGTTCGGGCAGATGGAGTTCGACGTCAAGGTCGACCCCGAGAACCTCGCGACTATCTCCGTGAGGGGCGACGAGGGCTGGTTCGAAGTGGGTAACCAGGTCGGGATCGGAAAGGGTCTCTCGCTTGCCGAGTGGATCGAGGCGCGTAACGAACTCAGGAAGCAGAACGCCGCTGAAGCGGAAGCGGGACTGGATGCGATGTACCGTGCGATCGACCGACTTCGCAACTCGGGCCGGGCGGCCGCGCTCCGCGCCAACCTGACGCCGCGTACGCTCGATGCCGAGCACTATCTCCGCATTGAATCCGACGTGTTCGGAGCCTGGGTGGCTGTCAGGTCCGCCGATACCCCCACTGTGACCGAAACGTTCGCGATCCCCGCAGATCCGCTCCGCGACGGTTCGGTCTCGCCTTCGACTGCCGTGCCGGACTTCCACGCCGAGCGTAAGCGCGATGGGAGGAAGAGCAGGACCCGCACGTCTCCAGGCACGGAGCCGATGGAACAGCCTAACGACGTATCCGAAGAGGATACCGGGCAGTCGTACTACGAGGATTATTGAGAATGGACGATAGCATGATCACTCCCGAACGCAGCCCGGCCGTCAACAGGGCGAGGGCGCTCCGCGCCGGCTACCTGCATCATGCGCGCGACAAGCGGCTGGCTTCCATGCTGCGCGAACTGGTGGACAACGTGGAGGCCTGCCGCGAAGGTCTGGGTTCGCGCCGGCGGGCTCTGTTTCTCGTCGGAGCTTCAGGCAGCGGCAAGTCCTATGCCTTGCGCCACCACTTCTCCCTTATCCCGGAACTCCAGCCCTGGACGAACGAATACGGTGAGACGGTACGCCCCCTCCTGAGCATCGAGGCCCCCAAGCCCTGTACCGCGAAGGACTTCGCTATCGCGATCCTCCAGGCTATCGGCGTACCGTCGTCGAACAAGATGACGGAAGGTCAGCTCTTCGCGACCGTCAAGGCGCAGTTGCGCGAGCGCGGCATCGTCTTCCTTCATGTCGACGAGGCCCAGCATCTCCTGCGCCACGCAAGCAGCAGAGCAGTGGCCGACGTGCAGGACCGGCTGAAAAGCCTAATGCAGATTGACGATTGGCCGCTGCACACGATCTATTCCGGCGTGCCGCAGCTTGCGGAGCTGCTCGAGGGTGACCCGCAGTTGGTGAACCGGTCGATGGTCATGCGCTTCATCCCTTTGTCCATGCCGTCCGACAGGAGCATCGTCATGGAGGTGCTGACCGACATCGTCGTGGGAAGATGCGGACTGAAGATGTCGGAGGGGATCCAGGCCGACGACTTTCTCGGACGCCTCTGCGCCGCCAGTGGCGGATGCTACGGAAGGATCATCGAGGCGGTACAGGCAGCGTGCAGTCTCGTCATGCAGAAGGAGAAGGACACCGTCGATGTCCGTGCCTTCGCCCACGGCTACCAGACCAACACCGGCTGTCTGCCGGGCGACAACATCTTCACCGCAGCCCGTTGGAGCGAGATCGACCCCGCGAACGCGCTTACCGATCTTGTCCATTCGGGCCGGAGGGCCGCACGATGAGGCTTCCCATCACCGTGCCGCACCACGACGACGAGGCGGCGATCGATTTCGTCGCACGCCTCGCTGCTGCGAATGGGTTCAATTCGCTAAGCGAATTCCTTGAGCATGCCGATCTCGCATCCTCCGCACTCATCTCCGGGGATCATGATGCCATGTCTATGGTCGGAACGTGGTCGGGTGTCGCTATGGCCCGGCTGGAGGCGATGGCCGTATCGTCGAGCAGCCCAGGAGGCGCGTGGCAGCTCGGCTTCGCGACTTTGAACAGGGATATGCGGCCTGGCCGGACGATGCGCTTCTGCGCCTGCTGCGTCGTCAAGGACAGGCTAAAGGAAGAGGGACGGCTTGCGGCTCGCGCGTATCGTCGCGCGTGGTGGTCGGTTCGCGCGATCGAAAGCTGCGGGCTCCACGGGTGCTCTCTGACCGAGGTGGAGATGGAGGCCGGCACCGATCTCCATGACTTTCCGCTGTTCGTGTTGCGCAACACCAAGATGATCGCCACGGCAGCGGCGTCCGCCGAACGAGCTCGCCAACCACGCCTGGACGCCTATCTGCAGGGTCGTGTCCTCTCGAAACCAGCCGCTGGTTTCCTTGACGGACTCGACGCGCATGTCGCCGTCGAGTTGGCGCGTCATCTCGGCGAGTACATCGCATCCCATGACCTTCAGGACAGGATGATCGAACAGTTCGATCCCCCGGAGTGGGGCTTCAGTGTCGCATCCGAAGGAGCCGACGAGATCCGTGCGATGCTCGCAAAGGACATCGACAGACTCCGTCCGAGGACGAAGCATGTCGGACAGATGCTCGGATCTATGAGCAGATGGCTCCGCCGCCATCAGGACAAATCCGCGTATCAGGAAGTGGTCGATCTCATCCAGGACATTCTGGAGCGGAACATGCCGTTCGGCGAAGGGCAGATCATCTTCAGACCCGTGGCCCGACGCCACCTCTATTGCCTCAACTCCGCTCATGCCGAATTCGGTGTCCAGACGAAGCGGATCAGGGCGCTCATGAAGGCAAGCGACGACAGCTTCGACGACGGGTACTCGGATAGTGCGACCTACATCCCGGCAGACGTGCTTCGCCCGATCCTGCAGAGCGCCGCGGACACTCTCACAAGCGTGGAGGCGGCAAAGATGACAGGGATCAGTGAGAGACGTGTCCATAATCTGGTTTCCGCTGGAATCTTCGAGCAGGTGGAGACGCGCGACGGCAGCGAACGCTCCTACAGCCGCATCAAACCGTCATCGGTCAAGGACGTGCTGTCCCGACTGGAAGACGGGGCGACGCCCCTTTCCAGCGCCGACGGCTACGTCTCCTTGGCTGAGGCGACGAGGTACTGGAACCGTCGGTATCATGAGGTCGTCGCGACCGTTCTCGAAGGCCACGTGGAATCCTACATCATTCCGGGAGACGTACCGAGTATCGTCCGGATCAGAGTAGCGCCTGAGGCGCTCAAACACGTCGTCGATCCTATGGCTGGTGGCGACGAGGAGCTGATGCGCAGGGAGGAGGCAAAACGAGTCCTTGGAACGACGAACGCCACGATCAAAGCGCTGATCAGCCTCGGATACCTCGACGGGCGCATCCTCCCCATGATGAGCGGGCATAAGGTCCAGTTCATCGAGCGGCGTTCTATGTCGGAGTTCCAGCAGAGATATGCAACGCTGAGCCAGATCGGGAAAGCATTCGGCTGGAACCCGAGAAGCGTTCCGTCGAAGCTGAAGGATCTCGGCATCTCGCCGGTGTTCGAGCCGAGGGGAGCAGTCGCCCGCTTCTTCGAAAAGTCTGAACTGGCCAAGGCCGACATCCACATCTAGTCGGCTCGACCCGGTATCGAGTGGCCCGCTTCGGCGGGCTTTTTTGTGCCTTGTCGGCGAAGATGACCAAATCAAATCCAGCGTATGGACCACACCTTCTCGGATACGTCTGGAATCGTCGTTTGATTGCAATAGGAATATCGCGAAGATGGACAAACCAAAACCTCGCAATCAGCCTTCCGAGCGCTGCCCGAAAGTGAGCATTCGAAAAGCGGACGTTTCCAAGATCCGGACCCGGCTTTTGCCCGTGCCACCCTGGCGAAAGCCCCGGCAAATCCGGCCGACCACACAGCAGGGATGACAGACGCGATCGGCGCTCTCTATATAGAGGCCTGTCAGACTGCCTCCGGTCTGCCGGATCCGTCTTTCTCGAGGTCGCCTCTCACATGCCCCTTTCCACCCGTCAGCGCATCACCCTTCTCGGTTCCACAGGGTCGATCGGCTGCAGCACGCTCGATGTCGTCCAGCAACTGGGCGGACGTGATCGCTTTACCGTCGCCGCGTTGACCGGGCATGGCAATATCGAGCTCCTGGCCGAGCAGGCGCAGACCTTCGGCGCCGAACTGGCGGTCACCGCCGACGAGGGGCGTTACCAGGACCTGAAGGACGCGCTGTCCGGCACCGGCATCGAGGTGGCAGCCGGACCGTCCGGGCTGCAGGAGGCCGCAGCCCGCGAGGCGAGCTGGGTCATGGCGGCGATCGTTGGTACGGCGGGGCTCGCCCCGACGCTGGCTGCGGCTGCACGCGGCGCCGATATCGCGCTCGCCAACAAGGAATGCCTGGTCTCGGCCGGCGATCTCTTCGTGCAGGCGGTCCATCGTGGCGGAGGGACGCTGATTCCGGTCGATAGCGAGCATTCGGCTATCTTCCAGGCACTCGAAGACGACCAGCGCCACGCGGTCGAACGAATCGTACTTACGGCCTCCGGCGGCCCTTTCCGCAGCTGGACGCGGGATCAGATGGCCGGGGTTACCGTAGAGATCGCCCGAGCCCACCCCAATTGGTCGATGGGCCTGAAGATTTCGATCGGCAGTGCCTCCATGTTCAACAAGGCGCTCGAGATGATCGAGGCCAAGCATCTGTTCGACGTTCGGCCCGAGCAGATCGAAGTGATCGTCCACCCGCAATCGATCGTGCACTCCATGGTCGGCTATCGAGATGGATCGGTACTGGCACAGCTCGGCGCGCCGGACATGCGCACCGCGATCGGCTATGCGCTCACCTATCCGGATCGTCCGCCGCTCAACGTCGAGCGGCTGGACTTCGCCAAGCTCGCACGGCTGGATTTCGAGGCGCCGGACGAGATCCGTTTTCCGGCCTTGCGCTTGGCCCGGCTGGCCTTGACGCGTGGCGGCCTTCAAGGCGCGGTGATGAACGCGGCCGAAGAGATCGCCTTCCAGGCCTTCGTGGACGGGGCGATCGGCTTTCTGGATATGGCGGAGATCGCCGAGCTGGTAATGGAGACGATGACCGACTGGGCGCCGGCCACGGCGATGGACGACGTCTTTGCCGCCGATGCTGCGGCCAGGGGCCTCGCCCGCGAAGCGATCGCGCGCCGCAAGGCTGCCTGAGGCGAAGCTCGACTCCCCTCGTCGAGCGACGATGTCAGCCGGTGCTCGTCAGGCCTTCCTGCTTGGCGGCAAGCAGTTGCTGGATGGCGACGAGGCGTTCGCGCCGGTGACGGCAGAAGCTCGCCACAAGCCGGGCAAGCCGGCGAAGACGCATCGCCGGTGTCGGCCTCACGCGCAGCGGCTCCGGCAGCGTCAGGGTTGGCACGCTGAAGCGGCGCGCGGCGATGGCATCGATCCTGCGGAAAAACTGTTCGGCGTCGAAGACGCGCTTGCGCCCGCCGGCCCCATCCTCCCGCATATGCAGGAACACCTCGAAATTGACGACAGGCAGGTTGCCGGCTGCCCGCACCCGGCCGATGTCGGCAAGCATGGTCACCGCCATGGCAGGACGACCGCTGTTCGATGCCTGGCGCAACGGCTCCAGCGTGTTGACGATGGTGCTGCGAAGGCCGCGTGCGGCCAAGCGCGCAGCCAGCCACTGGGCGAGCTCAGGCTTGAGGAGTATCAGGATGTCGAGGCTCTGGTCTGTCATGCGATCGTCATGTCTCTTGCGATGATTCGCAATTTACACATTCGACGCGAGGACGCTTCCCCCTTTTTGTAGCAAAATGTTGCGCTGCAACAGCGCAGCGCGACTGCCTGCCTCTCTTCCCGAGCGGCAGGTTTGTTCACGCATTCAGCCAGCCGGCGCCGGTTCGGCCTTTTCCTCCGGCGCTGCACGGCGCTTGCCCTTGAAGATGCGGCGAACCGCGACGAAGAGCAGCGGAATGAAGAACACGCCGAGGAAGGTGGCCGCGATCATGCCGCCCATGACGCCGATGCCGATCGCGTTCTGCGCACCCGAACCGGCGCCGCTGGCAATGGCGAGCGGTGTGACGCCAAGAATAAAGGCGAAGGACGTCATCAAGATCGGACGCAGGCGCTGCCGGGACGCTTCCAGCGTGGCGTCGATCAGATCGCGGCCATGCTTTTCCTGCTGCTCGATCGCGAATTCGACGATGAGAATCGCATTCTTGGCGGCAAGGCCGATCGTGGTGAGCAGGCCGACCTTGAAATAGACGTCGTTCGATTCGCCGAAGATCGTTGCTGCCGCCAGGGCGCCGAAGATGCCGATCGGCACGGCCAGCATAACGGAAAAGGGGATCGACCAGCTTTCATAAAGCGCGGCCAGCGCCAGGAAGACCACAAGCGCCGAGATCAGGTAGAGCTGGGTCGCCTGGCTGCCCGAGAGCTTTTCCTGGGCCGAAAGGCCGGTCCATTCGAGCCGGAAGCCGGGGCCGAGCTCTTCGACGAGACGCTCCACCTCGCTCAGCGCCTCACCCGAGCTGACCCCCGGCGCGGCCGAACCCTGGATTTCGACTGCGGAGGAGCCGTTGTAGCGCTCCAGCCGCGGCGAGCCGAAGGACCAGTCTCCGCCGGCGAAGGCGGAGAAGGGCACCATGGCATTGTCCGAATTGCGCACGAACCAGCGGTCGAAATCTTCCGGCTGCATGCGGAAATCCGCGCCGGCCTGGATATAGACCGGCTTGATGCGGCCGCGATCGATGAAATCGTTGACATAGCGCCCGCCCCAGGCGGCCGACAGCGTGGCATCGATATCGGCCAGGCTGAGATTGAGCGCGCTGGCCTTTTCCTGGTCGATCTGCACGGAATATTGCGGCTGGTCGTCCTGGCCGTTCGGTCGCGTTCCGGTCAGCTTGTCGCTCTTGGCGGCCAGCCCGAGCAGCCTGTCGCGGGCGGCGATCAGGGCGGTGTGGCCCTGGCCGTTCACGTCCTGAAGGTAGAAGTCGAAGCCGCTGGAATTGCCGAAGCCCTGAATGGCCGGCGGGGCCAGCGCAAAGACCCGCCCATCCTTGATGGCGCCGAAGGCCTTGGAGGCGCGTCCGACGATGGCCGAGGCACGCTGGTCGGCCTCCGTGCGCTCGTCGAAAGGCTTCAGCTTGACGAAGGCCAGGGCGACATTCTGCCCGACACCGCCGAAGCCGAAGCCGACCGCGCCGAAGATGCCTTCGACATTGGCTTCTTCCTGCTTCAGATAGAAGTCTGTCACCTGCTTCATGACCCGCACTGTGCGATCCTGCGTGGCGCCGGGCGGCAGCTGGATGCTGGTCAGGAGGATGCCCTGGTCTTCCTCTGGCAGGAAGGAGGTAGGCAGCTTCGTGAAGAGATAGCCGGCGGCTGCGACGATGAGCAGGAAGCCCAGGAGAAAAATGGCCGGGCGGCGGATCATGCCGGCAACGCCGCGCTGGTAGCCATGGGTGGTGCGCTCGAAGCCGCGATTGAACCAGCCGGCCACGCCCTTGCGCTTGGCGTCGGGCTTGGGCTTCTTCAGGATGGTGGCGCAGAGCGCGGGCGTCAGGATCAGGGCCACCAGGACCGAGAGCACCATGGCCGAGACGATGGTGATCGAGAACTGGCGATAGATGACGCCGACGGAGCCGGAGAAAAAGGCCATGGGGATGAACACGGCCGATAGCACGGTGGCGATGCCGACCAGAGCGCCGGTGATTTCTTCCATCGAGCGGATCGTCGCTTCGCGGGGGCCGAGACCCTCCTCCTCCATGACACGCTCGACATTTTCGACCACCACGATCGCGTCATCGACGAGCAATCCGATGGCCAGCACCACCGCGAACATGGTGAGCGTGTTGATGGAATAGCCGAACACGGCCAAGACCCCGAAGGTGCCGAGCAGCACCACCGGAACCGCCAAGGTCGGGATGATGGTCGCGCGCCAGCTCTGGAGGAAGACCAGCATGACGACGAAGACGAGGACCACCGCCTCGATCAGCGTCTTGACGACATCCTCGATCGACAGCCGCACGAAGGGCGTCGTGTCGTTCGGATAGGTGACCTCGACATTGGGCGGCAGCGTGCCCTTGAGACCGTTGATCGCGTTGACCACGCCTTCCGCCGTGTCGAGCGCGTTGGCGCCGGAGGCAAGGTTGATGCCGATGCCGGCGGCGTTGCGGGCATTGTAGAGACCGAGCGTATCGTAGCTTTCGGCGCCAAGCTCGACGGTCGCGACATCGTTGAGGCGCACCAGCGCGCCATCCGGCTGGCTCTTGATGATGATGTTTTCGAACTGTTCGGGCGTCTGCAGCCGGCTCTTGGCCGTCACCGTGGCATTGAGCTGCTGGCCCTTGCGCTGCGGCAGGCCGCCGAGCTGCCCGGCGGAAACTTGCGTGTTCTGCGCCTCGATGGCGGTGGAGACATCGCTCGCCATCAGCGAATATTTGACCAGCTTTTCCGGATCGAGCCAGATGCGCATGGCGTAGCCGGAGCCGAAGATGCGCGTATCGCCAACGCCTTCGACGCGCTTGATCGTGTCGTTGAGCGTGCTGTCGATATAATCCGCGAGATCCAGCGAGCTGAGCGAGCCATCGGTCGAAACGAAGGCGGCGACCATCAGGAAGCCTGTGGCCGATTTTGCCACCGTGATGCCGTTTGCCTGCACCGATTGCGGCAGCTGCGATTGGACGAGCTGCAGCTTGTTCTGCACCTGCACTTGGGCGATGTCGGGATCGGCCGCACTGGTAAAGGTGACGGTGATCGAGGCCTGGCCGTTCGATTGCGAGGTCGAGGTGATGTAGTCGAGGTCGTCGATCCCGGTCATGCCCTGTTCGATGACCTTGGTCACCGAATTTTCCACTGTCGCCGCATCGGCACCGGGATAGGTCGCGCTGATCCGCACCGTGGTGGGCGCGATCTGCGGATATTGCGAGATCGAGAGCTGCAGGATCGCCAGCACGCCGGCGAGCATGATGACGATGGCGATGACCCAGGCAAAGATCGGCCGGTCGATGAAGAAGCGTGACATGACCGATCCTTATTTCGCGGCAACGGCGGTGGGCGCGACACCGGTTGTGGCATCCGCCTTCTTCTGCGGGGCCGTATCCGTCTGCGGCGATGCGTCCGGCCGGGCATCCGCCTGCTCGAGCTCGCCGGTCGAATCATTCACGACGACATCGCTTGCGGTGACCTCCTGATCGGGGCGCACGCGCTGGCCCCCTTCGACGATGACGCGCTCGCGATCCTTGATGCCCTGGGAGACCAGCCAGCTGTTGCCGATGCTCCTCTCGACGGTCAGAACCCGCTGCTCGACCTTGCCTGCCTCGGTCACAAACATGGCGGTCGGCTCGCCCTTGGTGTTGCGCGTCACCGCCCGCTGCGGCACCAGGAAACTGTTCGACCGGATGCCTTCCTGAATGGTCGCCCGGACATAGACGCCCGGCAGAAGCAGCTGGTCGGGATTGGGAAATTCCGCCCGCACGGTAACGGTGCCGGTGGTCTCGTTGACCGCGGCATCGAGGAATTCGATCCGTCCCACCTGGTCATATTGCGATCCGTCTTCCAGCGTCAGCCGAACGGTGACATTCGCGCCCGTCGTCTTCAGCCGCCCGTCCTCGATCGAGCGGCGCAGCTTCAGAAGGTTGGCGCTCGACTGGGTGATATCGACATTGATCGGGTTGATCTGGCGGATCGTGGTGAGCGCGGTCGTCTGATCCGCCGTCACCAGCGCGCCGACCGTGATACTGGACGCACCGACCCGTCCGGCGATCGGCGCGCGGATCTTGGTGTAGTCGAGGTTGATCCGCGCCGATTCGAGCGCGGCCTTGGCGGAAGCGACATCGGCCTGTGCCTGGACATATTCCGCCTGCGCCTGGTCGAAATCCTGCTGGCTGACGGCATCGCTGCGGCTCAAGCCCCGATAGCGGTCGAGCTTGGCCCTCGCACTCGGCAGCAGGCCCTCGGCCTTCTGGAGAACGGCCACCTGGCTGTCATAGGCGGCCTGATAGGTAGCGGGATCGATCTCGTAGAGAATATCGCCTTGCTTGACCGACCCGCCTTCCTGGAAATTGCGCGAGCGGATGATGCCGCCAACCTGTGGGCGCACCTCGGCGATGAGTGAGGCATTGGTGCGGCCTGGCAACTCGGCGGTGATGGCAACCGATGTCGGATGCAGCACCATGGTCGAGACTTCCGGCTTGACCGCGGGCGGCGCGGCCCCCGCCTGCTGCTGCTGCTCCTTCTGGTCGCTGCAGGCGGCAAGGGCGAGAAGACCGATCAAGGCACTGGCACGCAGCAGCGGCCGAAGCGGAGCAAGCGGACGGGAAGGAGACATTCGATGTCCTTGTCGGAAACTGACGGATTGGCGATCGGCGGCGCGCCGATGCGTCGAGGCTGCGCGGTCCAGCCCTTATTCGTCCGAAATTGAAAACGGATGCCTGAAGTCAAGGCGCGGGCGCTCAACAACTGGTGATGAGCGGTGACCAGGAACTTCCTTGGCCAGCCGCCGGTTGGTCAGCGACGAGCAAAGGCCGACGGAGCCGTGCTCGTTCCGATCCATCCTGAACACGGAGAGACACGATGAGCAGTTCCGAAACGACCGTCGATCACGACACGATCCGGGAATGGGCGGAGGCGCGCAACGGCCGGCCTTCCGTGATCCGCACCAAGGGGAAAGGCGGCATCCTCCGCCTCGATTTCGGCGAGAAGGAAGAGGATTTCGAGGAAATCGAGTGGGACGAGTTCTTCGCCATCTTCGACCGCAACAAGCTCGCCTTCCTCTACCAGGACAAGACGAAGGACGGCGAAACGAGCCGTTTCAACAAGTTCGTCGAGGGTGACAGCTAAGCCGCAGCGCCGCCGTCTCCACTGAGCAAGACAATAGCCTTGCGCCGACCGGCCTTGGCAAGCACGGCCGAAACACGCAGTCTCCATCGCGCGGCAGGAAGCGCATGCCGCGCGCATCCGGGAGGGGAAAAGCGATGACGAAGAAAGCCTTGATCTTTTGGGGTGGATGGGACGGGCATACGCCGCAACAGAGTGCGGCCGTGGTGCGCGACATGCTGACGGCGCACGGCATGTCGGTCACTGTCGAGCCTGGGACGGCCGTTCTTACCCGGGCGGATCTCTCGGCCTTCGACCTCATCGTGCCGATGATCACCATGTCGACCATCGAACCCGAGGAACTCAAGGCGCTGACGGCAGCGGTCGAGGCCGGGACGGGACTTGCCGGATTTCACGGAACGATGGGCGACAGTTTCCGCGCATCGCCGGACTACCAGCTCATGACCGGCGGACAATGGGTCGCCCATCCCGGCAATATCATCGACTATCGGATCGACATTACCCGCCCGGACGACCCGATCATGGCCGGCATCGACAGCTTCGACTATCGGTCGGAGCAGTATTACCTGCATGTGGATCCCGCCAACGAGGTGCTGGCGACGACGACCTTTTCAGGCGCGTATTTTCCCTCGATCGAGGGCGTCGTCATGCCGGTCGTCTGGAAGCGTCGTTATGGGAACGGGCGGGTGTTCTACAGCGCGCTCGGCCATACGGCGGAAGAATTTGCCGTGCCGCAGATGCGCCGGATCTTCGAGCGCGGCGCGCTCTGGGCCACGCGCTGAGGCAGGTCGCTTCAGGTCAAGCGGAAGGCCGCATCGACGCAGCCGCGGAACAGGCTGCGTACGATCATCGCACGTCCATCGACCTCGTTGCAGGGAAGGCCGACAGCTGCCGAGGTGATCAGCAGATTTTCCGCATTGCCGCCGATAAAGACGAGAGATGTCGGCTGGGCGGCCGGCAGGGTGATGGTTTTCTGCCAACGGCCGTTCGGTTCATAGGCATCGAGCGAGGCCGTGCCCCAGCGCACGTTCCACAGCGTGCCGCCCCGATCGACGACGCTGCCGTCGATCCCGCCGGGGCGATGGCTGCCATCGAAGAACACCTGCGGCAGACCGATCGGCAGGCCCGACTGCGGATCGAGCGCAACGCGGTAGATGACCCCGTCCGGGGTGTCCGCAAAGTAACCCGCTGTTCCATCAGGCGAGAAACAGATCGAGCTCGGCACGGTCAACCGGTCGAACAGCAGCTGCGCCTGGCCATTGCGCACGACGTGGATCATGCCGCAGCCATGGGCAGCGTCATGATGCATGCTGGCGATCCACAGCGATCCGCTCGGATGCACGCGCCCGCAATGGGTGCGCATCTTGGCCGAGGCCCCGGCATTCAGCGTCAGATACGGATGGAACCGGTCTTCGCCGCGGTCCCAGACATGCAAGCCGTCGTCCATGGCGACCAACGGATGCGCGCCATCCGTCGGCACCAGCAGACTGGCGCGTCCCGGCATGCGGATGGTTCTCGACACGCCCGTCTGAATGCTGCGTTCATGGAGAACCGGACACAGAAGATCGAACCACCAGGCGGTGTCCGTGTTCGGATCGTAACCGGCCCCCTCGCCCAGGCGGCAGGGTGCGGAGTCGAGCACCGCAATACGCCGCGCCGAGAAGGGCGTTTCGCACTGAGAAGGAAGGATGGAGTTGCTCTGTTCGGCTGAGATCACGAGCTGGGCCTGCCGCTGGTTTTCGCGTCGGTAGGACAAGCGCAGCGCACCGCCGGGAGAGGCTTGCTGCGAAGACGAGGGTTCGGACATGTCAATCGCGCCTGAGATGATTCCATGACGTCCGGACCATGCACGGGGGCAGCGCATCACAATGAAGCATGTCGTGCTTCGGCGCGACCGGTTGTAAAGACGTGTGATATAGTCCGTTCAGGAATATGAAGTCAACCTAAATTGCACTCCGCGCAGATATGATGCGATCGACGCGCGCCGCGGCCATCATGGCCAGGACCGGCGGCCCCTTCCCCCTCGGGATGCCTCACTCATCATCAGGGCCGCGCAGTCTGAAGCTAATCCCAACCGCTTTGAATCGCTATGGCGAGGATTCGCGATAGTCGAATCGGTTGAAGTCGTGGCAGGTACGCAACGTAGGTTGCGCATGGTCACTTAGGTCACGCCCAGGTATCCAAAGCGCTTTGGAAATTTGCCTATTACGTCATCCTGAGTTAACGCTTATTGAATGATGCCACTAAAACGTGTGCTCGCCTGACGAGTAGCCGTTCATAATGTCAGGACCTTATCGACCGCCACCAGGTGCTTTCGTCGCACCCGCTGCCGGTAGGCGAAATTTTCAGCTTTCCGTCATCGGCTCTTCGCCTACATCTCGTCCCATCGCCCTGATCGAACGGGCAAAGGACAGAGGATATTCCATGCAGATCGGAATGATGGGACTGGGCCGGATGGGCGCCAACATGGTGCGCCGCCTCCTGCGCGGCGGGCATGCGTGCGTCGTCTACGACATCAACCCCGCAAACGTCGAGGCCCTCGTCAGGGAAGGGGCAACGGGCGCCAGCTCGATCGAGGATCTGGTCTCGAAGCTTTCCAAGCCCGCCACAGTCTGGCTCATGCTGCCGGCCGCGATCACCGGCGAGAATGTGGAGCGCGTGGCGGGCCAGATGGTCCCGGGCGACATCATCATCGACGGCGGCAACTCCTTCTACCATGACGATGTCGATCGCGCCGAAGCGCTCTCGTCTCGGGAGATCAACTATCTCGATGTCGGCACCAGCGGCGGGGTCTGGGGGCTGGAGCGCGGCTATTGCCTGATGATCGGCGGGCCCGACCACGCGGTCGCCCATCTTGACCCGATCTTCGCAACGCTGTCTCCCGGCGGTACAGGGCGCACGGACGAGGACCGGGAAGCGCTGCGCACCGCAGACCGCGGCTATCTCCATTGCGGGCCGAGCGGCTCGGGCCATTTCGTCAAGATGGTGCATAACGGCATCGAATACGGCATGATGGCCGCCTATGCCGAAGGCATGAACCTGTTGAAGGCGGCCAATGCCGGCAAGCAGAGCCGCACGGCCGATGCCGAGACCAGCCCGCTGCAGCAGCCGAAATATTACCAGTTCGATCTCGACCTAGCCGCCATCGCCGAGGTCTGGCGCCATGGCAGCGTGGTCAGCTCCTGGCTGCTCGACCTGACGGCCGAAGCGCTGCGCCATGATCCGACGCTTGCCGATTTCGGCGGCCGTGTTTCGGATTCCGGCGAAGGCCGCTGGACGGTGAAGGCAGCGATCGACACCGGCGTCCCGGTCCCGGTGCTCTCTTCCGCCCTTTATCAGCGCTTCACCTCGCAGGGCGAATCCGAGTTTGCCGACAAGCTGCTCTCCGCCATGCGCTTCGCCTTCGGCGGACACCACGAAAAGCCGAAGAGCTGACGAAACGGGGGCGGGCCGACGGGTCCGCCCTCTCCGCCCGGCGATCAGCCGTTCGCCACCTGGCTCAGCCGCACGCGCGGCCGGGCAAGCCGGCGGGTCACCAGCTTCAGCTCGACCGCCTGCGCCTCGCTCAAGGCGGCGCGGACGGCGTCGGTCAGGCTCAAGACCGTGAAATCGGCATTGGTCTCTTCCGAGGTGATCCTCGGATGATCCTGTCCGTTGGCAAAGGGAATGAGCAGGCCGACACGAAGGCCGGGGTCAAGGCGCTTCAGCCGCCGTGTCAGATGCCGGGCATGGGATTTCGAATTGCCGTTCATGAAGGCGATCACCACCGTATCGATCCCCGTGATCGGCAGGTCGCGGGTGGATCGGTTTTCCTTGCCGTCGAGCGGCGCGGTCACCACCTCTGCTCCCTGAACCTCCAGCACCTGAGCAAGCATCGAGGCGGCGGCATCGTCGATGACGCCACGTCCGCCAAGGCACAGCACCCGGCGCCCGCGTCCGTCGGGCAGCTCCAGCTCGGCCTCGCCGTCCCCGGCAGTCTGCGCTGCCGGATCGGCACTGTCTTCCTCTTCCTCCCGCTCTTCCTCGTCGGCAATCTCGTCGAGATTCGTAACGAGCGTGCCGGCGCTGGCGGCAAACAGCCCCAGCTGCGTATCCGACATCACCCCGCGCTGGCGATCGAGTTCGCCGAGCATCAATGCGGGCAGACCGATCTTCTCGTAATAGTCGATCAGATAATCCTCTTCGAGGAAGTCTTCGGCATTGTCGGTCGCTTCGTTCGGATCGCCGGCCAGGAGACGCTGGTAGAGCTTTTCCTGCGGCTCCAGAACCGGCTCGTTGCCGAGAAGCACGTCAAGGAAGCTGAACTGCGGCACATAGCGGCCGAGCACGACGAGGCAGACGGTGAGCGGGGTGGACAGCATCAGCCCCAGAGGTCCCCAGAGCCAGGACCAGAAGATCGCCGAGATGATGATGGCGAGCGGCGAGAGTCCGGTATGGGCGCCATAGAGCCAGGGTTCGATGACATTGTTGCTGATCAGCTCGACGGTGATGAACAGCGCCGCAACCCAGAGCACGAGCGACCAACCCGGCGAAATGGCAAGCGCCAGGAAGAGCGGCAGGATCATCCCGATGACCGGGCCGATATAGGGCACGAAGCGCAGCACCAGGGTCAGCATGCCCCAGAGAATGGCGTTGGGAATGCCGAGCGCCCAAAGCCCGATCGTGATCGGGATGGCATAGAGCGCGTTGACGACCAGCTGCATGAGAAGATAGCGCCCGACCCGCTTGCCAGCGTCCTGCAGCGCTGCCGTCGTCCTGTGCAGGTCGCTCAGGCCCACAAGACGGATGAAGCGGTCCCGCAGCTCCTCGCGTTCCAGCAGCATGAAGATGACCAGCACGATGATCAGGCCGGCCGTGGCGAAGGGGTTGATCAGCGGCAGGATGAAGTTGCCCAGCGTCTGGATCGGGTTGGCGCGGGTGATGATCTCCACCGGCAGCGGTTCGCGCGCTTCCGGCATGGCGGGCACCGGCGCGGCGGCCTCATCCTTGCTTTCCACTGCCCGGTTCTGGATTTCCGTGCCGACGCGTTCCACCACCTGGCTCAGATGATCGAGCACGCCGCTGCCGGAACTGGCCGCCGCCAGAGCTTGAACCTTGGTGACGATGTTGCGCTGATAGGTTGGAATATTATCGGCAAGATTGGTCACTTGGGTGGCGACGACGACGCTGAAGATCCCGATCGCGCAGAAGGCGGAGGCGACAGCCAGGATGACGGCGGCGATCTTCGGCACCGAGCGCTTGCGCAGGAAGGAGACGATCGGCGCGAGCGTGAAGGTGAGCAGGAGAGACAGCGCCAGCGGAACGAAGATTTCCTGGCCGATCTTCAACACGGCCGCGACGCCGATCAGGATGACCAGCGTGCTGCCGGTAAACCGGCTGCGCGCGGAGGCATCGCGCCGCAGCGTGGCCCCCAGCGGCGTGCCGAAATTGCGTCCTGCACTGTCTGCCCCCACGTCAAGCCCCCTTGGAGCTGGTCATGACAGCTCTCCATTTCGTGATGATATGCAGAAACAGCCTCCGCCAGCCTTTCGTTCCGGCTGTGAAAAAAATTGTCGAGGCAAAGACCCGAGGCTGGAACTGTTTTCAAATGAGTCCACTAGCCATCGAAAAGGCCCGCTACATATGAGACGCTCAGGCCTTTAATGGGGTAGGGGCAGATGGGCGCGAGAGCCTGTTTGCCAAGCGGATCGATCCAAGGAGACAACGACCGTGCGCGTGAAAGCTGTTTTGTTCGGAACCGCCATGGCGGTATTTCTCTCTGCCGCCGCGTCACAGGCGCAGGTGGTCGTGTCCTCCAAGATCGACACGGAAGGCGGCGTGCTCGGCAACATCATCCTTGCCGTGCTCAATGCCAACAAGATCGAGACCACCGATCGCGTGCAGCTGGGCGCCACTCCGGTGGTGCGCAAGGCGATCACCGCCGGCGAGATCGACATCTATCCCGAATATACCGGCAATGCCGCCTTCTTCTTCGAAAAGTCCGAGGATCCTGCCTGGAAGGATGCCGCGAAGGCCTATGAGGAAGCCAAGAAGCTCGACTACGACGCCAACAAGATCGTCTGGCTGACCCCGTCTCCGGCCAACAACACCTGGGCGGTCGCCGTGCGCAAGGATGTCGCCGACGAGCACAGCCTGAAGAGCTTCTCCGATTTCGGCAAGTATGTTTCCTCCGGCGGCAAGGTCGTGCTCGCAGCCTCGTCGGAATTCGTCAATTCCGCGGCCGCCCTGCCGGCCTTCCAGACCACCTACGGCTTCACGCTGAAGCCCGACCAGCTGATCACGCTTTCGGGCGGCGACACGGCCGCCACCATCGCCGCCGCCGCCAACCAGACGAACGGCGCCAATGCCGCCATGGTCTATGGCACGGATGGCGGCATCGCCCCCTCGGGCCTCGTGGTGCTGGAAGACGACAAGGGCGTCCAGCCGGTCTATCAGCCGGCGCCGATCATCCGCGAAGCGGTTCTGAAGCAGCATCCCGAGATCGAAGCGCTGTTGAAGCCGGTCTTCGAAAAGCTTGATCTTGTCACGCTTCAGGATCTCAATGGGCGTGTTCAGGTCGGTGGCGAGCCGGCAAAGGCCGTTGCCGAGGACTTTTTGAAGAAGAACGGCTTCATCAAGTAAGGTCGATCGGGCAGCTTCCCGCCGGCTTCAGGGATGATGCCGACGGGAGGCTGAAATGGACCGGGGAGACGGCGTGAGGCGAGGCATCGACAAGCTCGGCGTAATCGTGGCCGCCATGATCGTCTATGGCGGCTTTTTCGCGCCGTTCGTCTCCTTCAGGGCCAACCGCATCGTTCCCGGCGAGGCCCGCAGCCTGTTTGAGGCGCTGCCAATGTCGGCGGCGTTGTTTCTCTCCGCTCTTCTCGTCCTTTCGGTTGTCTTTGTGGTGCTGCGCACGCCAACCGGCCTTCGCCTCGGCCTCGCAGCCATTGTCCTGGCCGCATTGACCCTGATCGTCGGCCATGCCGGAACCGCCCTGACCCCACCGGGCAACAGCTATGCCCGCGTCGCGCCGGCATCCGGTTTCTGGATCCTGCTCTTTGCCTTCGGCCTGCTCGCTGCCGATGCCATCGCTCGGCTCAAGCCGTCGCCGCTTCTGCGCGTCGGCCTGTTGGGGCTCGCGCTGAGCGGGCTTGTCCTTCTGCTCGCGTCCGGCGCCTGGGATGGCCTGTCCCTGCTCAAGGAATATGCAGGTCGCGCCGATGTCTTCTGGCAGGAGGCGGGCAAGCACGTATCACTGGCGCTCGGCTCGCTCGTCTCCTCCGTCGTCGTCGGCCTGCCGCTCGGCATTCTCTGCCACCGGGTCAAAGCCCTGCGCGATGCGGTGCTGAACGCACTGAACCTGATCCAGACCATCCCGTCGATCGCCCTGTTCGGCATTCTGATCGGTCCGCTCGGCTGGATCGCCGCCACAGTGCCGGGCGCTGCCGCGCTTGGCATTCGCGGCATCGGCATGGCGCCGGCTTTCGTGGCGCTGTTTCTCTATTCCCTGCTGCCCGTCGTCGCCAATACGGTGATCGGCCTTGCCGGTGTCCCGCGCGAAGCAAACGAGGCTGCCCGCGGCGTGGGCATGACCGACCGGCAGCGGCTTCTGCGGATCGAATTTCCGCTGGCGCTGCCCGTCATCCTGACCGGCATTCGCATCGTTCTGGTGCAGAATATCGGACTCGCCACCATCGCCGCGCTGATCGGCGGCGGCGGCTTCGGCGTTTTCGTCTTTCAAGGCATCGGCCAGACGGCGATGGATCTGGTGCTTCTCGGCGCCGTGCCCACCGTCCTCCTGGCCTTCGCCGCTGCCATTCTCCTCGATGCCCTGATCGAGGCCAACGCGCCCGCACGCAAAGGGAAGAGCCCCGCATGATCGAGATCGATGCCATCACCAAGCGCTACGGCGAGACCACGGTGGTCGACGCGGTCACGCTCACCATCGCGCCACGCACGGTTACCGTCATTGTCGGCACCTCCGGCTCCGGCAAGACAACGCTGCTGCGCATGATCAACCGGCTGGTCGAGCCCACCTCCGGGACGATCCGACTTGATGGCGAGGATCACCGCAGTCTCGCACCGCACGAGCTGCGCCGGCGCATCGGCTATGCGATCCAGGGCCACGGCCTCTTCCCCCACCGCACCGTCGCCCAGAACATCGCCACCGTTCCCGTGCTGCTCGGCTGGGAGCGCGCCCGCATCGATGCCAAGGTGGAAGAGCTGCTCACCCTGTTTCAGCTCGAGCCCGCGCTCTTTGCCGACCGGCTTCCGCACGAGCTTTCCGGCGGGCAGCAGCAGCGTGTCGGTGTGGCGCGCGCCCTTGCGGCCGAGCCGAACGTGCTCCTGATGGACGAGCCATTTGGCGCACTCGATCCGATCATCCGCGCCAAGGCGCAGGAGGATCTGCTGTCGATCCAGAAGCTGCTCGGCACCACGATCGTGCTCGTGACCCATGACATGGACGAGGCCTTCCATCTCGCCGACCGGATTGCCGTCATGGACAAGGGAAAGGTGGTCCAGTATGCCGCGCCCGCCGATCTTGTCAGAGCGCCGGCCACGCCCTTCGTCGACGAATTGATCGGCGCCGGCGAACGGCCGTTCCGTCTCCTGTCGATCGAAAGGCTGGGCGGCGCGGTGGAGGCCGGCGAGGCGGAGGGCGAACCGCTGCTCGAGACGATCAGCCAGCGCGAGGCCCTGTCCGAGCTGTTGTGGCGCGGGCGGCGGGCCCTGCCGGTGGCCGCGGTCGATGGTCGCCGGCTCGGCCGCGTGACGCTGGAAGGCCTCGCCCGGCAGGCAGCCCAACCTTGATGCGGCGCTGGCTCCCTGCCCTTCTGCGCCTTGTCCTCCTGGCGGCGCTCGCCACCTTCCTGCTGGCGCCCTCCCTGTTCGAGCCGCTCCTGAAGCCGCTGGTTCAGGAAAACGCGCCGGCCATCTACAACCAGGGCAGCCTGCTGGTGCTCACGCTGCAGCATCTGCGGCTTGTGGCCATTGCGACCTGCGCCGCGGCCGTGGTGGCTGTGCTGCTCGCTATCCTCGTCACCCGGCCGTTCGGGGCGGAGTTCCTGCCGCTCTCGCGCAGCCTGGTCAATATCGGCCAGACCTTTCCGCCGGTGGCCGTGCTGGCGCTCTCCGTTCCCGCGCTCGGCTTCGGCGAAAAGCCCACACTGGTGGCCTTGTTTCTCTATGGCCTTCTGCCGATTTTCGAAAACACGTTGACCGCGCTCACCACGCTGCCCGGCCCGGTGATGGAAGCGGCCCGTGGCGCCGGCATGACAGACCGTCAGCGGCTGCTGCGCATCGAACTGCCGCTTGCCATGCCGGTCATCCTTGCCGGAATCCGGCTTTCGACCGTCATCGCCCTCGCCACCGCCACGATTGGCTCGACCGTTGCCGCCAAGACGCTGGGCGAGGTCATCATTGCCGGCCTGCAGGCCAACAACCTCGCCTTCATCCTGCAAGGCGGGCTGATCGTCGGCGCGCTCGCCGTTCTCATCCATGACGGCCTGACCCTGATCGAACGCCGGCTCGGCGCACGCACAGGCCTGCGCCGCGGCTGAGGGCGGCGTATGAGCCGCGCCTCGACGGCCTAGAGCATTTCCGGCGATCACGGGATCACCTCCAATGCTCTATGTCTTTGTTTCGGCCGCATTGTCCGACGCCGAAGCGACCACGCTTCGGCTGGAAAGACTCTAGAAATAGGCCATGCCGTTGCGGTTGAGCGTGATCGTATAAAGACCGGTCGTCGCGGTAATGAACAGCTGATGGCGCGCTCGCCCGCCAAAGCAAAGGTTGGAGACGAGCTCCGGCACGAAGATCTTGCCGATCAGCCGCCCATCCGGCGTCAGGCAATGGACGCCATCGCCGGCGGAGGACCAGAGATGGCCTTCGGTATCGACCCGGAATCCATCGGCATGGCCGGGAGAGATCTCGTGAAAGAGGCCGCCGCCGCTCAACCTGCCATCCGGCGAGACGTCGAAGACGCGAATATGGCTCGGATCCGCCATGCCGACCCGGCCGGTATCCGCCACGTAGAGGCGGGTCTCATCGGGACTGAAGGCCAGACCATTCGGGCAGTTGAAATCCGTTGCCACCGCCCGGATCGATCCGTTCGGATCCAGCCGATAGACATGGCAGGGCAGCTCCTGCTCGCTCTTGTAGCCTTCATAATCGCTGGCAATGCCGTAGTGCGGGTCGGTAAACCAGATCGCGCCATCGCAAGCCACCACCACGTCATTGGGAGAGTTGAGACGCTTTCCCTCGAACCGGTCGACAAGCGTGGTGATCGATCCGTCGAGTTCGGTGCGGGTCACGCTGCGCGTGCCATGTTCGCAGGTGATCAGCCGGCCCTGTCGGTCGCGCGTGTTGCCGTTGGCGTAGTTCGAGGGACTGCGGAAGGTGGTGAGCCCGCTGCCGGGCGTCCAGCGGAGCATACGGTTGTTCGGAATGTCGGAGAAGATCAGGCAGCCCGCATCGCCGAACCAGACCGGGCCTTCCGCCCAGTCGAAGCCGGAGGCCAGCTGCTTGACCGGCGCATTGCCGAGTACGAAGCGCCGAAACGCCGGATCAAACACCTCGAAAAACGACATGCGGCTTTCCTCCCTCACCTGTCCTCCCCCTGCCGATAGCACAGGCACATGCCGGCTGGAACCGGACGTCAGGGGAAGATGGACGATGCGGGCGTCGCTCAGAGCGGCAGAAACTTCCCTTCCGCTGTTGTTGAAGCGTTAAGAGACGCTTTCATAATGTCGCCCGCACATGCCGCGGCGCGCGCGGTCGGGACCGCTTATGGATCAGTTCGCCTTTCTTCTGCCGGTCATTTTTACGGCCTTCGGCATCACCTTTCTCATCGTTGCCGCCTATGGCACGGCCTCAGCGCGTTTCTGGGGTCTCGGCTATCTGCTGGCGGCGGCCGGCTTCCTCATGCCGATCATGCCGGACATCGTACCGGGTCAGGTCCGCGCGCTCGTTGCCGACACGCTGTTCCTTAGCGGACTAACCTTGATCGGCCAGGCGCTCAGCCTGCATTTCCACCGGCCGCTGCCGGTCTGGCCGCGTGCCCTGCTGGTGCCCGCCGGCGTGGCCGCGGCCGTCATTGCCATCTTCGTCGTCGATGATCCGACGCTGGACGCCACGCTCAACGATGGGTTCGCGCTGATCTGCCTCGGCCTCCCCCTCTTCATGCTCCGCGGCCGGGCGAATTCTGCCGCCGACCGGCTGCTCTATGGCCTCGCCATCGCAGTCGCGCTCGAAAGCCTGCTGCGCAATCTGCTGCTCATCAGTCTACGCAGCAGCCCGATCGCCTTCGACAGCTTCCTGTCCAGCACCTACGCCTTCCTGTTCCAGGCAAGCGCCGCCATTCTCGGCCTGCTCTTGGCGCTCTCGGCCCTTGCGGCGGTCACGCTGCGCACGCTCGGCACCTATCGCGACGCTGCGGAGCGTGATCCCCTGACCGGGCTTCTCAACCGCCGCGGCTTCGCGCGGCAGGCGGGCGCCATCGAAACGACCGGACACAAAGGCACGCTGATCGCCTGCGACCTCGACCATTTCAAGCGCATCAACGACCGTTTCGGCCATATGATCGGCGACCGCGTCATCGCTGAATTTGCAACTCTTCTGCACGACACCCTGCCGCCCGGCGCCATCGTGGCGCGGTTCGGCGGGGAGGAGTTCGTCTGCTTCCTGCCGTCGCTCCCGATCGCGCATGCGGCGCACATCGCCGAAACCATGCGGCTGCAGTTCGAGCGCAGTGCCGACCTTTCGGCTGTCGGCGAGCGCGTGACGGCGAGCTTCGGCCTGTCGGAATGGCAGGTCGGCGAACCGAACATCGATGCCAGCCATGCGCGCGCCGATCGGGCACTCTATGCGGCCAAGGCCAATGGTCGAAACCAGGTGGTGCGCAGCGACCGCCTGACCGCGCACGCCCTTGCATCACGGGGCGAGTCCGCGCCCATGGCCCTAAAATCCGCTTCGCTTAGACGGGTAAATTGACTAGAAGGCCCTTGAGAAAAAACGGGCCTATTCGCGCGAACCAGTGAGACACGCATGACCCCTGCGATGCAAGAGCCCTCCTGGCCGATTGGCGGAGGCGAGTTGGGCGGCCGCATCCGCGCGTTCGACTGGTCGAAGACCGCGCTCGGCCCTTTGGCCGATTGGCCACTGACACTCAGGATCAAGGTCAATTCGATCGTCAATTCCCCCATTGCCCAGGTGCTGATGTGGGGTCCCGAGCATGTGATGCTCTACAACGACGCCTATCGCGAGATCGCCGGCGGCAATCATCCGGCCGCGCTTGGCGGGCGGGTTCCGGACATCTGGCCAGAGATCTGGGACTGGAACCGTGCCGTGCTCGAAGCCGGCTTTCGCGGCGAGGTGCAGGGTTTTCGCGATCAGCGGATGACACTTCACCGCAACGGACGGGTGGAGGAGGTCGTGCTCGATCTCTTCTACACCCCGATCTACAATGAAACTGCGCAGATCGCGGGCGTGCTCTGCACCGTTCTCGACAATACGGACCGGGTGGAAACGACGCTGGCGCTCGCCCGCAGCAAGGCCGAGCTGAACCGGCTGACCGACGCCCTGCCCCTGCTGGTCGGCTTTCTCGACAAGGACTTCATCTACCGCTTCGCCAATACCGGCTATCTCGACTGGTTCGGCGTTGCGCCGGACAAGGTGGTCGGTCGGCATGCCGCCGAGATCATCGGCAAACCCTATTTCGAAAGCCGCCGCCCGCTCCTGGAACAGGCCATGGCCGGCGAAACCATGGTCACCGACACGCGCATTCCCCGGCCGGACGGCTCGGTGCGGGCCGCCGAAGTTCGCTACACCCCACGACGCGCCGATGATGGCAACGTGGATGGTATCTATGTGGTGATCATCGACATCGAGGACCGCAAGCGGGCCGAGATGGACCTCCTGACCAGCAATGGTCGGTTCCAAGCCGCGGTGCGGGCGGTTCACGGCGTGCTGTGGACCAACAGCCCCGAGGGACGCATGGTGGGCGAGCAGCCGGGCTGGGCGCAGCTGACCGGCCAGAGCGAGGCGGAGTACCAGGGCTACGGCTGGGCCGATGCCGTTCATCCGGAAGACCGGCAGCCCTCGATCGACGCCTGGAACGAAGCGGTCGCTCAGCGCAAGACCTTCGTATGGGAGCATCGCGTGCGGCGCCATGACGCCACCTGGCGCAGCTTCGCCATTCGCGCCGTGCCGATCCTCGACCAGGAGGGCATCATCCGCGAATGGGTCGGCATGCACACCGACATCACCGAACAGCGGGAAACGGAAAACGCGCTGCGTCGGCATACCGTCGATCTCGAGCAGCAGATCCGCCATCGCCAACGAGCGGAAGAACAGCTGCGCCTGCTCAACGAGACCCTGGAAGCGCGGGTCAGCGAGGAGATCGCCGTTCGCCAGCAGGCGGAACTGGCGCTTCGCCAGGCGCAGAAAATGGAGACGATCGGCAAGCTCACCGGCGGCGTCGCCCATGATTTCAACAATCTGCTGCAGGTGGTGTCGGGCAATCTGCAGCTTCTGGCCAAGGATGTCGCGGGCATCGACCGCGCCGAGCGGCGCGTGGCGAATGCGATGGCCGGCGTCAGCCGCGGCGCAAAGCTCGCCGCGCAGCTCCTGGCCTTCGGCCGTCGCCAGGCTCTGGAGCCGAAGGTCATCAATATCGGTCGCTTCATCGGCAATATGGACGATCTGCTGCGCCGCTCGATCGGCGAGGCGATCGAGATCGAGACGATCCTGGCCGGCGGGCTCTGGAACACCTTCGTCGATCCGACCCAGGTGGAGAACGCGGTGCTGAACCTCGCCATCAACGCCCGCGACGCCATGGATGGCGCCGGCAAGCTGACGATCGAGGTAGGCAATGCCTATCTCGACGACGACTATGCCCGCAGCCATATGGAGGTGGAGGCCGGGCAATATGTGGTGCTTTCCGTGTCCGACACCGGCAGCGGCATTGCGCCGGAGATCCTCGAACAAGTGTTCGAGCCGTTCTTCTCGACCAAGGCGGAGGGCAAGGGCAGCGGGCTCGGCCTCTCCATGGTCTACGGCTTCGTCAAGCAATCGGGCGGCCATGTGAAGATCTACAGCGAGGTCGGCCACGGCACGACCGTACGGCTCTATCTGCCGCGCGCCACGGAGGCGGAGGACCGCGAGATCCTGATCCAGTCCGGCCCGGTCGTCGGCGGGACGGAGATGATCCTGGTGGTGGAGGACGATGACGAGGTACGCGCCACCGTGGTCGAGATGCTGTCCGACCTCGGCTACGGTGTCTTGAAGGCGACCAATGCCGCCAACGCCCTGACCGTGGTGGAAAGCGGCATCGCCATCGATCTCCTCTTCACCGATGTGGTGATGCCGGGCACGATGAAGAGCACCGAGCTCGCCCGCAAGGCCAAGGAACGTCTGCCCGAGATCGCCGTGCTCTTCACCTCCGGCTATACGGAAAATTCGATCGTGCATGGCGGCCGGCTCGATCCGGGTGTCGAGCTTCTGTCCAAGCCCTATACAAGGGAGGCCCTGGCGCGGAAGATTCGCCATGTTCTCGCCAATCCGAAACAGCGCAACGCTGTGGGCAGCCGCCCCGTCGCTCCACCCGCCCCTCAACCGACCGCGCAGGCTCCGGCGGAGACGGCGCTCACCGTGCTTCTTGTCGAGGACGACGCGCTGATCCGCGCCAATACGGCCGAGCTTATCCAAGAATTCGGGCACGCTGTCATCGAGGCGGGCAGCGGCCAGGAGGCGCGCGCGAAACTCGCATCTGGCGATATCGACGTGCTGGTCACCGATATCGGCCTGCCGGATATGTCCGGCGCGACGCTGGCCGCCGAAGCCCGCCGCGCCATGCCGTCGCTCGGCATCGTCTATGCCACCGGCAACGACCAGGCGCCGGATGAAGCGGTGAGCGACGCGGTCCTGCTGCGAAAGCCCTATGACGGCGACGGGTTAAGTGCAGCGATCCGTGCGTCTCTGCGACGAGCAGGCAGCGCCTGAGCGACGGAGAAGAGGCGGCTACTGATCGCCGGTCACGGCCTGCCAGAGCAGCTCGTCCGTATTGAGCCCATCGGAGAAGAGCGCCACCAGATAGGCGGCCTCCGCCTCTGCGCGGGGGCCGGTGGTCGGCATGTTCTTGTGCTGACAGAGGCGGTTGAACACGCGCTGCAGCATGTCGAGTTCGGTCGGTGTGATGACCGTTCCCTCTTGAAAGACGAAGTGGCCGAACATTAGACGCTCCAGCGTGGCAGGTGGCGGTTCGCTGAATGACATGCGAGGTTCAGGATCGACCGGGGCCGCAAGGCCGCTGAGAGGTGACCTAAATCGCAACGGCATAATGTCAATGCGCGCAACGGGTTGCGGAATGCCTTTTCTTCCTTTCCCCGCGCATCAATGCCACGTCTGCCGCCGCAGCGCAGGACTGGGTCGCTCGGCTGCGAACGACCGAACGAAACCGTACAAAATCCTGCAGAACCCACAGAAATTGCTGCGTGATTCCGCGGCCCCCTTGCCGACCGGCATGCGATAGGACACTTCATAGCAGGACGTTCAATTCCCGGTGCGTATCACGCGCCATTGTTCGCGGAGAGTACGGAATGCCGTGGCGTAACGAACTGATGCTTCCCGAACATGTCGATCTCTGTCAGCGCGTTTTCGATGCCGTGCGCAAGAAACGGCGGATCACGTCCGAAAGCGATGCCAACGACCCCGTTGCCGCGCTCGTCCTCACGCTGTTTCGTCATGGGGTAACAGAGGAAGAGGAACTGATGAAGCGCGTGCTGATGGCGCTGGACGAAAAGACGTAAGCGCTCTTTATTCCTGCAGGAAGACGCTGACGCTGGCCGCACGTCCGCGCGCATCGATGACCGTCAGCTTGGAAAAGCCTGCGCCGTCCGGCAGCCATGGATTGACGCGGCGGCGCGACAGTGTGGTGAGCGGCTTGCCATTGGCGAGCCAGCGATAGGGGGCGCGGCCGCCCTGCAGTTTCAGCATCAGCGGCAGGGTGGCGCCGGCGGCATCGGTTCCAAGCTCGACCTTTGCGCCTTCCGGCGGATAGACGATCTGCAGGGGAGCATCCTCGGCCCGGGCGCTGACGAGACCCGCCGGGCCGGCGGAAAAGCGCCGAAGGCTTGGCGGCAGTGCAGCCTGTGCAAGGCGCACGGCGCCCGCCGGCGCGCGCGGCATCGGTGTCAGCCCGACCCCGGACTTGGCGAAGGCCTCGAACAGGATCGGCGCGGCCGTGGCATATCCGGTAATGCCGGGCACCGCTCCATTGTCCGCGCGCCCCACCCACACGCCGATCACCATGCGCCCATCATAGCCGACCGACCAGGCATCGCGGTAGCCATAGCTCGTGCCTGTCTTGTAAGCGATGCCGCTCCGCCGGCTGCCGGAAGGCGGCAGGACGCCGGAGAGAATGTCGGCCACATGCCAGGCGGCAACTGGGTCGATGAGCGGTGCGCCGTCGACGAGACCGGGCTCGCCTTCCACGCCATCGCCGAGTTGCACCGGCCTGCCTCCATTCGCCAGCGCCGCATAGAGCTGCACGAGATCGCGCAGGCTGATGCCGAGACCGCCGAGACCGATGGCCAGACCCGGCACTTCGCCCGCGGGCAAGGCCGGCCGCACACCTGCCCGACGAAACCGCACCATGAGCCGCGAGGGCCCGACCGCATCGAGCAGCCGGATCGCCGGCACGTTCAGGGAAAGCTGCAGCGCCTGGCGAATGGTGACATCACCTTGGTAGCGCATGTCGAAATTGCGCGGGCGATAGCCGAAGAAATCGGCCGGCCTGTCCTCGATGATCGTTTCCTGAGAGACGAGACCCTCTTCGAAGGCAAGGCCGTAGATGAAAGGCTTCAGCGTCGAGCCCGGCGAGCGCGGCACGCGCGTCATGTCGATCCAGCCGGACCTGGCGGAGTCCAGATAGCCGGCGGAGCCGACCTCGGCGAGGATCTCGCCACTCTGCGAATCGGCCATGACGATGGCGACGGAAACGCGCGGACCAGCCTTGGCCGCAGCACTTGCCGCCAGGGCCTCCAGCCGAGCCTGGACCGGTGCCTGGACCGTCGTGCGCTGAACCATGACCGCAGGCGCCCGGCGGCGCGCGGCCTCGGCCAGATGCGCGGCGAGTGTCGGCAGGGCCTGACGTGTTGCGGGCACCGGCGCAAGCGCTGCGCGCTCCGCTTCGCCGGCGCCGATGACGGCCGCCACAGCCGCGCGGTCGAGCACGCGCTGGCGCGCCGCTTCGGCCAGTTTGGCATTCCGGTCCGGCCGGCGGCGTTCGGGCAATTGCGGCAGGGCGACCAGAAGCGCCGCCTCGCCGAGCGAAAGTCGGCGCGGCTCCTTGCCGAAATAGGCCAGGCTTGCCGACCGCACGCCTTCGAGATTGCCGCCATAGGGGGCGTGAGTCAGGTAAAGGTCGAGAATCTCGGCCTTGGAAAGCCGCCGCTCGATCTGCAGGGCGCGCAGCACCTGGCGCAGCTTGGCGCCCAAGGAGCGCGCCTCGCGTGGTTCGATCAGCCGTGCCACCTGCATGGACAGGGTGGACCCGCCGGAGAGGATGCGGCCATGGGTGAGCGCCTGAAAGGCGGCACGAAGAAGCGCGCGGGGGTCGACTCCGGAATGGTGGTAGAATCTCTGATCCTCATAGGCGAGAAGCATTGAAACGAAGCGCGGATCGACATCGCGCGCCTGCGTCCTTAGCCGCCACAGCCCATCCGGCGTTGCGAAGGCACGCAGCAAACGTCCGTCACGATCCTGAACCTCGGCTGAAACCATCCCCGCTTCGGCAAGCGGCGGCGGGAAGGCGCGATCGGCAGCCTCCAGCCCGACGACTGCGCCGACCGCGACAAGGCCGACGGCCACGACAGCCGCCGCCAGCCGAACAGGCCATCGCCGCCACGCCGCGCGGAACCTCGAGAACCACGGCCTCACGGAATGGCCCTCACCTCCATGCGGCCGCTCGCCGTCCGGGCAGAAAATTGCGGGCGATACATATCCTCGACCTGGGCAGCCGGGTGTTCAAAGACACCCGGCGTCACCGCGCGCACCACATAGGCGACCGTCAACAACCCGTCCTCGCCCTGCGCATGGTTGAAGGCGGCGACGAAACGGTCGCTGCGGAATTCCGAATGCGCAACGCTGGTTTCCCCCAGCCATTCGAAGTTGCTCAGCTCGGCGCTGTCGACCAGGCTCGGATTGTCGATCTCGAAACCGCCGGGCAGAAGATCGGTCACCAAGATGCGTGCAGGCCAGTCGTTGAGATCGCGCATGACGAGGACGACGACATAGCGTTCGTTCTGCTGCGCCTGGCTGATATTGGCCGGCTGGCCATCGAGCGTATAATAGGTGCGCTCGATCTCGAAGCCGTTGCCGCCGGCCGGCAGCGGATAGGCGGGTGCCGCCACTGTCGTCACCGTTGCTGTAATCGGCGCGGTCCCGCGATTGGCGATGGTGACCGGCGCAGCGATCAACCGATCGCCGGTCAGACGGGCGGCATAGGCACCGGACTGGCGCACGCCATCGACATCGATCGCCAGCCCGTCATCGCCTTTGGCCAGGGCACGGGCTGCAAGCAGGGTCCAGACCTGTTCCTGCGTCGAGGTGGAGCCGCTGGAATCCCATTGCTTGGAGACGCGCTCGGCGAGCGCCGGCACCACGCTCGGCACCGGCCGGCTTTCGCCCGCCAGCGTCAGAAGCGCCGCATCGTCGCGAAGCGGCGTGCCGTAATCCGAGCGTGCCAGCCCGACGGTCTTGGCCTTGGAGGCCGCGAGCGCCTCGGCAAACAGGCTTTCCGAGCGGTTGGCATCGCCATAGAGCGCCAGCGCGGCCGCCAGATGCCCCTTGGCCAAGGGCGTCGGCAGCTCGTTGCGCTTCGTGTCGGCAAAATAGCGAAGATCGCTGATCGCGGCCTTGCGGTTGCGGGCCAGCACATAGAGCGCATAGGCGATCTGGTTGCCCTGCTCGGCGACATTGACGTCGTAGGACAGCGCGTTCTGCAAATTGTCCAGCGCCTGGACCATGGCGCGTTCGGGCACGTCGTAGCCCTTTTCGCGCGCACGCGTCAGGAAGTCGGTCACATAGGCATCGAGCCAGAGATCGCCGACATCCGGCGCCCAGAGGCCGAAACTGCCCGAACTCGCCTGATAGGAGAGAACGCGCCGGATCGCATCGTCGATTCGGCCCGCCACGTCGGGATCATCGGCGAGGCCCGACTGTTTGGACAGTTCGCTGAGGTAAAGCAGCGGCAGGGCGCGGCTGGTGGTCTGTTCCGCGCAGCCATAGGGGTAGCGGTCGAGCGTCATCAGCAGCGCCGGCACGTCGAAGCCCTGGCTGCGTGCGACGCTGAGGCTGACGGACGCGCCGGGAAGCAGGCTTTCGGCCAGCAGACCCTCGTCCACCCGCAGGCTGGCGCCGGGGGCAAGCGTGATCGGGTTTCGGGTGGTGACCGGCAGGGCGGCTGGACGAACGGGCACGAGCACGGCCTGTTCGAAGCTTTCGCCCGTTGCGCTGACGAGCCGGATCGTCACGGCCCCGGCGCCCGGCTTGACGGCCGAGAGCGGCAGGGTCACGTCCGCCCGCCCCTCCGCCGGCAGATCGAAGCCTTCGGCGAGACGGCTGGTATCGACCGAGAGGCTTCCATCCGTCTCCACCGCAAGCGAGACCCTGCCCGCCGGCGCATCGGTGTTGGCGACATCGAGGCGAAGCTCCGCCGTATCGCCGGGCGCCATCACCTTCGGTGCGCTGGCAGTCACCACCAGAGGATCGCGGATGACGACATCGCCGCTCGCCTGGCCGACGCCCTTGGCGCTCCAGGCCACCGCCATGATGCGCGCGGTGCCGTTGAACTGGGGCAGATCGAAACCGATCGTGGCGCGGCCCTGCGCGTCGAGCTTCACCGGGCCGGAGAAGAAGGCGACAAGCTTTTCGGTCGGCGGACTGCCCTGCAGCGCCATCGATCCGCCATCGCCACCGGTGCGCAGCCGGCCTGTCGCGCCGAGCGAGCCGTCGATCAGGCGGCCATAGAGATCGCGAATATCGAGCCCAAGGCGCCGCTGGCCGAAATACCAGCCGGCTGGATCGGGCGCTTCGTAGCGGGTGAGGTTCAGAATGCCGACATCGACGGCGGCGACCGTCACATAGGCATCCTCGCCGACGTCCGCACCCGCAACCGCCACCGGAATGGTGAGGGTCTGGCGCGGCAGGGTCTTTTCAGGAAGAGCGAGCGACACGGAAAGCCGGCGCTCGGCCGGATCGACCGAGAGCCATTTCACGCCGATCGCCCGCATCGGCATGCGGCTTTCCTGCGCTTCTCCGGGCCGATAGAGCGTGGCGGTGACATAGGCACCGGGGCCGAAGGCCTCGGTGACCGGCAGCGCGATCTCCCCGCCCGCTGCGGCGATGGAGGCAGTGGAGACGCTGACAAGCTTTTCCGACCCGACCGTCACGAGAACCTCGCCGGCAAAGCGCGGCGCGATCTTGAGCTTGGCCGTCTCGCCCACTGCATAACGATCCTTGTCAAGCGCGATATCGAGCGCGTCCGGCGTCTCGGTCGAGGTGGCCTCGACATAGAATCCCGCTTCGAACTCGGCGCTGGAGACAGGCCCGCCCTCTTCCGCGGAAGCGACCTCCAGGCGGTAGCGTCCCCAGGACACCGGGGCGGACAGCGTCGCGCCCTCCGGTCCGACATCGGTCGTGCCGCTCTCGATCAGTTTGGTGGAAAGGACCGGTTCATAGCGCCAGGCCGTTCCATCGCGGTACCACTGGTAGTTCCGCTCCAGGCGCAGCAGCTTCCAGGTCAGCCCGGTCGCCGGCTTGCGCGCTCCGTCCGGCCCCACCGTGATGACAGTGAAGCGGGCCGTGGTGTCGGTGGGAAGCGGCGAAGTGAATTCGGTCTTGATGCCGATCATGTCGCTCTGCGGCGTTACCGGCAGCGTTACACTGCGTTCCACCGCTCGGCCGCCGGGCTCCTGCATGCGGATTGCGACGGTCGCCTCGAGAAGCTTGGTGGTGGCCGGCCCTTCGCCGAGATCGACCTCGAACTGCGCCTTGCCCTCGGCATCCAGCGGCACCAGCGTATCCAGCGTCGTGCGGCTGTCTTCCGTCTCCTCCTCATCCGCCAGGCCGAAGACGAAGCCCGGATAGGCCGGGCTTTCGCGCACCGGCTTCAGGGCCACATCGCCTTCCAGTTCCAGCCCCGCCGCCGGCGCGCCATAGAGGAAGCGGCCATCGACGGTGAAGGACGCCGGCGTGCCCTCGCTGATCGCCGTCGCCTCGGTCTTCAGATCGAAGGCGATGCGGTCGGGCACGAAATCGTCGACCTGGAAGCTCTTCTCGCTGATCGGCGTACCCTTGGGATCGGCGAAGGTCTGCACCGTCCAGGTACCGCGCATGGCATTGGGCTGCAGCGTCAGATCGACCGCATAGCCCCCGAGCTTGGCCTCCGTCTGCACGATCCGCCGCTCCTCCGCGCCGTCCGGGCGCAGGAAGACGAAGGTGAGCGGCAGGCCGGCGACCGCCTTGGCCTCGCTGTCCCGCGCAAGCGCCGCCAGATGCACCGTTTCGCCGGCCCGGTAGATGCCGCGCTCGGTCCAGCTCAGCACATCCACCGCCCCCGGCGCCGGGCGGCCGGTCACCCCGCGGTCGGAAAGGTCGAAGCCGGCCTGCGTCATGTCGAGAAACACATAGTCGCTGGTGCCGTCGCCCTTGCGCGCGGTCAGCACGGCCGGCACGGCCGCATTGCCGCCGCGCAGCAGGCCGGCGGTGAAGGTGGCGCGGCCCTCTTCATCGGTCTGCGCCGTGCCGAGCACCTCGTTGTTCTTGGCCACAAGCTCCAAAGTCAGCCCGGCTTCCGGCTTGGCGGTGGTGAGCGAGCGGGCAAAGACCGTCAGGCCGTCGGTTCCGGCAAAGGTCGACAGACCGATGTCCGAGACGAGGAACCACTGGGTCGCCTGGCTGTCCCATTCATTGGTGACCCCGGAGTCAGGAATGGCGGTGAGAACATAGATCCCGGGCTTGCGCGTGGGCAGGACCTCATCGACAGGGAAGCTGGTCACCACCTCCTTGTTCAATTCGGAGCCGGTGTCGATCGTGCCTTCCCAGACGAGCTCTCCCTGTTCGTCCTGAATACGGGTGGCACTGTAGCCATCGATCTGGCTCAGGAACTGCGAGGCGGTGAGCAGGGGCGCAATCGACCGATCGCCGATCCGATAGAGCTTCAGCTTGGCCCGTTCCAGATTGACCGAGACCAGCGGAATGCCGCGACGAGCAGTCATCGGCAGGACGAAGCTGTTGCCGGTGAAACGGACCATCGCCGGCCGATCCGGCACGAAAAGGTCGAGATCGACCGCCGCTTCCAGCGGTTCGTCGACGGCGGACGGCAAGCCGGGACGGAGCGTCAGCGCATAGCGCTCGCCATGGGCGAGATCCTCTACGCAGATCTGCCGGTCCTTGGCCTCCAGCGCCTTGGGAGCGGCCCCGTTCAGTTGCAAGAAAGGTGCGTAATCGACGCCTTTCTGCAGATCCTCGGAGAACTGGACGCAGATGCGCGGGCTCGCCGCCTCGGCATCGATGCTGTGTTCGAGCACGCGAAAACCCTGGCGGTTGCGCAGATCCGCATAGCGGCTGCGTGTCTCCGGGTTTTCGACGAGCGCCAGGCTTGCCTTGAAGGCCGAGAGCGCCGGGCGAAAGCTCTCCATATGGCTCAGTGCATCGGCCAGTGCCGTCAAGGCGCGGGCGCGGGCGGCGGCGGTGCGCGAGGTCTCATAGGCATTGTAGGCGGCAAGCGCCGATTCGCGGGCGAGCGTGCTGTTGTCGGTCACGCGGTTGGCGATCTCGGAAGCCTCGGCCCAGGCGGCACTGTCGGCGGGATCGATGGCGATGGCCCCCATCATGGCGCGGGTGGCCGCAGGAATATCGCCGGCATCGCGCGCTGACCGCGCCTCAGCGAGCAGCGCCGTCCGGCCGAGACCGGACTGATCCTCCTGCAACGCGACGCTGGCTTTGGCCTTGCGCGCATCGGTGACGAGATCGCCGGGCATGAAGTCGAGCGGCAGGGCGGCGCCGATGTCCGGCCCCCCCGCCGCCTGATCCACCACCCTGCCGGCAATCGCGCCCGGAAAGGCGTTCAGCGTGCTGAAATCCGATTTCAGAAAGCACCATTTGACCTTGGGATTGTAGGTGAAGGCGCGGCAGGCGCGATCGGCAAGGCAGACCGACTTGCACTCGGCGAGCGAAAGATCCTGCTCCGTGCGCAGATCGAAGCCGAAATAGTCGCTGTCCGCCGTCGTCACCACCGCCTTGCCGGCGCCAAAGGCGCCTCCCGCCCCCAGCAAAGCCACGAGGACAGCCGTTATCCTGATCAAACCGCGCATGATCGAATTCCCCCCAACCGGCATCTCTGCGCCGCAGCCCTCAATGCCTGCCAACCGCCGACACTGTTGAATCCGGGCATGCTCTTGTCAACGCGGACGCGCCGGACGTGATCGGCTGTTCGCACGACAGCGGAATGATGGCGTGGCGGGAAGCGACGCTCTCAGACCGCCTGCAGCTGGGGGCGTGAGCGCTGGTCGATGAGCGCAGCCGCAGCATAGGTCTGGGTGACGATTTCCGGCACGAGATCGATATCCGGCAGCGAGCCGAGGCCGAGCGGGCCGATGGCGAACAGGCCGAGCGGACGCCCTCGGGCATCGAGCAGCTCCCCGGTCGGATTGACGGAGAGGCCGAGCATCAGCTCGTCGGCAACTGCAAGCCCGTCCTGCAACGCGGCGGCCACCACCGGCACATCGAGATCGGCGGCCAGGCAGCGCGAATCGATGACACGATCGGCGGCAAAATGGCTTTCGCCCTGTTCGCCCGCCCACCGGACGGTAAGCCCGCCCTGCGCAAGGCCAAGGGCGGTTCCGCGACGCAGCACGGTCTGGCCGCCGGCCAGTTCACGCTCCAGCCGGGCGTGGACATCGGCGGGCAGCCGGTTTCGGTGCGCATCGTATAACGAGCGCAGATGCCGGTTGAACTGGCGTTTCTCGCTCGGCGGCAGGGAGGACCAGAGCGACCGCGCGCGCTTGCGCAGGCCGTTCATGGCCGCCTGCCAGCTCCAGCCGTTCTCCTCCGCCTCCTGGCAGGCCTCGCGCACGAAGCGCAGGATGTGGCGCAGCTTGGACGGCATGGGCTGGGTGGGGAAGACCGAGTCGGCGGCAAGCCGCGTATGCGGTTGCGGCAGGAAACCGCGTCGCGACAGAATGGAAATCCGCCCGGCGAACCCCGCATCGCGCAGCTGCATCACCTGATCGACGGCGCGGAGCCCGCTGCCGAGCACCACGACATGAGTCTCGTCCGACTGCGCAGCCTGCATGTCGGCGGCAAGCGCCCGGGCGATCTCCACCGTCTGCGCCTTCAGCCCGTAGCCGGTGGCCAGAATGACATCGTCGCAGCTGAGCGCCTTGCCGTCTTCGAAGGACAAACGGAACCGGCCGTCTTCCTCGCGGGCAAGACCGATGGCGACGTCGTCGGCCATGCGCACGCTGACATCGCGCCGCTTTGCCAGCGCCTCGGAGAAGCGTTGATAAACGTAATCGCTAAAGATGGCCTTGGGCACGAAGATCTGCCCGAAACCCGGAATGGCCGCCGAGACGGCATCGCGAAACGGACCATTGGCCTGCAGCCAGCGGGTGAAATCCTTAGGCTCGCCGTCGCAGACCGAGAGATCGCGGGCGCGGCTGTTCAAGATCTCGGTGGAGCGTGCGCCGGCCAGCGCCTGGCCGCCGCTGATCGCCGGTGACGGGTCGAACAGGCTGAGCTCGAACGGGCGTCCAAGCGTGTTCAGGAGCGCGATGGCGCTCATCAGCCCGGAAAAGCCGCGGCCGACGACCGCAATCTGGAGCGGCGCATTCTGGCGGCCGCGCGCGGACGCCGTTAGATCGTGAACCGACATATCCTGCCTCCCTGCCTCACGGCCGGATCGTTGACCAGACACCGGTCCCCGACGACCGGCCCTCACGACTGCTACAAGTATGCGGTATTCGTCCTCTGGGAGAAATTAGACCACGAGGTCACAAAAGCTTCAAGCCGTTTTCACACTTCGTTAACGAAGGTCAAACCTTGTCACTTCCAAGCCCTGTTTCGGCACAGGTTCAGTCGCAATGCGGGGGCCGCGCGTGTCGGCCCCCGAGCCGTCAGGCGTCCCGCGTGACGCGGTGGGACTGACGACGCTCCATCTTGCGGAGAAAGGCATTCATCTCGCTGCGGCCGGAGCGGGCCAGACGCTTGCGCATGGCGAGACTCATGATGCGGGCGGCTGTCGAAACGGTCATATCGTCCGTCGGTCCTTCGCTGGACCACGGTTTGGTCAGCTGCACGGTCACCAGCGCCTTCTGGCTTTGCGGAAGAATATCCGTGCAGCCGCGCATGTGACCGAACACCATGGCGATCGGGATCAGGGAACCCTCATGGTAGATCGCCGGTGCCTCGCTCGCCCCGTCCCAATCGTCATAGAGATCGAGCGAATCGCGGAAGAGCTGGTGCAGGGCGATCGGGGCATGGCCCTCATGAAGTTCGGGCAGGAGATTGTTCATCTGCGTGTCCTTTCAACTTCGGTTTCAGGTTCGCCGGCGGCTGCGCCATACACTCTCCGCCGGTCCACCAAACGTGACACCCTCCGGCCAGTTCCGCAACCCTCCCACTTTTTCAAAAGCCCTAGAGCAGGCTAAAATGCGTTTTCCTGCATCACTTTAGCTCGTCATCCATGGTCCGGCGGAGCCTTCCCTTCCCCAGCGCGGAAAGGGGCGGTTAACCTTTATTTTCTATTGAAGGGATGGGGCTTTCGTCCCGCTTTGTCTCCAGTACCAGGGTTCCCCATGCGTCTATCCCGAACGAATCACCCCCATGGTTTCGACACCACGAGCGATCCGGCGGCAGAGCTCTCCCCGCCGCGCGCGGAGCCTCGCAAGCGCATCTATGGCACCCCCGAAACGCTACAGCCGCCCGGCCACCAGACCGGCGCGCAGAATGCCGACGAGATGGCAGCCGGCGAGATCGAAGGGCGCATGGTGGCGCCGATCTGGCAGAGCAATTTCGTCATCGGTCCCAATGTGCGGTTCACCCGCACGCCGGAAAGCGCCTTTCCGCGCCGCACCCGCCCGAAAGCCGTCGAGCACGAGATGGTGGAGGTCAACCCTGCCCCGCCCCAGCCTGTGGTGCAGCTGGTGGAACCGCCGCAAGCTGCAGAGCCCACCGTCATCGAACATGAGGCCCTGCCGCTGACGGACGAGCCGGCGCAGCCCGAGCGCATCGAATCCGAATATGAAGCGGCGCGCGGCGCGCTCGCCCTGGCGCTGCGCCTGCGCCGCGAATTTTCTGAAACGCACAGCCTGGCCCCGCCGGTCGCTGCCCCGCCGGTCGCTGGGCCGCCTCCCTACGACGCGCTCCGCGCGCCCGAGCCAGTAGCAGAGGCAGCCGCCGCTTCGATGCCGGCTGCCCCGCAGCCGACCGGGCCTGTCCCGGTTTCGCCCGTGGCCGGACCGGCCGCGGATTTTCTTCAGACCTCGCATGCGGTTTCGCCGCAGGATAGACCGACACTGCCCATGCCCCTTGCCTTCTCGACCGTTCTTAACGACGCCTTGTTCTTCGAAACCCTGCTCGCCACCCATGAGGAGGATCCGGGCCTGGACGAAGCGCCGCGCGCGGCCCCGGCGCTCCCGCCCGTCATTCACCGTCTCTCGGTGGTCGCTCCGAGCGTCGATGAAACGGAGCCGGTCGTGGCACCGATCATCCTGCCGGCCCCGCCGGCTCCGGCCTCGCACGCGGCACATGAGCTAGAATTCCGTGTTCTGCCGGATTCGGTCACCGCGCTTTATCGGGAAGTGAGCGTCGGCCCGATCCGGGCAGCCTTGAGCGCGCCGGCCGAGACCACCGTCGAATGCACCCAGGCAGAGGCAAGCGAGCCGACCCAATTGGATATACCTGTCGATGCTTCACCTGAGCCGATCCTCGAGACGGTGCCCGAGCCCGTGCTCGCTCCGCCACCCAAGCCGCGGATCCGCGCTGCCCAGGTCGTAGCCAGCCGCCTGACGCCCAATGCCCAGCTGACGGCTGCCGCCAAGGCGATCGAACTGGCAGAGATCGGCGAGATCGAAGGCTACGAGATGCCGCCGGTCGATCTCCTGCAGGACCCGCCGATCCAGGAAACCACCTCCATGTCGCAGGAGGCCCTGGAGCAAAGCGCCGGGCTTCTCGAAAGCGTGCTCGAGGATTTCGGCGTGCGCGGCGAAATCATCGACGTGCGCCCGGGTCCGGTCGTGACACTTTATGAATTCGAGCCGGCGCCCGGCGTGAAATCCTCGCGCGTCATCGGTCTTTCCGATGATATCGCCCGCTCCATGTCGGCGCTCTCGGCCCGCGTCGCGGTCGTTCCCGGCCGCAATGTCATCGGCATCGAACTGCCGAACCCGGTGCGCGAGACGGTCTATTTCCGCGAGATGATCGAATCGATCAGCTATGAGGAAACGAAGTTCAAGTTGCCGCTCTGCCTCGGCAAGACGATCGGCGGCGAGCCTGTCGTGGCCGAGCTCGCCAAGATGCCGCATCTCTTGGTGGCCGGCACCACGGGCTCCGGCAAATCGGTCGCGATCAACACGATGATCCTGTCGCTGCTCTACCGGCTGAAGCCGGAAGAGTGCCGGCTTATCATGGTCGATCCGAAGATGCTGGAGCTGTCGATCTACGACGGCATCCCGCATCTCCTGACCCCGGTCGTCACCGACCCGAAGAAGGCGGTCATGGCGCTGAAATGGGCCGTGCGCGAAATGGAGGAGCGCTATCGCAAGATGTCGCGCCTCGGCGTGCGCAACATCGACGGCTATAACAGCCGGGCGGCCACTGCACGGGCGAAGGGCGAGACGGTCTATGCCAATGTGCAGACCGGCTTCGACCGCTCGACCGGCGAGCCGGTCTATGAGGAGCAGGCGCTCGATCTCGCGCCCATGCCCTATATCGTCATCATCGTCGACGAGATGGCCGACCTGATGATGGTGGCGGGCAAGGAGATCGAAGGGGCGATCCAGCGCCTGGCACAGATGGCGCGGGCGGCCGGCATCCACCTGATCATGGCCACCCAGCGCCCTTCGGTCGACGTCATCACCGGCACGATCAAGGCGAACTTCCCGACCCGCATCTCCTTCCAGGTCACGTCCAAGATCGACAGCCGCACGATCCTCGGCGAGCAGGGGGCCGAACACCTGCTCGGTCAGGGCGACATGCTGCACATGATCGGCGGCGGCCGCATCGCCCGCGTCCATGGCCCCTTCGTCTCCGACGAGGAGGTGGAAAAGGTCGTCACGCATCTCAAAGCCCAGGGCCGTCCGGAATATCTCGGCACCGTCACCGAGGATGCGGACGAGGTGGACGACGCGGCCGAAGAGGATGCCGCCGTCTTCGACAAGACCTCGATGGGCGAAGACGATGCCCAGGACCTGTATGAGAAGGCCGTCAAGGTGGTGCTGCGCGACAAGAAGTGCTCGACCTCCTACATCCAGCGCCGCCTGCAGATCGGCTACAACCGCGCCGCCTCGCTTGTCGAGCGGATGGAGCAGGAAGGCTTGGTCGGTGCGGCCAACCATGTCGGCAAGCGCTCCATCATCAGCGCCGTCGGCCGTGACGCGATCGAGACGGTCGAGAGCGAGGACTGAACGCCTTCCGCCGCACTTTTAACGACAAAGGCCGGGATTTCCCGGCCTTTGTGAGCTCCATGTGCCGTGACTCCACCACGCGACCCTTGAAGACCGCGCGGTGATGAGCCGAAGCAGGGGCGGAAGGAAGGGCCTTGGCCGCCTTGAGAGAAGGCCAATCCCCGCCGCACTCAGTCGAGCAGATCAGCCGGCACCGTGCCGCCATTTTCCGAAAGCCGCTTCAAGAGCGCCTTGTGCAGGAACATGTTCATCTTGCCGGAATCATTCATGTCGCCGTCATAGTGAAGTTCCTGGGCGAGCTCCTTGCGCTCGGACAGGCTGGCTTCCATGCCAAGCGCCTTCATCAGGTCGACGATCGAGTGGCGCCAGTCGAGCTTCTGGCCCTTGTCCTTGACCGCCTTGTCGAGGATGGCGGACACATCGACCGGGCCGTGGGTCGCCGCGCCGCCGGACGGTGCGCCGGCACCGGCCGAACTCGTCGGCGCAGGGCTTGCCGGTGCCGAGGTGGAGGTGGGCGTGCTGGTCTGGCTTGGCACGGGCGTCGCGCTCGGCGCAGGATTGGCGGCGGGCGCCGTCGAGGCGGTCGACCCGGTCTTCATCGGATCCACAGGGGCGGGCGCCCCTGCCTGTGCACCGGGCTTCGGCGCCATGCCGGCCTCGTGCGCAGCACCACCGGCATGATGGCCGAAAATCGCGTCCTTGATCTTGTCGAAAATGCCCATGAGCAAAGTCCTCCATGCGTCAGCGTGTCAAACGACACCGCGGCTCGGTCTCGTCTGCGCGCGTGAGCTTACCTATGCCAGCGCAGGGGCATGGAAAGGTGCAGGGAGCCGGTCGCTCCGCATGAGCCGTCGATTTTCCTTCAATTGCGGCCGGTTTTGCAGTAAAGCGCCTGACGAAATCTCCGTCCCAGTCGCAATCGAAAGTCCGGTTTCATGGATAAGTTCGTCAAGCTCACCGGCGTTGCCGCGCCGCTCCCCGTCGTCAATATCGACACGGACATGATCATTCCGAAGGATTACCTGAAGACGATCAAGCGCACCGGGCTCGGCACCGGCCTTTTCGCCGAAGCGCGCTACAACGAGGACGGTACGCCGAACGAAAGCTTCGTGCTGAACAAGCCGGCCTATCAGAACGCCAAGATCCTGGTGGCGGGCGACAATTTCGGCTGCGGCTCCTCGCGCGAACACGCGCCCTGGGCGCTGCTCGACTTCGGCATTCGCTGCGTGATCTCCACTTCCTTTGCCGACATCTTCTACAACAACTGCTTCAAGAACGGCATTCTGCCGGTTGTCGTCAGCCCGGAAAACCTGGACAAGCTGATGGATGACGCCAGCCGCGGCGCGAACGCGGTCCTGACGGTCGATCTGGAAGCCCAGGAAATCACCGGTCCGGACGGCGGCAAGATCTCCTTCGAGATCGACGCCTTCAAGCGCCATTGCATGCTGAACGGCCTCGACGATATCGGCCTGACGATGGAGAAGGCTCCGTCGATCACGAGCTTCGAGCAGAAGATCGCCGAAACCCGTCCCTGGGCCTGATGCGCGGCTGAAAGACGAGCCGCGACGCGCTTTCCTTCACCCTGATGAGGGGACTGACCATGCGCATTGGACTGACGAACCTCGCCGCGCTTGCCGCCATCCTGGCGCTTTCGCTCCCAGCCTCGGCCCTTGCCAGCGATCGGACGCTTGATCGCTGCGAGGCGCTGGGCGTGAAGGATCTCGCGGCCTCCGGCCAGACCGGAACGATCCGCATCGACCGCAACCCGGACCACCTCGCCATCGATCGCTACGAGGGCAAGGTGGGCAAACTCGCGATCCCGACCGTCTATCACGGTCGGGCGAGCGTCGATACGGGCGCAGGCACGAGCGCGATGCGGTTCATCTGCCTGGACGGCGGTGACCCGAAGCCGGGACCGGTGTTCTTCTACCTGCTGCCGCTCGACGAATAGGCGTCTTCCCCGGCCGCGCCTTCGGCAAGATCCGCCCCGCCACGATGATCGTCCGTACCCTGATCCGTTAGGAAATGACGATCGAGATCGAGGTGACCGCCATGCGGGGGTGAGATTGGGGAGGGGCTGTCGGGCAGCGTGATCCTCTGCGCGAACGCTCTTCCAGCATGTCACGGGTGATATCCCGCCTTCGCGCGAACACGCCTGGGATCAAAACTTGTATTGTTTGGAACAGAGAGAGCGACGCTGATCGTGCTCTGTCGCGCCGGATCGCCACTCCCTCATGGCGCAGTCGATGAGGAGAGGTCGTCAGTCCTGTCGGCAAAAAGCCCCGCCATCAGGCGAGGCTTTCGGTCTTGATCCGATGCCGTTGACTTAGGCCGCTGCGGCGTGGGCGCGGCGGACGTCTTCGTCCGTCAAGATGCCCGATGCGCGCAGAAGGGCGGCGAAGCGGCCGTTGGACTGGCTGAGTTCGTCGAACCCGCCCATTTCCACGATGCGGCCGTGGTCCATGAAGACCACCATATCCGCCTCGCGCACCGTCGACAGGCGGTGGGCGATGATGAAGGTGGTGCGATCCTTGCGCAGATTGTCGATCGCATCCTTCACCCGGTTCTCGGTCTCGACATCGAGCGCCGAGGTGGCTTCGTCGAGCACGAGGATCGGGGCATTCTTCAGGATCGCCCGGGCGATGGCGATACGCTGGCGCTCGCCGCCGGAGAGGCGGTTGCCGCGTTCGCCGACGCGGGTGTCGTAGCCCGTGTCGCGGCTTTCGATGAAGCCGGAGGCGGCAGCCGCTTCGGCAGCCTGCTTGACGTCGTCCAGCGTGGCATCCTCCCGGCCGAGGCGGATATTGTCCGCGATCGACCGGTTGAGCAGGCCGGCATCCTGGAAGACGGTGGCGATCGAGCTGCGCAGCGACTTGCGGGTCACGGTGGAGACATCGACGCCATCGATCAGCACCTGGCCGGCGGTCGGCTCGTGGACACGCTGCAGCATGTTGATCAGCGTGGTCTTGCCGGAGCCGGTCGGACCGACGATCGCGATCGTCTGGCCGGCCTTGACCTTGAAGTTGATGCCATGCAGGCCATCCGTGGTGCCGGGGAAATGGTAGGTGAGGTCGCGGAATTCGACATCACCGGCCACCTGGTCCAGAGCGGCAGTATCGGCCGGCTCTTCGCGGTCCTTGACGCTGTCCTCCAGGCGGAAGAAGTCTTCCAGCTTGGCACGGGCTTCGAAGATCTGGTTGACGAAGTTCTTCATCTGGTCGAGACGGCCGATCAGGAGGTTTGCAAAGCCGATGAAGGCCACGACTTCGCCGACACCCAGTTCGCCGCGCTGAACGAGCAGGGCACCGATGACGAGGATGGTCATCATCGACAGGGCGGAGGCGATGCGGTTCAGGCCGCTGGCCAGAGCCCACCAGTCGAGCACCGGCAGCTGGGCCGACATCAGGCGCTGCGTATAGGCCTTGAGCTCACGGGTTTCCGCCTCGATGCGGTTGTAGCTGTGCACGACCGACACGTTGCTGATGGCATCCGACACATGGCCGAAGACGGTGTGATAATGACCCTCGACGGCGGCTTGGCCGTCCTTGGTCTTTGCCATGACGACCTTGCCGATGACGACATAGAGCGTGCCGAGGACGACGAGAACCAGCGACAGGCGATAGTCCATCGCAAAGGCGGTCGGCACCAGCAGCATCAGCGCCACGGCGGTCGAAAGATGTTCGCGCATGAATTCGAGCCAGAGGCCGAACAGCGTTTCGCAAGCGCGCAGCAGGGTGTGCAGCGCGTTGGAGGTCCCGCGCTGGCTGTGCCAGGAAAGCGGCATGGAGATGATGCGGCCGAAGGCTTCGGTGATCAGGGTCGACCGACGCGTATGCGCCAACCGGTCCGCCTCGCGGGCGACCAGAACGAAGGCCACGGTGTTGAACAGAGCGAGCGTCGCCCAGAGGATCAGGTCGGAGGTAACGGAGGTCTGGGTCGAGATCGCGTTGATGATCCGGCCGAACAGGATCGGCTCGGCGATGGTGATAGCCGCCAGGATGATGTTGGCGATCACGATCGCGGAGACCCGCATCTTGTGAACGGCGAGATAACTCAGGGCTCTCGCATAGATCTGGAACAGTGACACTGTCTTATCCCCTCGTGGGAACCTGCCTTGCCGCACCCGGACCGACCATTCGCCCCGGGCGGGGCATGGAACCTGCAATCGGACGGTGGGTTCCCGGCCGGCCCGGAAAGCCGCGCCGCTTCGCGCTTGCCACCGGATCGAGGCTGGTGCCCCATGTCCCGTCATGGCCCCCGCTGTGCTCGACCGTAAGGCCGAGTGCTGCCGGTCTCCGGCCAGAGCGGCCCGGAGCGTCGGCTGCGTCCCACCCTCTTTCAAAGGGTCAAGCGCAGCATGGTTTCATGACTACGGGGCGGACTATCGCACCCGCAACATGAATGGCCCCTGAACGCGCCCTTCATGCTGCGACGCGGCAAGCGATTCTGTCTTTTACGTTTCTCGGCGTTGCGCGGTGAAGACTGCCGACCACCAAACGGGAAGACCTGACAGTCCAAGCCAGACATGGCGGAAACCCATAAGCGACCTTTGGCAAACGCAGATGCCTATTGCCAAGGGTGAAAATGAGTCGCTAAAACTCTTTGTCGCGCTGCAGCATCTGCCGGTCGAGTTCCAGGAGGAGCGTTCCTTGCCCATTCAGAAAATCCTTGTTGCGAATCGCTCCGAGATCGCAATCCGTGTGTTCCGTGCCGCCGACGAGCTCGGTCTCAAGACCGTCGCCGTCTGGGCAGAGGAAGACAAGCTGGCGCTGCACCGCTTCAAGGCCGACGAGAGCTACCAGATCGGCCGCGGCCCGCATCTTTCGCGCGATCTCGGGCCGATCGAAAGCTATCTCTCGATCGAGGAAATCCTCCGCGTCGCCAAGCTGTCGGGCGCCGACGCCATTCATCCGGGCTATGGCCTTCTTTCGGAAAGCCCGGAATTCGTGGATGCCTGCAAGGAAGCCGGCATCATCTTCATCGGCCCGACGGGCGACACGATGCGCCGGCTCGGCAACAAGGTGGCAGCGCGCAATCTCGCCATCGAAATTGGCGTTCCCGTGGTTCCGGCCACCGATCCCCTCCCCGACGATCCGGAGGAAATCCGCCGGCTCGCCGATGAAATCGGCTATCCGGTCATGCTCAAGGCCTCCTGGGGCGGCGGTGGGCGCGGCATGCGCGCCATCCGCGATCCGAAGGACCTGCTGCGCGAGGTGACGGAAGCCAAGCGCGAGGCAATGGCTGCCTTCGGCAAGGACGAGGTCTATCTCGAAAAGCTGGTGGAACGCGCCCGCCACGTCGAAAGCCAGATCCTGGGCGACACCCATGGCAATGTCGTGCATCTGTTCGAGCGCGACTGTTCGGTCCAGCGCCGCAACCAGAAGGTCGTCGAACGCGCGCCAGCCCCCTATCTGACCGAGGCCCAGCGCCAGGAACTGGCCGGCTATTCGACCAGCATCGCCAAGGCGACCAACTATATCGGCGCCGGCACGGTCGAATATCTGATGGATATGGACACGGGCAAATTCTACTTCATCGAAGTCAACCCGCGCATCCAGGTCGAGCATACGGTGACCGAGGTCGTCACCGGCATCGATATCGTCAAGGCGCAGATCCACATTCTTGACGGCCATGCGATCGGCACGCCGGAAAGCGGCGTTCCGCGCCAGGAAGAGATCCGGCTGAACGGCAATGCCATGCAATGCCGCATCACGACGGAAGATCCCGACCAGAACTTCATTCCCGATTATGGCCGCATCACCGGCTATCGCTCGGCGGCCGGTTTCGGCATCCGCCTGGACGGCGGCACGGCCTATCCGGGCGCGGTGATCACCCGCTATTACGATCCGCTGCTGGTCAAGGTCACGGCCTGGGCGCCGACACCGGAAGAGGCGATCACCCGCATGGAGCGCGCGCTGCGCGAATTCCGCATCCGCGGCGTGGCGACCAACCTTACTTTCCTGGAAGCGATCATCCGCCATCCGAAGTTCCGCGACAACAGCTACACGACGCGCTTCATCGACACGACGCCCGAACTCTTCCAGCAGGTCAAGCGCCAGGACCGCGCGACCAAGCTGCTCACCTATCTCGCCGACGTGACGGTCAACGGCCATCCGGAAGCCAAGGGCCGCCCGCGCCCCTCGGCCGAGATCGCCAAGCCGGTCGTTCCCTTTATCGAAGGGCCGATCACACCTGGCACCAAGCAGAAGCTCGACGAGCTCGGCCCGAAGAAATTCGCCGAATGGGTGCGTGGCGAACGCCGCGTGCTGATGACCGACACCACCATGCGCGACGGCCACCAGTCGCTGCTCGCCACCCGCATGCGGACCTATGACATCGCCCGCATCGCCGGCACCTATGCCCGCGCACTGCCGCAGCTCTTCTCGCTCGAATGCTGGGGCGGGGCCACCTTCGACGTTTCCATGCGCTTCCTGACCGAAGATCCCTGGGACCGTCTGGCCCGGATCCGCGAGGACGCGCCGAACCTGCTTCTGCAGATGCTGCTGCGCGGCGCCAACGGCGTTGGCTACAAGAATTATCCTGACAACGTCGTCAAATATTTCGTGCGCCAGGCCGCGCAGGGCGGCATCGACGTGTTCCGCGTCTTCGACTGCCTGAACTGGGTCGAGAACATGCGCGTCTCCATGGATGCGGTGAACGAAGAGAACCGGATCTGCGAAGCCGCGATCTGCTACACGGGCGATCTGCTCAATGCCGCGCGCCCGAAATACGACCTGAAATACTACACCGCGCTGGCTGCCGAGCTGGAAGCCGCCGGCGCGCATATGATCGCGGTCAAGGACATGGCCGGGCTTCTGAAGCCGGCTGCGGCCCGCGTGCTCTTCAAGGCGCTGCGGGAAGCGACCGATCTGCCCATCCATTTCCACACGCACGACACCTCCGGCATTGCCGCGGCCACCGTTCTGGCGGCGGTCGAGTCCGGCGTCGATGTGGTCGATGCCGCCATGGATGCGCTGTCCGGCAACACCTCGCAGCCCTGCCTCGGCTCGATCGTCGAGGCGCTGGCCGGCTCGGAGCGCGACCCGGGGCTCGACCCGGAATGGATCCGCCGCATCTCCTTCTACTGGGAAGCGGTGCGCTACCAATATGCGGCCTTCGAAAGCGACCTGAAGGGTCCGGCCTCGGAGGTCTATCTGCACGAGATGCCGGGTGGCCAGTTCACGAACTTGAAGGAACAGGCGCGCTCGCTCGGGCTCGAGACCAAGTGGCACAAGGTCGCCCAAGCCTATGCCGATGCCAACCAGATGTTCGGCGATATCGTCAAGGTCACCCCGTCTTCCAAGGTGGTGGGCGATATGGCGCTGATGATGGTGAGCCAGGATCTTTCGGTCGCCGATGTCGAGAACCCGGCCAAGGACGTCTCCTTCCCCGAATCGGTCGTTTCCATGCTGAAGGGCGATCTCGGCCAGCCGCCGGGCGGATGGCCGGAGGCGCTGCAGAAGAAGGCGCTGAAGGGCGAGGCGGCCTATACGGAGCGTCCAGGATCGCTGTTGCCCGACGCCGATCTCGATTCCGAGCGCAAGGAGATCGAGACCAAGCTCGGTCGTGCCGTTTCGGATTATGAGTTCGCCTCCTATCTCATGTATCCGAAGGTCTTCACCGATTTCGCCCAGGCCTCCGACATGTACGGCCCGGTCTCGGTGCTGCCGACGCCTGCTTATTTCTACGGCCTGGCGACCGGCGAGGAGCTGATGCCGGAGATCGAGAAGGGCAAGTCGCTGGTCATCCAGCACCAGGCCCGCAGCGAGCCGGACGACCAGGCCATGGTCAAGGTGTTCTTCGAACTGAACGGCCAGCCGCGGCTGATCAAGGTGCCGGATCGCAACCGTGCCGCCACCACCATCACCCGCCGCAAGGCCGAGGCCGGTGCTGCGACCCAGCTCGGCGCGCCGATGCCGGGCGTGGTCTCGACAGTTGCGGTCTCCGCAGGCCAGAGCGTCAAGGCCGGCGACGTGCTGCTCTCCATCGAAGCGATGAAGATGGAGACGGCGCTGCATGCCGAGAAGGATGCGACGATCGCCGAAGTTCTGGTCAAGGCCGGCGACCAGATCGACGCCAAGGACCTGCTGATCGTTTTCGCCTGAGCGACGGCAACCAAGCGACACGAGACCAGCGGGCGGGAAGGATGTCCCCGCCCATTTTTCGTTAGAGAAACAGCGGTACGATGAGCGCGGTCACCACGGCATTCAGGGCCATGGCGATGCCAGCGAAGAGACCGGCGACGGGATCCACCTGGAAGGCGCGCGCGGTGCCGATGCCGTGCGAGGCGAGGCCGGCGGCAAAACCGCGAGCGGCATAATCGGTGATCCGCATGCGGTTCATCAGGCCGGTGACGATCACGGCCCCGGTAATGCCGGTGAAGATCACGAAGACCGCCGTCAGCCCCGGATCGCCGCCGAGCCCCTCTGAAATCGCCATGGCGACGCCGGCGGTCGAGGACTTCGGCGCCATGGAAATGACCACCGACGGTGGGAAGCCGAAGGCCCAGCCGCAGGCAAGCACCGAGAGCACCGCCGTGACGCTGCCTGCCGCAAGCGCGGCCAGCATCGGCAGCAGGTTCTGCGCCACCAGCCGCGCCTGACGCACGAGTGGCACGGCGAGCGCCACCGTGGCCGGCCCGAGCAGGAAATGGATGAACTGCGCGCCTTGAAAATAGGTCGCGTAGTCGATGCCGGCGCCGACCAGCACCAGCCCGACCAGCACCACCGAGATCAGCACGGGATTGACGAGCGGATGTCCGCTGCAGCGCCTGGCGATCGCGGTCGCGGCGATCCAGGCGGTCAGCGTTGCCGTCAGCCAGAAGAGCGGCGTGGCTGCCAGATAGACCCAGAGTCCCGAATCACCTGCTGCCATCATTTCCGCCTCCAGCGCTGCTCGGCCCTCTTGACCAGAAGGAAGACCCAGACGGTCACGACGAGGGTCGCCACTGTGGTGAGCAGGATCGCGGCCAGAATCGGCAGTCCGAAAGCGCGGACGAGATCGAGATGCTGGATGATGCCGACACCGGCCGGTACGAAGAGCACGCCGAGATTGGCAAGCAGCCCGTCGGCGACCTGACCGCTGCGCGCCTCCATCCGCTGACCGAGCCGGCGCCGCTTGAGGAGGACCAGGGCCAGCGCCAACAGCGCCAGGCCGATCACCGGACCGGGCACATGGCGCCCGCCCGCATAGGAGAGAACCTCGCCGATCAGCTGAAAGCCAAGCAGCCATGCAATTCCTTCGATCATCTCCACCCCTGCGCTCGCTATCCATCTCGGTTGAAGCATGGTCGTGCCCTCGCCGAAAGAGGCGGTTGCGATCATCGAGAAATCGTTTATGCATGTTCGTGCCGATTCATGCACGATTCTTCACCATGTCATCCGATCTCTTGTCCCGGGAGCGCCAGGACGCCATTCGCCGCCGCCTTCAGGAAACCGGACGGGTCCTCGCGGGCGATCTGGCCCGGCTCTTCGGCGTGTCCGAGGATACGGTGCGTCGCGATTTGCGGGAGATGGCCGCCGCTGGCCTCTGCCAGCGTGTCTATGGAGGCGCGCTCGCCCTCCCGCAGGAGCAGCCCTTCTCCGTCCGCATCGGCGACTCGCCCGGTCGCAAGGCCACCCTCGCCGCCAAGGCCGTCACCGTTCTGAAGGACGGCATGACGCTCTTCGTGGATGCGGGGTCCACCAATCTTGCCATTGTCCGGGCCATTCCGCTGCATCTGACGCTGACGCTTTCGACCAATATGCCGGCCATCGCCATGGCCGCGCTCGACCATCCGAAAATCGACGTCATCACCATCGGCGGGCGCATCGACCGGCATGTCGGCGCCGCGATCGGCGCTCGCGCGGAGCGCGACCTCGAAGCGCTGCGGCCGGATCTCTGCATTCTGGGCGCCTGCGGCCTCGATCCGAAGGCAGGTCTGACCGGCCTTGTCTACGAGGATGCGGAGTTCAAGCGCGCCGCCGCCGCGCGCAGCGGTTCCGTTCTGGTTGCGGCGACGAACGAGAAGCTCGGTCTTTGCGAGCCCTTCGCCATCGCCGCATGCGGCCCTGGCCTGACGCTGGTGCTGGAGGGCGACGCTCCTGCCCCCCTATCAAAGGCCTTCACAGAAACGGGCGTCCATCTGCTGCATGCCGCTGCAGTGTCACAGAGCGCCTGACGAGTAGACAAGGCCGCCGGGCGGCCGGGAGACAGGAATGACAGACCGAAATACCATGGCCGCGGAAGCCCCCCGCTCCGCCTACATGCCCAAGACACGGCTTGCCGTGTCGCTGATGTTCCTGATGAACGGCTTCGTCGTTGGAAGCTGGGCGCCGAAGATCCCGGTGCTGAAGGATCGGCTGATGATCGACGAGGGCACGGTGGGTCTGCTGATCCTCACCTTCGGCATCGGCTCTCTCGTCTTCATGCCGATTGCCGGCGGTTTCATCTCTCGCCTGGGCTCCATGCCCATCACCCGCTCGCTCGCCGTTGTTCTGGCGCCGATCCTGCTGATCCTCAGCCTCGTGCCCAATCTGCCGCTCTCCTTCGTCGTGCTCTTCGCGCTCGGCGGCTTCGTCGGCGCCATGGATGTGGCGATGAATGCCAACGCGGTCGCGGTCGAGAAGCAGATGCGCCGCGCCATCATGTCGTCCTGCCATGCCTATTGGAGCCTGGGCGCGCTGATCGGCGCGGCGCTGGGCGGCCCGTTGATCGCCGGTTTCGGCGAGGTGGCGCATGCGGCCTTCGTCATGGTCGCCGGCTTGGCGGTGATCGCAGTCGCCTGGCCGATGATGCTTGCCGACCAGCCGCATCCCGAGGCGGAGAAGGAGAAGCTCGCGCTGCCCATGACGCCCCTTCCCTGGCTGATCGGCATCGTCGCGCTGTTCTCCATGGTACCGGAAGGCTCGATCATCGACTGGAGCGCGCTCTACATGCGCAACGAGCTCGGCGCTTCCACGGCGCTGTCCGGCTTCGGCTTCGCCGCCTTCTCGGCCACCATGGCCATCATGCGTTTTGCCGGCGACCACGTGCGCGACCGGTTCGGCGCCGTGAAGACGCTGCGGGTGTGCACGGTTCTCGCCCTGATCGGCATGGTGACGGCGGGACTCGCGCCCTCCTCGACCATCGCCATCATCGGCTTTGCCATTGCCGGCATCGGCATTTCCAACATGGTGCCGATCGCCTTTTCCGCCGCCGGCAACATGCCGGGGCTGGCACCGGGAATCGGCCTCTCCGTCGTCACCTTCATGGGCTATTCCGGCATCCTGTTCGCGCCGTCGCTGATCGGCTTCATCGCCGAACATACCGGCTTCTCGCTGATCTTCACCTGCATTCCGCTGCTCTTCCTGGTGGTGCTGGCGCTCTCGGGTCTTACCGTTCACGCGGACGCCGCCAAGGACTGATCGGCCCTCACGTCCGGTCGTCGCCTTGAAAACGCCGCCTCTTGATGGTCGGAAACATTGACAAGGCGGCGATCCTCCTCCACCTCAGGCGGGCCGATCGACCGGGACTGTACGAGGACTTCATGTCGACTTCGTTTGCTTTCGAGCCGCAGCCGCGCCGGGCCACCGTTGCGGTGGATGTCGGCGGGGTCATTGTCGGCGGCGGTGCGCCCGTCGTCGTGCAATCCATGACCAACACAGATACGGCCGATGTGGATGCGACGGTCGCCCAGGTGGCAGCGCTTCACCGCGCGGGATCGGAACTGGTGCGCATCACGGTCGACCGCGACGAAAGCGCGCGCGCCGTCCCAAAAATCCGTGAGCGGCTGGAGCGCCTTGGCCTCGATGTGCCGCTGATCGGCGATTTCCACTATATCGGCCACAAGCTGCTCGCCGATCATCCGGCCTGCGCCGAGGCGCTTGCGAAGTACCGCATCAATCCCGGCAATGTCGGCTTCAAGGACAAGAAGGACCGTCAGTTCGCAGCGATCATCGAACGCGCGATCGAATTCGACAAGCCGGTGCGCATCGGCGTCAACTGGGGCTCGCTCGACCAGGAACTCCTGACCCGGCTGATGAACGACAATCAGGAGAAGGGCTTTCCCCTGACCGCGCAGGAGGTCATGCGCGAGACGATCGTCCAGTCGGCGCTGATTTCGGCCGAACTTGCCGAAGAGATCGGCCTGCCGCGCAACCGCATCATCCTTTCGGCCAAGGTGTCCAATGTTCAGGACCTGATCTCGGTCTATGCCATGCTGTCCTCGCGCTCCAACCATGCGCTGCATCTGGGGTTGACCGAGGCCGGCATGGGCTCGAAGGGCATCGTCGCCTCCTCCGCGTCGCTCGGCATCCTGATGCAGCAGGGCATCGGCGATACCATCCGCATCTCGCTGACCCCCGAGCCCGGCGGCGATCGCACCCGCGAGGTGCAGGTGGCGCAGGAGCTTCTTCAGGTCATGGGCTTCCGCCAGTTCATCCCGGTCGTCGCCGCCTGTCCGGGCTGCGGGCGCACGACCTCGACCGTGTTCCAGGAGCTCGCCCAGAAAATCCAGGACGATATCCGCCGCAACATGCCGGTCTGGCGCGAGAAGTATCCAGGGGTCGAGGGGCTGAAGGTCGCGGTGATGGGCTGCATCGTCAACGGTCCCGGCGAAAGCAAGCATGCCGATATCGGCATTTCTCTCCCCGGCACCGGCGAGCTGCCGGCCGCACCCGTTTACATCGACGGCAAGAAGGCACTGACCATTCGCGGCACGAACATCGCCGGCGATTTCGAGCAGCTGGTCGCCGACTATATCGAGAAGCGCTTCGGCCAGGGCCAGGCCGCCGCTGAATAGGCCTCGTCGCTCAGTGGCGCCGGTTCGCCACGAAGCGGGCAGCGGCAAGCAGCACATCGGCACGTTCGCCATAGGGGGCAAGCAGCGCACTGGCTTCCGCCACCAACCTGGCGAGCTCCGCTTCCGCCCAGTCGAGACCGCGGCGCGCGACAAGCGTGGCTTTGCCGCGATCGGCATCCTTGCCGGTTGCCTTGCCGAGCGTCGCCGCATCGGCCGTCAGGTCCAGCACGTCGTCGGCAAGCTGGAAGGCGCGACCGATGATTTCGCCGAAACGGCGCAGCCGGGCCCGATCCTCCGCGCTTGCCTTTGACAGGATGGCCCCGGCCTCGCAGGCGAAGCGGATCAGCGCGCCGGTCTTCATCGCCTGAAGGCGCACGATGCCTTCCTCATCCGGCTGCTCGCTCTCCGCCATCAGATCCAGCGCCTGGCCACCCGCCATGCCGCCAAGGCCGGCCGCGCGCGACAGGGCCAGGATAAGGGCGACCTTGACCGAATCCTCGGTCACCGTCTCCGGAGCCGCGAGACTATCGAAGGCCAGCGTCAGCAGGCTATCGCCGGCCAGGATGGCATTGGCCTCGCCATAGGCGATATGGACGGTCGGCTGGCCGCGGCGCAGCGCATCGTCATCCATAGCCGGCAGATCGTCATGGACCAGCGAATAGCAGTGAATGCATTCAAGCGCCGCCCCGACCCGTAACGCCACCTCTGCCGAACCACCGAACAAAGCTGCCGATTCCAGCACAAGGAAAGGCCGCAGCCGTTTGCCGCCGTTCAGCACGCCGTGGCGCATGGCCGCAAGAAGCGGCGCCGGGCGGACGATCTCATCGCTCTGCGGATCGCCACCGAGCAGGCCTGTCAAGCAGGTGGCCACCATCTCGGCATGGTCGCGCAGGCGGGTTTGGAAAAGCGTGTCGGACTGGCTCATGCCGGCTGTTTGGCACGGCCGGCGCCGGACTGGCAATGGGCTTGACGCCCGTCGCGCCGCGGCCCCGGCCGACGGCACAGGGGATCGTCCCGAGAAAGCCGTTCAATTTCGCCCCTGCATGTTCTATGACGGGAAAGAGCAACGGGTCGAGGGCGGGACGGCTGGATTGGATATCGCACCGGAAACGCGCGAGGAGCAGGACGTGCGGTCGGGCGGCGTGAGCAGGCGGTCATCGACTTGGGTGAAGCGCCGCTGGCGCCAGCTTCTCGCCGTGCTGCTCGTTGTCCTGCTTCTGCCCTATGCGCTGATCCTGCTTTACACGCCCAACCTGGTTCACCCGGTCTCCACCCTGATGCTGCGCGATCTCGTCACCTTCAGCGGCTATGACCGGCGCTGGGTGCCTTTCGAGCAGATCTCGCCGCATCTCGTCCGCTCGGTCATGTCGTCTGAGGATGGCCAGTTCTGCATGCATGCCGGCGTCGACTGGGTGCAGATGCGCGGCGTGGTGGACGATGCGCTCGAGGGCGAGGCGACCCGCGGCGCCAGCACCATTCCCATGCAGACGGCCAAGAACCTGTTTCTCTGGAACGGCCGCTCTTTCCTTCGCAAGGGCATGGAACTGCCGCTGGCCCTCGCCGCCGACTTCGTCTGGTCCAAGAAGCGGTTGATGGAGATTTATCTCAACATCGCCGAATGGGGCCCCGGCATCTATGGAGCCGAGGCGGCGGCGCAGTACCATTTCGGCGTTCCTGCCGCTAAGCTCAACCGTCGGCAGGCGGCCCTGCTTGCCGTGTCCCTGCCGAACCCCATCACCCGCAATGCCGGAAAGCCCGGCCGGGGGCTGAAACGGCTGGCGGCGATGATCGAGCGGCGCGCCGGCGCCTCGGGCGATTACATCACCTGTCTTTATCCCTGACATCAGCGCAATTGGCTGGTCGCAGCGCCGGGGCTCTGGTCTAACACAGCCGACACCATGGGGAGGCGACAATGGACGAACTCATTCTTTATGTCGGCAACAAGAACTATTCTTCCTGGTCGTTCAGGCCCTGGATCGCGTTGAAGGCTGGCGGCATTCCGTTTCGCGATGTGGTGATCCCCTTCGACTTTGCAAACGGGAATGCGCAGTTTCGTGAGATCTCGCCCACCGGCCGGGTCCCGGTGCTTCACCACGGGGCGCGCCGGATTTGGGAATCGCTGGCGATCATCGAATATGCGGCGGAGCTTTTCCCCAATGCCGGGCTCTGGCCGGCATATGCGGGCGCGCGCGCCGTAGCGCGCAGTGTCTCGATGGAGATGCTGTCCGGCTTTCGCAGCCTGCGCGGTGCCTGCCCGATGAACATTCGTCGCCCGGTGGGTGCGCTGACGCTTACGCCGGAGACCGCCGCCGGCGTGGCGGCCGATGTTGCGCGGATCGAAACGATCTGGCGGGATGCGCTTGAGGCCTCCGGCGGACCCTTTCTTTTCGGCCGCTTCTCGGCTGCCGATGCCATGTTCGCGCCGGTGGTCAACCGCTTCGAGATCTATGCACTGACCGAGGATGCGGGGTCGCGCCGCTATATGCAGACGGTCAAGAGCCATCCGGCATTCCAGGCCTGGGAGGCAGACGCGCTGCAGGAAAGCTGGATCGTGCCTGAGGACGAAGCGTAAGCGCTGCATCGCTTTTGCCGACGGCCCTCTTGAAAAAATGACACCGGGGACTGGTCAAGTGGGGGCATGGCATGTATAAGCCGCCCCAATTCCGAGATTGACATCCGTTTGTCCCGGCCGGAAACGGACCGACCAACGGTGTTTTGCCCGACATTTGGAGTGTGACATGGCTGTACCGAAAAGAAAAACGAGCCCGTCCCGACGCGGCATGCGCCGTTCCGCCGACGCGTTGAAGGCTCCGACCTACATCGAAGACAAGAACTCCGGCGAACTGCGCCGCCCGCACCATGTCGACCTGAAGACCGGCATGTATCGTGGCCGCCAGGTTCTGACGCCGAAGACCTCTTCGTAACGTCGAAGACCTTGATCAGACGATGATTTGGGCCGGCTTCATGCCGGCCTTTTTCGTTTGTGCAGGCGCTTGCAGCTTCAGGTCAGGCTGTCGAGCTTGGTCTGCAGCGCCCGCAGCTGCTCCTTCAGCTCGTCGAGATCCTTGGCCTCGGCCTTGCGCGGCTCGCGCACCGGCGGCGTGGCGGCCATGAAGGGCGAGAACATCTGCATGGCCTGGTGGAACATGTCGGTGTTGCGCTTGACCTGCTCTTCCACCAGCTGCAGCGGCACCTGCAGATTCTTGCCAAGCGGCGTATCGCCGAAGGCCTTGCTGATCTGCTCGCGCATCTGGACCTGCTGCTCGGTGAAAGCCTGCATGGAATGTTCGAGATAGCTCGGCACCACCATCTGCATCTGGTCGCCGTAGAAGGAAATCAGCTGTCGGAGGAAAGAGATGGGCAACAAGGTGTTCCCGGTCTTCGATTCCTGTTCGAAGATGATCTGCGTCAGAACGGAATGGGTGATATCTTCGCCGCTCTTGGCATCCTGCACGGTGAATTCGTCACCCTTCTTCACCATGACAGCCAAATCGTCGAGCGTCACATAGGTGCTTGTTCCGGTATTGTAGAGGCGCCGGTTGGCATATTTCTTGATAACGATCTGGCCGTCGTTCTTCGCCATCAGGGTCTCCTCTCCCCATGCTGCCGTCTTTATTGGACTTTTTGAGGATATCCGCAAAGACTCCCGCATGACAATCTCTTTGTGCGCTGCGGCGACGATGGTTGGCATTGCCCGCAGGGTTGCGGTTTGACTTGCGCGCCTCGCTTGTGTCAGTGTCTGATCATAAACAAGCGTGAGGAGACCCCCCATGAGCAGTTCGTCCGTCGTCATCGCCAGCGCCGGCAGGACCGCCGTCGGCTCGTTCAACGGCGCTTTCGGCACCACACCGGCCCATGAACTGGGCGCCGCCGTCATCAAGGGCGTGCTGGAGCGCGCTGGTGTCGAGGCGGGAGAGGTGGACGAGGTGGTGCTGGGCCAAGTGCTCGGCGCCGGCGAGGGACAGAACCCGGCGCGCCAGGCCGCCATCAAGGCCGGTATTCCGGACAGCAAGACCGCTTTCGGTCTTAACCAGCTCTGCGGCTCGGGCCTGCGCGCGGTGGCCATTGGCATGCAGCAGATTGCAACCGGAGATGCGTCCATCGTTGTGGCAGGCGGCATGGAATCCATGTCCATGGCCCCGCATTGCGCGCATCTGCGCGGCGGCGTGAAGATGGGCGACCTGAAGATGGTCGACACCATGATCAAGGACGGGCTGACGGACGCGTTCTACGGCTATCACATGGGCACGACGGCTGAAAACATTGCCCGCAAATGGCAGCTCTCGCGCGACGAGCAGGACCAGTTCGCGCTCGCCTCGCAGAACAAGGCGGAAGCTGCCCAGAAAGCCGGCCGCTTTGCCGACGAGATCATTCCCTTCACTGTCAAATCCCGCAAGGGCGATGTGACCGTCGACCAGGACGAATATATCCGCCACGGCGCGACGCTCGATTCGATGGCGAAGCTGCGCCCTGCCTTCGACAAGGAGGGCACCGTGACGGCCGGCAATGCCTCCGGCCTCAACGATGGCGCCGCCGCCGCGCTTCTGATGAGCGAGGACGAAGCCAGCCGCCGGGGCATCGCGCCGCTCGCCCGGATCGTGTCCTGGGCCACAGCCGGCGTCGATCCGCAGATCATGGGCACGGGGCCCATTCCCGCCTCCCGCAAGGCGCTGGAAAAGGCCGGCTGGTCGGTGGCCGATCTTGAACTGATCGAGGCCAATGAAGCCTTCGCCGCCCAAGCCTGCGCGGTCAACAAGGATCTCGGCTGGGATACGAGCCTCGTCAACGTGAATGGCGGCGCCATTGCCATCGGCCATCCGATCGGCGCGTCGGGCGCTCGCGTGCTCAACACGCTGCTGTTCGAGATGAAGCGGCGCGGCGCCAAGCGCGGCCTGGCAACTCTGTGCATCGGCGGCGGCATGGGCGTTGCCATGTGCGTCGAAGGTCTCTGAGGTCGAGACCGCCGTTCCTGTCCCTGCTGCGGTCTGGTGCGACCGCGGCCTTTTTCACGCCATCGCTTTGTTGGGGAGGATTTGATGAGCAGGGTTGCTTTGGTAACAGGCGGCACGCGCGGCATTGGCGCGGCCATTTCCATGGGGCTCAAGGGGGCGGGCTACAAGGTTGCCGCCAATTATGCCGGCAATGACGAGGCAGCCGAAGCCTTCAGCACTGTCACCGGCATCCCGGTGTTCAAATGGGACGTGTCCGACTATTCGAGCTGTGCCGCAGGGGTCGCCAAGGTCGAGGAAACGCTTGGGCCGGTTGAAATCCTGGTCAACAATGCCGGCATCACGCGCGACGCCATGTTCCACAAAATGACGCCGGCGCAATGGTCCGAGGTGATCAATGTCAACCTCAACGGCCTGTTCAACATGACCCATCCGGTCTGGTCGAGCATGCGCGACCGCAATTTCGGCCGAATCATCAACATCTCCTCGATCAACGGCCAGAAGGGGCAGATGGGCCAGGCGAATTATTCCGCCTCCAAGGCTGGCGATCTCGGCTTCACCAAGGCGCTTGCCCAGGAAGGCGCGGCCAAGGGCATCACCGTCAACGCGATCTGCCCAGGCTATATCGGAACGGAAATGGTGCGCGCGATCCCCGAAAAGGTCCTGACCGAACGGATCATTCCGCAAATCCCCGTTGGCCGGCTTGGAGAGCCGGAAGAGATCGCCCGCTGCGTGGTGTTCCTGGCCTCCGATGATGCCGGCTTCATCACCGGCTCCACCCTGTCGGCCAATGGCGGGCAGTTCTTCGTCTGAGTGCGAAGGGCGGCCGGGCAGCCTCCGTGCCGCTTTCTCGCCCCACCGCTCTTGTCTTCCGGCAGGAGCATCGTCATCTGTGTCCGGATCCGCGCCGTGAGTGCGGGCCAGATGCATGCAAGGTCCAGACTGTGCTCGATCAACAGATGATCCTGAGCGGCCGCGGGGTAACCGCGGTCCTCGGTCCCACCAACACCGGCAAGACGCATTACGCGATCGAGCGCATGGTGGCCCACGGCTCCGGCGTCATCGGACTGCCGCTTCGCCTCCTGGCACGCGAGGTCTATACCCGGCTGGTGGAGCGGGTCGGCCTGCACAATGTCGCGCTTGTGACCGGCGAGGAAAAGATCAGCCCGCACATGGCGCGCTATTCGGTCTGCACGGTCGAAGCCATGCCGCGCGAGACCAAGGCGGAGTTCGTCGCCATCGACGAGGTGCAGCTGGCCGGCGACCTCGAGCGCGGCCATATCTTTACCGATCGGCTGCTGCATCTGCGCGGCCGCTCCGAGACGCTGCTGCTCGGCGCCGGCACCATGCGGCCGATCCTCGAACAATTGCTGCCCGGCATCACCGTGGTGGAGCGGCCGCGTCTGTCGCAGCTGCTCTATGCCGGCTCCAAGAAGATCACCCGCCTGCCGCAGCGCTCGGCCATCGTCGCCTTTTCGGCCGACGAGGTCTATGCGATCGCCGAACTGATCCGCCGTCAGCGTGGCGGGGCTGCCGTGGTGCTGGGCGCGCTCAGCCCGCGCACCCGCAATGCCCAGGTGGCGCTCTACCAGGCCGGCGATGTCGAATATCTGGTGGCGACCGACGCGATCGGCATGGGCCTCAACCTCGATGTCGATCATGTCGCCTTCGCCCAGGACCGCAAATATGATGGCTTCCAGTTCCGCAACCTGAACCCGAGCGAGCTGGCGCAGATCGCGGGCCGCGCCGGCCGGCACCTGCGCGATGGCACGTTCGGCGTCACCTCGCGCGTCGATCCGTTCGACGACGAACTGGTTCACCGCATCGAGGCGCATCAGTTCGATCCCGTCCGCGTGCTGCAATGGCGCTCGAAGGCGCTCGATTTCTCGACGCTTGCCAGCCTCAAGAAATCGCTCGACACGCCGCCGGCCGTCCAGGGCCTGACCAAGACGCTGCCGGCCGTCGACCAGCAGGCGCTGGATGTGCTGACGGCCTATCCGGAGATCGGTTCGCTTGCCTCCTCGCGCGAGCGGGTGGAAAAGCTGTGGGAGGCCTGCGCGCTGCCCGACTACCGCCGGATCGCGCCCGCCCAGCATGCCGAACTGATCGCGACGATCTACACCGATCTGGTGCGTCGCGGCACGGTGAACGAGGATTTCCTGTCCGAACAGGTCCGCCGCGCGGACCACACGGATGGCGAGATCGACACATTGTCGGCGCGAATCGCGCAAATAAGAACCTGGACTTACGTCTCGAACCGCCCGGGTTGGCTGGCCGATCCGACACACTGGCAGGAAAAGACGCGAGAAATCGAAGATCGGCTGTCCGACGCTCTGCATGAAAGGTTGACGAAACGCTTCGTTGACCGCAGGACATCCGTTCTCATGAAGCGGCTGAGAGAGAATGCGATGCTGGAAGCGGAAATCAGTGTGAACGGCGACGTCTTTGTCGAGGGACATCATGTGGGACAGCTGACCGGCTTCCGGTTCTCGCTCGCCCAGACGACGGATGGACTGGACGCGCGCGCCGCACAGGGCGCAGCGCAGAAAGCGCTGTCGCTGGAGTTCGAGGCGCGCGCCGCCCGGCTGCATGCCTCCGGCAATGCCGATCTCGCTCTGGCCTCCGATGGCCTCGTCCGCTGGCTGGGCGATCCCGTGGCGCGGCTTGCCGCGAGCGACCATATCATGCGTCCGCGCGTCATCATCCTGGCGGACGAGCAGTTGACGGGCCCGGCCCGCGACCACGTCGCCGCCCGCATCGAACGCTTCGTCAACCACCATATCGCAACGGTGCTGAAGCCGCTCGACGACCTCTCGCGTGCCGAGGACCTGCAGGGTCTCGCCAAGGGATTGGCGTTCCAGCTGGTGGAAAACCTGGGCGTCCTGTTCCGCCGCGATGTTGCCGACGACGTCAAGTCGCTCGACCAGGAGGCACGCGCCTCCATGCGTCGCCATGGCATCCGCTTCGGCGCCTACCACATTTTCATGCCGGCGCTCCTGAAGCCCGCTCCGGCCGAACTCATCACACTCCTCTGGGCGCTGAAGAATGACGGGCTCGACAAGCCGGGTTACGGCGATCTGATCCCGGTTCTGGCAGCCGGCCGCACCTCGGTCGTCACCGATCCCACCTTCGAGCGCATGTTCTACAAGCTTGCCGGCTTCCGCTTCCTGGGCAAGCGCGCCGTGCGCATCGATATCCTGGAGCGGCTTGCCGATCTCATCCGTCCGCTCTTGCAGTGGAAGCCGGGCAGCGGCGCACGGCCGGATGGCGCCTATGACGGACGCCGCTTCGTCGCGACCACCGCCATGCTTTCCATCCTCGGCGCGACGCCGGACGACATGGAAGAGATCCTGAAGGGTCTCGGCTACCGGGCCGATGCGGTGAAGGCGGAAGAGGCTGCGGCCTTCCTCGCCCAGCACGACGCCGCACAGGTGCCGGCAGCGAACGCAGCAGCAGACGCCGCTGAGGCGCCCTCCTCCGAGGCTGATGCCTCTGCTGAGACGGCCGACAGCGGCGAAACCCGCACGCCGACCGAAGAGCCCGCTGCCGACGTCGCCTCCACCGAGACGGCCGCCGCAGAAGAGGCGCCGGTTGAAGCAGGAGAGACCTCGGCAGCCGATGCCCAGGCCGCCGATGACGCAACGGCGGACGAAGCGCAAAGCGCTGACGCGGCGAACGCCGAGTCGGCCGTGGCGGATGCGCCGAGCGCCGAACCGGTCGAAGCCAAGCCGGTCCTGCTCTGGCGCCCCGGTGGGCGCAATGATGCGGTTCAGCGCGAGCGTGGCCAGCGTCCGGGTGGTCCGCGTCGCCAGGGTGGCGAGCGCGGCGAACGCAGCGGCGACCAGCAGCGCCAGGGCGATCAACGCCGCGGCGGTGGCCGCCACCAACCGCGCGCCGAAGGGACCGGCGAGGCAGGCCAAGGCCGGCCGCAACAGGCTCGCCGCGAGGATGGCGACCGCAAGCCGCATCAGGGCCGCGGCGGCAAGCCGGACGGTCGCAATGACAACCGCGGTGACCGCCGCAACGACCGCCCGCATGAGCGCAACACCGAGCGGGGCGGCAAACCGCAGTCCGGCAGCTTTGAAGCCCGCCCGCCGCGCAAGGAAAAGCCGATCGATCCCGATTCGCCCTTCGCAAAGCTTGCGGCGCTCAAGGAGCAGATGAAGAAGTAGGCGCATGGCCGAGACCACGCTCCCTCCAGGCACGGCCGAGCGCCAGCGCCTCGACAAGTGGCTCTTCTTCACGCGGCTTCTGAAATCCCGCTCGCTTGCTCAAAAGGCGATCGAATCCGGCAAGGTCTTCGTCAACGAGACCCGGATCGTCCAGCCGGCGCACGCCGTGCGGGCAGGCGACCGGGTTCTGCTGTCGCTCGATCGGCGCGACCTGATCGTGCGCGTCATCGCTGCTGGAACGCGGCGCGGGCCCTATGAAGAGGCACGGCTGCTCTACGAGGACCTGACGCCGCCGCCGGATCCACACGCGCGGCTCACGGCCTTCGAGCAGGCGACGCGGGAGCCCGGCAGCGGGCGGCCCACCAAGCGGGAACGGCGCGAAATCGACCGCCTGCAAAGCGGCGTCGGCTTCGACGATGGAACCGAGCACGACGCCGAGGATTGATGCGTCGGGATGGCACCTGGCGCATGCGCGAAGTGCCTTGCCAAGCGCCGGCAAAGCCTTTACCTCACGGCCGTTGGGACGAAACCTCGCTTTCGACCATCCGCCGTTCGGGCCCTTCAACGATCGCTGAAGACGCCCATTGCCTGCACTGGACACGCACGGCCAAGGGACCTCCGAACAGGAGGAATCGCGGCCGCAGGGTCGGAGAGATCTTCGGCCCGACCGATGTTTTCGACCGCGTCGCGCTTTTTGTAAAGCCGACCGACTGGAGTGGATTCGCATGACCTATGTCGTCACCGACAATTGCATTCGCTGCAAATACACCGATTGCGTCGAGGTGTGCCCGGTCGACTGTTTCTACGAAGGCGAAAACTTCCTGGTCATTCATCCGGATGAATGCATCGACTGCGGCGTCTGCGAGCCGGAATGCCCGGCGGGCGCGATCAAGCCCGATACCGAGCCGGGGCTCGATATGTGGCTGAAGGTGAATGCAGAGTTTGCCACCCAATGGCCGAACATCACCGTCAAGCGGGAAGAACTGCCCGAGGCGAAGGAGATGGACGGGGTCGAAGGCAAGTACGAGAAGTACTTCTCCCCGAAGCCGGGTTCTGGCAACTAGGCGCATTGATGCGGGTGGGGCTGCCCCCGCCGCTCGGGCGCCTCCGACAGCACGCCGCCGGCCGCTCGTGTGGCCCGCCTGGAGACACTCCGCCCAGTTTCGGGACGGGGAAGCTTGCGCGTGGCTGAAGCAAATGTTTGATTTCGGCAGTTAATTGTGGTAGGGTCGCAACACTGATCCACCTCGCGGCACGTGAAGACCCCCGTGTCCCCGAATCCACCACGAAAGCACTCTTCCCACCGTCGCGGCTCACCCTCCTCCTCAAGAGGCGTTCCCGTTGGGGCACGGCTGTCGGAAGTCTCTGTTTTTCATGGCTGGTTCAGTAGGTATTGACCCATGGGCCTATCGTCCAGTCCCCGGGCCTGACTGACCCGACCCCGGCACCACCCCGGGAGCGTAACAGGGAGTTTTTGAATTTATGACGACCCAGCAGAAGAAGTCTTCCACGCGCCACGGTTTTAAGACCGGTGAATCGATTGTCTATCCCGCTCATGGTGTCGGCCAGATCGTCGCCATCGAGGAGCAGGTTGTTGCCGGCATGTCGCTCGAACTGTTTGTCATCGATTTCGACAAGGACAAGATGCGCCTGAAGGTGCCGGTCGCCAAGGCCGTGAGCATTGGCATGCGCAAGCTTTCCGAGACTGATTTTGTCGAACGTGCTTTGAAGGTCGTCCAGGGCAAGGCCCGTGTGAAGCGGACCATGTGGTCGCGCCGCGCCCAGGAGTATGACGCCAAGATCAATTCGGGCGATCTGATTGCCATCGCCGAAGTCGTTCGGGACCTGTATCGCGCTGAAAACCAGCCGGAACAGTCCTATTCCGAGCGTCAGCTCTATGAAGCGGCTCTCGATCGCATGGCCCGCGAAATCGCAGCCGTGAACAAGATGTCCGGCACCGAAGCCGTTCGGCTGGTCGAGGTCAATCTTGCCAAGGGCCCGAAGCGCGGCAAGACGGTCGACGAAGACGAGTCTCAGGAAGAAGCCGCCTGAGGTCATCAGCCAAGGCGGTCCTCGCCGTCCGGCCATCAAAACCCTCGACGATCGAACGATCGTCGAGGGTTTTTCTTTGGCTGCCTGAACGGCGACCGACCGTGCCGCCGGCACGAAAAAGCCCCGCTGCGGCGCGTCCGCAGCGAGGCTTTCAATAGGGCGACCGTAAAACCGATCAGGCGGCGCCGGCGGTGCGGGCCTTTTCGAACCGCTTGCGCTCATTCGGATCGAGATACATCTTGCGCAGGCGGATAGACTTCGGCGTCACTTCCATCAACTCGTCGTCCTGGATCCAGGACAGGGCCCGGTCGAGGGTCATGCGGATCGGCGGGGTGAGCTTGACCGCTTCATCCTTGCCGGCGGCGCGGATGTTGGTGAGCTGCTTGCCCTTCAGAACGTTGACCTCAAGGTCGTTGTCACGCGAGTGGATGCCGATGATCATGCCGGCATAGACCTTTTCGCCCGGCTCGATGATCATCGGGCCGCGGTCTTCGAGGTTGAACATGGCATAGGCGACCGCTTCGCCGGAGCCGTTCGACAGCAGAACGCCATTCACGCGCCCGGCGATCTGGCCCTTGAAGGGCTGGTAGTCATGGAACAGGCGGTTCATGATTGCCGTGCCGCGCGTATCCGTCAGAAGCTCCGACTGGTAGCCGATGAGGCCGCGCGTGGGCGCGAAGAACTTCAGCCGCACGCGGTTGCCGCCGGAGGGGCGCAGTTCGGCAAGTTCGGCCTTGCGCTCGGACATCTTCTGCACGACGACACCCGAATGCTCCTCATCGACGTCGATGACGACTTCTTCGATCGGCTCAAGCAGCGTGCCGTTGTCATCCTTGTGCATGACGACGCGCGGACGCGAAACGGCGAGCTCGAAGCCTTCGCGGCGCATGGTTTCGATCAGCACGGCGAGCTGCAATTCGCCACGGCCGGAGACGAAGAACGAATCCTTGCCTTCCGCCTCTTCGATCTTCAGCGCCACATTGCCTTCCGCTTCCTTCATCAGGCGGTCGCGGATGACGCGGCTCGTGACCTTGTCGCCTTCGGTGCCAGCCAGCGGGCTGTCATTGACGATGAAGGACATGGTGACGGTCGGCGGGTCGATCGGCTGTGCCTTCATGGCCTCGTTGACGGACGGGTCGCAGAAGGTGTCGGCGACGGTGCCCTTGGACAGGCCGGCAATGGCAACGATGTCGCCGGCGCTGGCTTCTTCGATCGGCTGACGCTCGATGCCGCGGAAGGCGAGGATCTTGGAGATTCGGCCGGTTTCGATGGTCTTGCCATCCTGACCGAGAACCTTGACCGCCTGGTTCGGCTTGATCGAGCCGGAGGCGATGCGGCCGGTGATGATGCGGCCGAGGAAGGGGTTGGCTTCAAGAATGGTGCCGATCATGCGGAACGGGCCTTCCTCGACGGTCGGAGCCGGCACATGTTCGAGCACGAGGTCGAGAAGCGGCGCGAGACCCTGATCCTTCGGACCTTCCGGATTGACGTTCATCCAGCCATCGCGGCCGGAGCCGTAAAGGATCGGGAAGTCGAGCTGCTCGTCGGTCGCATCCAGCGCGGCGAAGAGATCGAAGACTTCGTTGATGACTTCCTCATGGCGACCATCCGGCCGGTCGATCTTGTTGATTGCCACGATCGGACGCAGGCCGACCTTCAGAGCCTTGGAGACCACGAACTTGGTCTGCGGCATCGGGCCTTCGGAGGAGTCGACCAGCACGATCGCGCCATCCACCATCGAAAGGATACGCTCCACCTCGCCACCGAAGTCGGCGTGGCCGGGGGTGTCGACGATGTTGATCCGCGTGTCCTTCCATTCGACCGACGTCGCCTTGGCGAGGATGGTGATGCCGCGTTCCTTTTCCAGATCGTTGGAATCCATGACGCGTTCGGCCACGCGCTGGTTCTCGCGGAACGAGCCGGACTGCTTCAGAAGCTCGTCGACCAGCGTCGTCTTCCCATGGTCAACGTGTGCGATGATCGCGATATTGCGCAAATTCATGTGATGGTTCCGGAAATTGGGCAGCGCCGGCCTCTCGCCGCACCGCATGGTCATTGCCGCGGCTCATACATGGTTTTTTGCGTGTGCGAAAGGGGGCCGCCGCGCAAGGCAGCCTCCCGTTCTCGGACCATCGGCGTGCAGACTGCCGATCGGGCAGCTTTGAAGCGAACCTTAGGCGTCGCTGCCGGCAAGCTCCTCTGCCACTGCGAGCCCCTTCTTCCGCAGCATCGCGTCGGGGCTCGGCAGTTTTCCGCGGAAGGCGCGGTAGGCGTCCTCCGGGTCGAGCGACCCGCCGACGGAGTAGATATGGTCTTTCAGCCGCTTGGCCGTCTCCGGATCGAAGGGATTTCCGGTTTCCATGAAGGCGGCAAACGCATCCGCATCGAGCACCTCCGACCACATGTAGGAGTAGTAGCCGGCCGAATAGCCGTCACCGGAGAAGACATGGAGGAAGTGCGGTGACCGGTGGCGCATGATGATCGACTGCGGCATGCCGATCCGCTCGAGCACCTGCGCCTCGAAGGCCATGGGATCATCGACGCGGTCGGCCGTGTGATAGGCCATGTCGACCAGCGCCGAGGAGGTAAACTCGACCGTGTTGAAGCCGGCGTCGAAGGTGCGGGCCGCCAGCACCTTGTCGAGCAGGGCCTGAGGCATGGGCTCGCCGGTCGCTTCATGCACCGCATAGCGCTTGAGGATGTCCGGGACGGTCAGCCAATGTTCGTAGAGCTGCGACGGTAGCTCGACGAAGTCGCGCGAGACGCCGGTGCCGGAGACGGACGGGTAGGTCACATCGGACAGCATGCCATGCAAGGCATGGCCGAATTCGTGAAACAGCGTCCGGGCATCGTCGAGCGAAAGCAGAGCCGGCTTTCCTTCGGCCGGCTTCGCAAAGTTGCAGACATTGTAGATGATCGGCAGCTCGCCCTTCGCGCCGTTCTTCAGCGTCAGGCGATGCTGGGACTGGAAGGCGCTCATCCACGCGCCGGATCGCTTGGAGGGCCGCGCGAAATAATCACCGAGGAACAGTGCGACGAGCGTGCCATCGGCGTCGCGGATCTCATAGGTCCGCACCTCCGGATGATAGGCCTTCACGCCCTTCTTCTCCGTGGCCGTGATGCCGAAAAGGCGATGCGCGACATCAAAGCAGGCATCGATGATCTTTTCAAGCTGCAGATAGGGTTTGAGCTCGCCTTCCGAGAAATCGAAACGCTCGGCCCGCACCTTCTCGGCATAATAGCGCCAGTCCCACGGCATGACGGGGTGATTGCCGCCCTCGCGCACGATCAGCGCAGCCAGATCCGCTTCCTCGCGCCGGGCCTGCTCAACCGCCTTGTGCCAGACGGCTTCCAGCAGGGCATTCACCGCGTCCGGCGTCTTTGCCATGGTGTTGTCGAGCTTCAGAGCTGCGAAATTCTCGTAGCCGAGCAGGCGTGCCTTCTCGGCCCGCAAGGCCAGTGTTTCCGTAATCACCGCGCGGTTGTCGGTCTCGCCTCCGTTTTCGCCGCGGGCGGCCCAGGCCTTGAACGCTGTTTCGCGCAGGCCACGGTCATCGCTGAAGGTCAGGAACGGCTCGACGATCGAGCGGGAAAGGGTGACGGCGTATCGCCCCTCCGCCCCGCGCTCCCGTGCGGCTTCCGCCATCGCATCCGTGAGAAAGGCGGGCAGGCCGGCAAGATCCTTGCCTTCGTCGAGCAGCAGCGACCAGGATTTCTCGTCCGCCAGCACGTTCTGGCCGAACGTGGCGCCGAGTGCTGCCAGCCGTTCGTTCACGGCAGCCAGGCGCTCCTGCTCCGGCTTTGCGAGCTTGGCGCCGGACTTGACGAAGCCCTTCCAATGGCGCTCCAAAACGCGCGACTGTTCAAGCGTCAGCCCCAATGCCTCACGGGCCGACCACAGGGTGTCGATCCGCGCAAAAAGCACCGGATGCGTTCCGATCTTCGAATAGTGTCGGGACATTTTCGGCGCGATGTCGCGCTCGAGCGCCTGGATGACATGATTGGTATGCGCACCGGCCCGGTTCCAGAACAGGGCGGAGACGCGGCTCAAGCGATCCCCGGCGATCTCCAGCGCTTCCACGGTGTTCTCGAACGTCGGCGGCTCGGGATCGGCGGCGATTGCCTCGATCTCCGCTTCGTGCTCGGCGAGCGCGGCTTCGAAGGCAGGCGCGAAATCGGCATCGCGGACCGACTCGAACTGCGGCAGGCCATCCGGCCCCGTCCATTCGGTGAGCGCGGGATTGAGAGACTGGAGATCCGACATGCCATGATCCTTTTCCGTGAGCAGCGGCCCGGGCTGGCGAGATGGGAGATGCGCCGACGCACGCGCAAGACGCTGGTGTGGTCGAAGAGGTGGGACCGCGAAGGTGCCGAAATTTTGGCGAGGAGACAAGCACTATCGACGCCCTTGTCCGCCTGCCGGCGCGATGCTAGGCGTCCTGCAGACCTCGTGTCGGTCGCGGCACACAGATCGCCGACGATGGGGACCAGGCCATGGCTGAGCGGATGAGCGAAAGGCGGACCGCGCTGCTGGGCGCCCTGCTGGCGACCATAGGGCCGATCTCCATGTCGATCTACACACCAGCCATGCCGGAGCTGGTAGCGGCCTTTCGCACCACCGAGGGCATGATCAAGCTCACGCTCTCGCTCTATTTCGCCGGCTTTTCGGTTGCCCAGCTGCTCTCCGGTCCGCTTTCCGATGCCATCGGCCGGCGCCGTGCCGTGCTTGCCTTCATCGGTATCAACGCCGTCGGAGGCGTCATCTGCAGCCTTTCCCCCTCGGTCGAATGGCTGCTTGCCGGCCGGCTCGTCCAAGGGATCGGAGCCTCGGTCGGTATTACGGTGGCGCGCGCCATGGTGCGCGATCAGTTCACCGGCGAGGCCGCCAGCCGCATCATGAACCTGATCGGCATCATGCTCGCGGTCGGCCCGGCGCTGGCGCCGACCCTTGGCGGGCTGGCCCTGGCCGCCTTCGGCTGGCAGGCGATCTTCCTGATGCTCATCGGCTTTTCCTCGCTGATCATCCTCTCCGTCACCCTGCTGATGCGGGAAACGACGGAGCCGGACCCGATGCGGGCGGCGCCGAGGCGCATCCTCAACGCCTATCGCATGCTTCTCGTCGACCGGCGCTTTCTTTCGGCAGCCGGGGTCCTCGCCGGAGCCGTCGGCTCGCTTTATGCCCAGTCAACCATGCTGCCCTTCATTCTCATCGACAGGGTCGGGCTCTCGCCGCTTGCCTTCGCGGTCGGAATGCTCATGCAGTCGGGGTTCTATTTTCTGGGATCGGTGATGCTGCGGGTCGCGTCCCCGCGGCTGGGCGGCCTGCCCGCCGTCCGGATCGGGCTTCTCTGCCTTATCGGCGGCGGATCTCTGATCGCTCTTTTCAGCGCTCTGCTGACGCCCAGCTATGCGAGCGTCATGGGGCCGATCGCTCTGACAAGCTTCGGCATTGCCTTTCTCACGCCGCATATGACGACGGCGGCCCTTCAGGGCGTCCCGCATGTGGCGGGTGCAGCCTCTGCGCTGATCGGCTTTTTACAGCTTGGGACCGGCTTTGCCGGCGGCCTGTTCGCGGCTTTGGTCGGCGAGCCTCTGACCGCCTTCGGCCTGATCGTACCGGCCTTCTGTCTTGCCGCGACCCTGTCTTTCCTCATCTTCCGGCAGGTGACGCCGGAGGCCATGCGCCATGGCGCATGAAAAAGCCCGTCTGCCGGCTTCATGCCGAGGCAGACGGGCTCTTTCAAGTCTAGAGTCCGTCCTTGGTCAGCGGCCGCGGTTGCGGGCGGCAAGGGTGCGAAGGCGCAGCGCGTTCAGCTTGATGAAGCCGGCGGCATCCTTCTGGTCGTAGGCACCCTGGTCGTCTTCGAAGGTGACCAGCTTGTCGGAATAGAGCGAGCTCGCGCTTTCGCGACCAATGACCATGACATTGCCCTTGTAGAGCTTCAGCGTCACTTCGCCTTCCACATGCTCCTGGCTCTTGTCGATCAGCGCCTGCAGCATTTCGCGCTCGGGCGAGAACCAGAAACCGTAATAGATGAGCTCCGCATAGCGCGGCATCAGCTCGTCCTTCAAATGCGCAGCCCCGCGATCGAGCGTGATCGATTCGATCGCCCGATGGGCAGCCAGCAGGATGGTGCCGCCGGGGGTCTCGTAGACGCCGCGCGACTTCATCCCGACGAAGCGGTTTTCGACCAGATCGAGGCGACCGATGCCGTTGTCGCGGCCGAGTGCGTTGAGCGCGGTGAGGATCGAAGCCGGGCTCATCTCCTTGCCGTCGATCGACACGGCATCGCCCTTGCGGAAGCCGATCTTGACCACGGTCGCCTGATCGGGCGCTTCTTCAGGCGAAATCGTGCGCATATAGACGTAGTTCGGCGCCTCCTGAGCCGGATCCTCCAGCACCTTGCCTTCCGAGGAGGAGTGCAGGAGGTTGGCGTCGACGGAGAAGGGCGCCTCCCCCTTCTTGTCCTTGGCAACCGGGATCTGGTGCTGCTCGGCGAAGGCCAGCAGATCGGTTCGGCTCTTGAAGCTCCAGTCGCGCCAGGGCGCGATGATCTTGATATCGGGATTCAGCGCATAGGCGGACAGCTCGAAGCGGACCTGGTCGTTGCCCTTGCCGGTGGCGCCATGGGCAATCGCGTCGGCTCCGGTCTCGCGGGCGATCTCGATCAAATGCTTGGAAATCAGCGGGCGGGCGATCGACGTGCCGAGCAGGTAGACACCTTCATAGACGGCATTGGCGCGGAACATCGGGAAGACGAAGTCCTTGACGAACTCCTCACGCACATCGCGAATATAGATATCCTTGATGCCGAGCATCTCGGCCTTCTTGCGTGCCGGCTCAAGCTCCTCGCCCTGGCCGAGATCGGCCGTAAAGGTGACCACCTCGGCGTTCAGTTCGGTCTGAAGCCATTTGAGGATGATCGAGGTGTCGAGACCGCCCGAATAGGCGAGCACGACCTTCTTCACGTCTTTGGGGAGTGCCATGATGATCCGTTCCGTCTGACTGCGCGGCCTTGCGGCATTCGCCACCCTCGGCCGTCTCCTTGAAAATCGCGGCATTCTGTAAAGAGTTTTGCCGGCCGTGCAAGCACCGGCGCGCCATCTGCGGGCGTGCTCAGGCGAGATCGAGACCCATCTGCCAGAAATCCGCCTCCAGCCGCGTCGCATCGCGGAAGAGGCTTGAAATCGCGGAAAAGCGGGATGGATCAAGGGGCGCGAGCCGCGCGTCCAGCCAGGCAATCTCGGCGGCGACCAGAGCCTGGTAATCGGCGCCGGCATACATGGCGATCCAGTCGCCATAGGGATTGCCGTCCGTCCGCGTCGTCCGATCGGCGGCGATCCGCCGGGCGATCTCGCCATAGCCGACGATGCAGGGCGCAAGCGCCACATGCAGGTCGAGAAGGTCGCCGCGCATGCCGGCATCCAGCACGAAGCGGGTATAAGCCAGCGTCGCCCGCGATTCCGGCATGGCATCGAGCGTCTCGGGGGCGATGCCCCATTGCCGGCAATAGGCGATGTGCAGCCCCATCTCCACCTCGACGATCGCCTTCAGGCTTTCGAGCCCTTGGCGGATTTCGTCGAGATCGCGGCTCTTGTAGACGGCGAGCCCCCAGGCGCGGGCGAACTGGATCAGAAAGAGGTAATCCTGTTCGAGATAGTGCCGGAAACAGGCCGGAGGCAAAGCAGCCGTAGCCAGCTGATGGACGAACGCGTGCTCGGTATAAGCACGCCATTCCGCCTGGTGGTCCCGGATCAATTGCGCGAAGGTCTGGGCCATGGGACGTGCTCCGAACTGGAAGAGGCCGGCAGACCTGCATCGCGCGCCAAGCCCTGTCAAGCACGGCCGGAATGCCCTCTGGCGGAGCGAAACGCCTATGTTATAGAGAACGAACACTCTCCGCGCGGATCGCTGCCATGGACTTCGTCCCTTCGCTCGCCACCCTGGTCACCTTCACCGGCATGACGCTGCTGCTCGCCATCACGCCGGGTCCGGACATGACGCTCTCGATCAGCCGTGCGCTGAGCCAGGGGCGTGGCGCAGCCATGTTCGTCGTTCTCGGCACGAGCATGGGCTGCGTCATCCATACCTTGCTGGTCGCCTTCGGCGTCTCGGCGCTGATCACCGCCTCGCCGACCGCCTTCATGATCTTGAAGACCGGAGGGGCGGCCTATCTGCTCTGGCTGGCCGTGCAGGCCATTCGCTTCGGCTCGACACTGAACGTCAAACGCAGCGAGACCCCGAAAGGCGGTACGCCGGTTGCCAATATCTTTGCCGGCCTTTCGGTCAATCTGCTCAATCCGAAGATCATCATCTTCTTCATGACCTTCCTGCCGCAATTCGTCACCGCGGACGATCCGGCGGTCACGCAGAAACTGATTTTCCTCGGCATTTTCTTCATCGTCGCGGCCATGCCGGTCAATGTCGCGATCATCCTGACGGCCGACAGGCTCGCCGCGTGGCTGCAGCACCAGAAGCGCGTGATGCGCGCCATAGACTACACCTTCGCCGGTGTCTTCTCGGTCTTCGCGGTCAAGATCGTGATGACGCAGACGCGGTGAGGGATCTTACGCCTTTGTGTTTGTCGCCCGACGGCGATCCTTGCGGGTGATGAAAAGCATGAATGCTGCAATCGCCAAGCCGCCGGCTGGCATGATCAGCATTGCCAGGAACTGTTCTGTACTCATGTGTGCAATCCCTTGAGCAGAAACCGTCCTGCCAAATGTATGCCCGCAGAAACCAGAATGCAAATGACCGACAAGGCGATGACCGGACGACCGGGCCCGGAGCCGCTGTTGAACCAGCCGACCAAAGGTGCGAAGCCTCCAACGGCGAAGATGGCAACAGCAATGCCATTGAGATAGGCCGCCGTCAGCTTCGTTCGCTCGTTGTGGATCAGGCTCATCGTCAGTCGTCGGATCCGTGATTGGCGATCATCATGGCCTCGAAGGCCATGCGATCGACCTTGCGCATGCGTTCGGATTCCGACTTCAGCTGCCCGCAGGCCGCCAGGATGTCGCGCCCGCGCGGGGTGCGGATCGGCGAGGCATAGCCGGCGGCATTGATGAAGTCGGCAAACTTCTCGATCTGCTCCCAGGAGGAACACTGGTAATTGGTGCCCGGCCAGGGGTTGAAGGGGATCAGGTTGATCTTGGCCGGCACGCCTTTGAGGAGCTTCACCAGCTCCTTGGCATCCTCGAGACTGTCGTTGACGCCTTCCAGCATGACATATTCGAAGGTGATGCGTCGGGCATTGGAGAGACCGGGATAGGCGCGGCAGGCCTCCATCAGCGCCTTCAGCGGATATTTCTTGTTGATCGGCACCAGCATGTCGCGCAGGTCGTCGCGCACGGCATGGAGCGAGATCGCCAGCATGACGCCGATTTCCTCACCAGTACGGTAGATCTCCGGCACGATGCCGGAGGTCGACAGCGTGACCCTGCGCTTCGACAGCGACAGGCCGTCGCCATCGGTGGCAATCAGCAAGGCCGTCTTTACATTCTCGAAATTATAGAGCGGCTCGCCCATGCCCATCATGACGATGTTGGAAACCTTGCGCCCTTCCGCCGGTACGATCGCGCCGGCCGGCGTGTCGCGCTCGGGAAAATCCCCGAGCCGGTCGCGCGCCAGAAGAAGCTGGGCGAGGATTTCCTCGGCCGTCAGGTTGCGCACTAGCTTCTGCGTGCCGGTGTGACAGAAGGAACAGGTCAGCGTGCAGCCGACCTGGCTGGAGATGCAGAGCGTGCCCCGCCCTTCTTCCGGGATATAAACCGTCTCGATTTCCACCGGGCGCCCGGCCCCGCGGGCCGGAAAGCGCAGGAGCCATTTGCGCGTGCCGTCGGTGGAGATCTGCTCCTCGACGATTTCCGGCCGAGCGATGGTGAAATGCCGCTTCAGCGTTTCACGCATGTCCTTCGAGACATTGGTCATGTGGTCGAAATCGGACACGCCGCGCACATAGAGCCAGTGCCAGAGCTGGCTGACGCGCATCTTGACCTGCCGCTCGGCCACGCCGACCTCCAGAAGCGCGCGGCCCATTTCCTCGCGCGTGAGACCGATCAGCGAGGGCATCTCGCGCATGGGGCTAAGCGGGCGGGCGGCGGCGGGGCGTTCAAGCGGAAGCGTGGCGGTCATCATGGCGGCCTTGTCGAAGCGATCAGCGGGCCCGGCACTCCATCACCTGCAAGCAGCGGGATGGAACGGGCGATGCGGAAGGAACTGGAAACGGCGGCGCGGCGATCCAATCACGCGGCGCCTGACTTTGGCGGAGCCTCTAGCACGGAACGGACGAAAGGTCACCCCTGGTCACGCCGGCGCGAAAAACGGCAAAGGCCGGCGCATGCGCCGGCCCAAGTCCATCGCGGCAGAGAGAGCCTATTTGCAGGTCTCGATCTGCTTCAGCGCGGCAGAAATGCCGGAAAGCGAATAGGCGTAGTTGGTCTGGGTACCCTTGCGCGAGCGGGCCTGCACCGACATGGTCTTGCCGGACTTCATGGCCGTCACCAGCGCCGGCTCTTCCGCGGCATTTTCCACCCAGGCGGAATTGCCCTTGGTGAAGAGCGTGAAGCTCTTGGCGTCGATCGTCACCGTGACCTTGGAATTCTCCTGCAGGGCATAGCCCATCATGGCCTGCGGCTCATAGCTGATGTTCTGCCCCGGCCGCTGGGAGACGAGGAAGAAGATGTCGCCGTGATCGACATTGGCGGGGCTCTTTTCCTTCGGCACCGAAAGAACATAGCAAACCTTGGCACCACTCGCCGTATAGGAATAGGCGCCCCAGGCGTTGAACTGCTGGATACGCGTCGGAGACTGGGCCGACGCGACGCCTGCCCCGGCGAGGAGCCCCGCGCTGAGGGTGAGAAGAGCGATCGCGGTGGGGAGCTTGCTTGCGTACATCGTATCCTGCCGGTTGTCTTTCTGCATGGGCCCCGACGGTCCGGGGCCGCGCGCGCTGATCATTCTGACTTTATTCAGGTTATCAAACCGTCAACGAATGCGGTCTTGGCGGCTGCAACCGCAATAGTACGGAACGGGATGCCGCGCAAATCCTGCTTTCTCGCACGCGGCTTCGCAGCAACGCACCTTCTGATGAGAGCCTGTCATGAATAAGTTCGGGACGAACGGTCAGCCTGTTCGCAGCGTCATTCGTCGCGAACCGTGCCGATCGATCGCGCCCACACCATCACAAAGAATCAGGCAACAGTTTGACCTTTGACAAAAGCGCTGTACCTGATGTGTCATGGCCCAAGTGATCGGGGTGGAGGCTTTCAAGACAGGTATGGATTCGGACGCGAGACAGCATTTCGCACGCCTGGCGGATGCCGTCGCCACCCGTCGCGATCAGGCAGCCTTTGCAGAACTCTTCGATTTTTTCGCGCCGCGGCTGAAATCCTTTCTGATGCGGCAGAAACTATCGGCCGGAGAGGCGGAGGAGATCGTCCAGGAGGTCATGATCGTTCTTTGGCACAAGGCCGATCTTTACGATCCCGCGCGCTCGTCCCTTTCGACCTGGCTGTTCCGCGTGGCGCGTAACAGGCGGATCGACCGCGCACGCCGCGCCGCCAACCGCAAGCTCGACGAGAAGGATCCGCTGCTGCAGCCAAGCGCCCCTCCGGCGCCGGACGAAATGGTGGAGCATGGCGACCGGGAGGAGATCGTCCGTGCTGCGCTGGCCAAGCTTCCGGGTGATCAAGTCAAGTTGATCCAGATGGCCTTCTTCTTCGGCCAGTCCCATTCGGAAATCGCCAGCGCGACCGGCCTGCCGCTCGGAACGGTGAAGTCACGGATCCGCCTTGCCTTCGGAAAGCTTCGCATCCTCTTGCGTGAAGACGGGATCGAGAGCGTCTAGTCCGCGCCCTGGGCGGGACCGGCGAGATGCGCGAAGGCCCTGACCACCTCGTCATAGACCTTGCGCTTGAAGGACACGACGAGAGCGGGAAGCTCGGCCATGTCGCGCCAGGCCCAGTCGCTGAATTCCGCCGAATGGCCACCCGGCGGCGGGTCGATGGCAATTTCGCTGTCCTCGCCTTCGAAGCGGAAAGCGAACCAGCGCTGGGCCTGACCGCGAAACTTTCCCTTGAGCCCGATGCCGATCAGATGGTCCGGCAGGTCGTAGTGGATCCAGTCTGGCGCTTCGGCGAGAAGCGAGACGGTGCGCATGCCGGTTTCCTCGTAGAGTTCGCGCCGCGCAGCCTCAAGGGGATCTTCCCCCTCGTCGATGCCGCCTTGGGGCATCTGCCAGAGCTGCGCCGATCCGTCATATTCCGAATTGCCCTCGGCGATCCGCTGTCCCGACCAGACAAGGCCGTCGCGGTTCAACACCATGATGCCGACACAGGGCCGGTATGGCAGATCCTCCGCGCGCAAGGTCACCAACGTCTTCTTGCCCTTCGCCATGGTCTGTCTCCTGCTTCCTGTGTGCGGCTCAGCGGCCTGCCTCTTGCTTTGGATCGTCAACCAGCGCCGAAACGCCGACAAATTCGATGCCCCGCCCCTCGGCTTCCTTCATCCACTGGCCGATCGCCGCCACGCTCTCATCAAAGGCAGAGGCTGTGCCGATGGCTGTTCCCTTCTGGCGCGCGATCTTCTCCAGTTCATCGAGCTTGCGCAGGATGGCCATGCGATCGAGCTGGGTGTCGACCGTCATGTCGGCGAACCCGTGTGGAAGATCGAGCGCCTTGCCGATCGTCCCGCTCAGCGATTGCGCCGATGTGCCATCATCCAGAAACAGAAGGCCCCGGCGGCTGATATCGCGCAGGATCGGCTCCAGCGCATCGGCATCGGAGAGAAAGCGGCCGCCGAGGAAATTCATGATGCCGGTGTAATTGGTCAACCGCGCCATGGACGCATGCAGGGAATCCAGATTGGCCCGCGCACTCATCGAGGTCAGCAGCGTGTTCGGCCCGGGATCGTTGGTCGGATAGTCGAACGGTTCGAGCGGGACCTGCAGCAGGATCTCGTGCCCTTCGCGGCGGGCCTCCTGCATCCACCGCTCCAGGCTGTTGCCGGAGGCGGCGAAGGCAAGCGTGACATCGGCAGGCAGGGTGCGAATGGCATTCTGCGTGCCGCTCTGGCTCAATCCCAAGCCGCCGACGACAAGTGCGATGCGCGTTCCCCGCGCGCCGGACCAGGGACGGGCATAGTGATCCATCGGCCGCAATCCATCGGGGCCGACGATGGGCAATCGCCCATCGGGCGTCTCCTCAAGCAGGCTTTCGTTCGGAAAGGCGGCCATGCGCGGGTCTTGCCCTCGTCCCGGCTGAACCTCGATGATGGCCGGGCCTTCGCCATCGCGCGGCTTCGGCGCATAGGTGGTGACGCGGCTGCCGTCGTCGAGCGTCGTTTCGCGCACATTGGCGCCGGCCTGGCCGCCACTGACCATCCTGCCAGCCTGGCCGGCCTGATCAGGGGCAGACGGCTTGCGCGCCGGGGAGGCCGTCTCTGCCGATTGCGATGCCGTTTCGACGGGGCTCACGGTCTGAAGACCGCTTGGGGAAAGAATTACGAAACCCGAAATGCCGGCAAGCGCCACGAGCCCAAGCGCAAGCATCAGCCGTCCGGCGCCGATGCGCGGCTTCCTTATCTTAGAGCCGGGTTTTCGATCCTGACCGAGCGGTGCGTTGAGATCCGTGCCCAAGGCTCATCCTGACCTAGATGTGGGGTGCAGCGCAGACCGGCCGCCGGACCGAAGACCGCGATTCGCGTGCTGCAACTTCGCTCCTACCACAAACGTTATCGCCTGCCACGTCGGCGCCGGGCCTGGGACAGACCGCCTCGGGAAATTCACTCGAAACCGCCGGCAAAATCATTATATAGGGCTGCAAAGGAGTGCCCATGGCCCGAGTTGACCAAAGCGACGACTGGCGGGAACGCCATGCGCCGACCATCAGCACCTTCGAATCCCTGACGCTGGAGGCCTATGGCCATCTGCCGGAGGAGTTTCGCGCGCTGGCGAGCGATCTCATCATCGAGATCGAGGATTTTCCGACCGACGACGTGTTCGAGGACATGGCGCTCGAAACACCGTTCGACCTGCTCGGCCTCTTCGAAGGGCGCGGCATCGGCGAGCGCTTCAGCATGGAAAGCGGCACGCTGCCGAACCGCATCATTCTCTACCGCCGGCCAATCCTTGACTACTGGGCGGAGAATGACGAGACGCTGGGCGACATCATCACCCATGTTCTCATCCACGAGATCGGCCACCACTTCGGCCTTTCGGACGACGATATGGAGCGGATCGAGGCCAGCGTGGAGCATGTCGGCGACGGATCGCCGACCTGATCACTGCTCGGAGAGCTTCATTTCTGGATCGTAATCCTTGCCTTCGACCTCTTTGACGACCGCTTGGCCGCACTGCATGATCTGCAGATCGGCATTGTAGGCGTAGCTCGGCGATCCCTGCAGCGACCACCCCTTGTTCAAGGCAGCAGTCACCTTGTGGCAGAAGCTCGCATCGTCAGGACCGGTGAGAAAGCGATAGAGTTTCATCGATTTGCCCTTTCCAGGTTGTGGATGGCCTCAGCCTTTGCCCGAAGGGCCAAGGCCTGGTCAAGGTGAAGGCGCTCGATCATCCGCCCCCCCATGCGCAGCACCGCTTTCCCGTCCGCTGCCGGATCGGCGAAAGCATCGATGATCGCCTGCGCTTCTGCCAGAGCCCCAGCATCCGGCGCAAAGGCCGTGTTGGCTGCCGCGATCTGATTGGGATGGATCAGCATCTTGCCTTCGAAACCCATATCGCGCCCTTGCCGGCACTCTGAAGAAAAGCCGTCCGCGTCCTCAAAGGCGTTGAAGACGGCGTCGATGACATCGAGCCCGGCCGCACGGCCGGAAAGCAGCACCTGCATCAGCCAGGCGTCCACATAAGGGCGTCCGGGAAGCGGGCGTGTGCCGGTTGCCTTGCGCAGGTCGTTCAGGCCGACGACCAGGCAATCGAGCCGTCCGCCGGCGGTGCGTCCAGCCTCCGCAATGGCGGCACTGTTGATCAGTCCCTTCGGCGTTTCGATCATTGCCCAGAGCCGCACCCTCTCCGCCTCGTCGAGCTCGGCCAGCAGATCGGCGGCATTTTCGATGTCTCGAGGGCTTTCGACCTTGGGCAGCAGGATCGCATCCGGCGAGAGTGGTGCGAGCGCGGTCAGGTCCGCCTGGCCAAGCGCTTCGGAGAGGGGATTGATGCGGACGATGCGCTCGATCCCGCGCGGCGCCGGCGCAGACAGGATGTCGCGCACGGCAGCTCGCGCCGCCTCCTTGGCATCCGGCGCCACGGCATCCTCGAGATCATAGATGACGGCATCGCAGGCAAGCTCCGCCACCTTTGCACAGGCGCGCTGATTGTCGGCAGGAACGCAGAGAACGGAGCGGCGCGGACGGGCGGGATGATGGGAGACAGGAAGAGCCATCACGCTGTTCTGCCCGTCTTTTCACTATCCGGCAACGGCGCTTGGGCAAAAGTCCTGTCTCTCTTCAATGCGCTGGTCCCGAGCCTTTGTGATTGAGATCGATCTTGCGCAGGATCAGCGCCAGCGGCACGACGGCGAGCGAGATCAAGGCCAGCGTATGGAAGACGTCGATATAGGCGAGGTAGCTCGACTGCTGTGCCACCTGCTGGCCGATGGCGCCGATCGCCTGCTGGGCGGCATCGCCGGCATTGACCCCACGGCTGATGAAGTAGTCCGTCCATGTCTGGAGCGCCTGCTGATAGCCGGGCTCCGAGGGCACGATATGTTCGACCAGACGGCTGTGGTGCCACTGCTCGCGGTGGGCGAGAACATTCGAGGCGATGCAGACGCCGATCGAGCCGCCCGTATTGCGCGCTGCATTGATTAAAGCAGAGGCCTGGTCGGTCTGATCGGGTCGCAGACCGTCATAAGACGCACTGGTGATGGGAATGAAGATCAGCGGCAGGCCCAGTCCGAGGATCATGCGCGACCAGGCGAAGAAGCCGAAGTTCAGGTCCGCGTAAAGCCGCGTCATGTCCCACATGGCGAGCGCGATGATGCTGCAGCCTATGGCAATCAGATATTTCGGCTGGATCAGGCCGGACAGCCGCCCCACGATGAACATCATCGTCATGGTCACGATACCGCCGGGGGAAAGCGCCAGGCCCGCCCAGGTGGCCGTGTAGCCGAAATTCTCCTGCAGCACCTGCGGCACGAACTGGGTTGTGGCGATCAGGATCGCGCCGGTTGCCATCATCACCAGAAAGCAGGCACCGAACTGACGGCTGGCCAGCAGGCGAACGTCGATCACCGGGTTGGCGCGCGTGAGCAGCCAGGGGATGGCGGAGAAGAAGGCCAGCAGGCAAATGGCGGTGGCGACGATGATGAAGGACGATCCGAACCAATCCTCCGTCTGGCCACGATCGAGCACCAGTTCCAGCGCACCGAGGAAGACGGCGACCAGAAGAAAACCGATCAGATCGAAGCGAACGCCCTTCCGCTTCATATCCGCCCGCTCCTTGCGCAGGCTGTCCGGCTCCTGAACGAGGAAGTAGACGAGCAGGAACGCGGCAACGCCGACCGGCCCGTTGATCAGGAAGCACCAGTGCCAGGAAAAATTGTCGGAGAGCCAGCCGCCGAGGGTGGGCCCGACAACGGGCGCCACCACCACCGCGACACCGAACAGCGCGAAAGCCTGGCCCCGCTTGGCGGGCGGGAAGGAATCCGCAAGGATGGACTGGGAAATCGGCACCATGCCGCCGCCTGCAAAGCCCTGTACCATGCGGAAGAACAACAGCGATTCCAGGTTCCAGGCCAGGCCGCAGAGGATGGACGACACGGTGAAGGTGGCAAGGCAAGCCAGATAGAACCGTCGCCGCCCATACCGCTTGGCAATGAAGCTGCTTGCGACCAGCACGATGGCGTTGGAGACGAGGTAGGTGGTGACGACCCAGGAGGCTTCGTCGGCGCTGACAGCCAGCCCGCCTGAGATGTAGCGCAAGGCCACATTGGCGATCGTGGTGTCGAGAACTTCCATGAAGGTGGCAATCGAGACGACCATGGCGATCAGCCAGGGATTGACGGCCCCTGCCTTGGCGCCCGCCTCTTGCCCGCCGGCGGATGCGACGGCGGCCACGCTCAGGTCCTCGGGCGCACGGTCACGGTGGGCACGACCGACATGCCGGGGCCGACGGGCAAGTCCTTCGGCCAGCTGTCCACGATGATCTTGACCGGAACGCGCTGGGTGACTTTGACATAATTGCCTGTGGCGTTTTCAGCCGGCAGCAGCGAGAAGGCCGTTCCCGATCCAGGCTGCACGGACTCGACCTTCCCCTTCAACGGCATGTCGGGATAGGCGTCGATGGTCACATCGACCGGTTGGCCGGGGCGCATGTCGGTCAGCTGCGTTTCCTTGAAATTGGCGGTTACCCAGATCTCGTCGGGGACGAACATTGCAACGCTTTGCCCGGCAGCAACATATTGCCCTTTGGCACCGGACAGCCGCACGACGCGGCCCGGTTGCTGGGCGCTGATCGTCGTATAGGCAAGGCTCTGCTCGGCCGATTCGACCGTCGCTTCCGCCTGATGGAGTGTCGCGACCGCGCTCGCACGTTGAGCCTCGGCCACGGCGCGGTTCTTCATGGCCGACACCACGCTTGCCTGGGCCTGCGACAGGGTCGCCTGCGCTTGACGCAAAGAGCTCGTCGCCTGTTGCGCGGATTGGACGGTGCCGGCGCCGCTGCGGGCCAGATCCTGCTGGCGGCTGGCTTCTTCCTGGGCAAACTGAAGGGCCGCCTGTGCGGAGGCCTGCTGGGCGCGGCTCTCGGCAATGGCGGCGCTGCTCGCCGCAACCTGTGCTTCTGCGCTGCTGATCGCCGCCTTGGCGGATTCGACCTCGCCTTTCGCCTGATCGAGCGAAATCTGGTAATCGCGCGGGTCGATGACGGCGATCACGTCGCCTGCATTGAGGTGGGCGTTGTCGCTCACGCGGACATCGGCAACATAGCCGGAGACTTTGCTGGCCACCGCAAAGCTGCGCGCGTCGATAAAGGCGTCGTCGGTCGTTTCATAGGGATGGAAATAGACGAGCCAGACAAAATAGCCGATCACGCAGAGGGCGACCAGCACCAGAAGGCCGGCGATGAATGCGATCGGATGGCGCTTGATGATCGATGGCTTCTTCTCGGCTTTCGCGTCCTCACCCTCGGACGGGGCGTCACGTGTGTCGTCCGCGGCCGATGCTCCGTTCTCATCGGACTTGAGGCTCGTATCGAAGTGGGGGGACGCGCTCTGTTCGGGCGGCTGGCCTTCGGCGCCGACATCCTGGGCGGCACGGAGGCGCGAGGGACTCTGGTCAGCAGCCATGCGACGCTTTCCTCTAGGTTCGAGACTGCCGGGGATCGGGCTTCCCTCTAACGCATCAGTCCGTGCATTGTTCCGCATACACGAAAGCCCGGTCGTTTCCGACCGGGCTCAAGGTTTGCGCGTCGAGAGGTTGTCAGGCCTGCTGCGGGAGCTTCAGCTCCGTAAACACGCCGACGTCCGGCTCCTGATTGGTCAGGTTGGCCTTCGCCATCTCCCAACCGAACCGCAGCGTGCTGCCGGTGGACGCCCAGATCGCGGCATCGTCCACCTTGAGCTGCAGCATGGTCAAGAGCGGATCGTCCTTTCCGCCCTCGTACCAGGCGGCAACCATCGGCGACCAGAACTTCTCGATATGGTCCCTGGACTTCACCTCATCGATCGCCCCGGAGAGGCAGGCATGATAGTCATGATCCTTGCTGATCACGCAGAAATGGGCGCGACTGCCGGCACGCACGGTCTCGACGAGGGTGCTGTCGCTCTTGGTATAGAACCAGACCGAATTGCTCTCTTTCTCGACATAGGGTGCCATCGGCTGCATGTGATGGTCGGAGCCCTGGACGCCCAGCATTCCGGCATGCACATGCTCCATCACATCCCACAACTGCTGGAGCGGATCGGATTTGGTCTTCGACAGATCGGCCATAAGGCGGTCCTTCTCAACAAGGATTCACGTGAAACATCAAAGGGCTGGTACACTCACGCCGCGCGGCGGTCGTGGCGGCCTTCCTCGACCTCTTCGACGATCTTGGCCACAAAAGCCTGCAGATCATCCGGATTGCGCGAGGTGATGATCCCCTTGTCGGTGACCACCGCTTCGTCACGCCAGTCGCCGCCGGCGTTCTTCACGTCGGTCTTGATCGACGAGTAGGAGGTCACCTTGCGACCACGCACGGCATCCGCTTCGACCAGAAGCCAGGGCGCATGGCAAATGGCCGCCACCACCTTGCCGGAATTGATGAACTCCTTGACGATGCGCATGGCGTCCTCTTCGACGCGCAGCTTATCGGGGTTGATCTGGCCGCCGGGCAGGACGAGCGCATCAAAATCGTCGAGCTTGACATCCTTGGCATCGAGATCGACCGAGACGCTGTCGCCCCAATCCTTCTCGTCCCAGCTCTTGATGCTGTCCTTGCCGCCGACGGAAGCAATCTTGACGGTCGCGCCGTGCTTCTTGAGCTCATCGAGGGGGACACGCAGTTCCGAACGCTCGTAACCGTCCGTGGCGAGAATGAGAATCTTCGACTGTTGAATGGAAGGCATGGAAAAGCTCCTGCTGTCAGCATGGGGTGAAAGAATGATTTCACGGGTTCGCTGACTGAACGGATAGCCTGCCAAAACGTTCCGCCAAGGTTACCGGACATTGACCAAGGCACCTTTGGAACATATATAGAACACCATGAAGAAAACGCTGAAGGAACGGCTGGCGATCCTTTCGGATGCTGCCAAATATGATGCATCCTGCGCGTCCAGCGGCACGAGCAAACGCCATTCCGGACAAAGCGGCGGCCTGGGCTCCACCGAGGGCTCCGGCATCTGCCATGCCTATGCGCCGGACGGGCGCTGTATCTCGCTTCTGAAGATTCTCCTGACCAACTTCTGCATCTATGATTGCGCCTATTGCATCAACCGCTCTTCCAGCAATGTGGAGCGGGCCCGCTTCTCGGTGGAAGAGGTCATCTGGCTGACGCTGGAGTTCTATCGGCGCAATTATATCGAGGGGCTTTTCCTCTCCTCCGGCATCATCCGCTCGCCCGATCACACGATGGAAGAGATGGTGCGTGTGGCGCGCGAGCTGCGCACCGTCCATAATTTCCGCGGCTATATTCATCTCAAGACCATTCCAGAAGCCTCCGCGCAGCTCGTGGAAGAGGCAGGGCTCTATGCCGATCGCCTGTCGATCAACATCGAGATGCCGACCGATGCGGGCCTTGGGCAGTATGCGCCGGAAAAGCGCCCGGCCGGCATTCGTCGCGCCATGGGCGATCTCCGGCTGAAGATCGAGGCGGCCTCCGAGCCGACGCTGCAGTCGAAGATCAAGCGCCGCTTCGTGCCGGCCGGCCAAAGCACGCAGATGATCGTTGGAGCCGACCAGGCGAGCGACCAGACCATCCTCGGCACCAGTGCCCGCCTCTACGGCAGCTATGACCTGCGCCGCGTCTATTACTCCGCCTTCAGCCCAATCCCTGACGCCTCCCGCGTTCTGCCGCTCGTCAAGCCGCCGCTGATGCGCGAGCATCGGCTCTACCAAGCCGATTGGCTTTATCGCTTCTACGGCTTCGGCATCGACGAAATCACCAAGGACAGGCCGGACGGCATGCTGGATCTCGATCTCGATCCAAAGCTTGCCTGGGCACTGGCCAATCGCGACCGCTTCCCCGTCGACATCAACCGGGCGGAGAAGGAGATGCTTTTGCGCGTGCCGGGCTTCGGCACCAAGGTGGTCAAGGCCATTCTCTCGGCGCGACGGTTCAAGAGCCTGAGGCTCGAGGATCTCGGTCGGCTGAAGGTCTCGCTGAAGAAGGTGCGGCCGTTCATCGTTGCCGAAGGCTGGTCGCCGCTTCGGCTCGTCGATCGCTCGGATCTACGCAGCCTGTTCGAGCCGAAGCCGGAACAGCTGGTTCTGCTCTGATGCGCCGCGTCACGCTGAAGGGTCAGGGCGATTTCGGCGAATGGCGGGATGCGGCGCGGACGCTGCTCCTCGCCGGCTGCCCTCCGGAGGCGGTGGATTGGCACGTTAGCTCGGGCCCGATCGACCTGTTCGGCGGCGATCAGGGCGCGGACGATGCTCCCACATTGCCAACAGCCTCGCCCGCCTCTCCAGTCACCGTACCGAAAGCCTTTTTGCCGCTTGCCGAGGCGGCGGTCTGCCACTCCGACCCCTCGCGCTTCGCCCTGCTCTATCGCATTCTCTTCCGGCTGCAGGCCGACCGGAATCTTCTGGCGATCCGCTCGGACGCGGATGTGGTTCGGCTGATCGCGCTCGAAAAATCCGTACGCCGCGACAGCCACAAGATGAAGGCCTTCGTGCGCTTCAAGGAGGTCGAGGCCGGCGGGGCCGTGAACGGTCGCCGCCGCTTCATCGCCTGGTTCGAGCCCGATCACTTCATCGTCGCGCGCACGGCGCCCTTCTTCCAGCGTCGCTTCACCGACATGGACTGGATCATCGCTACGCCCAAGGGCTCGGCCGCCTGGGACGGCGCGCAGCTGGTGCTCTCGGCCGAACCGGCTGAAAACCCGAAGCTGTCCGACGAGGCGGACGATCTATGGCGCACCTATTTCCGCAACATTTTCAACCCTGCGCGGTTGAAGGTGAAAGCGATGCAGGCCGAGATGCCCAAGAAATATTGGAAGAACCTCCCCGAAGCCGACCTCATCCCCGGTCTTGTCGCCGGGGCGGAGGCCTCCGTTGCCGAGATGGCCAAGCGCGCGCCGACCGAGCCGCCGGCCTTCCACGCCAAGGTTCGTGCTGCCGCGATGCCGGCGGACGAGCCGCAGGCGGCACCCGGTACGCTGGAGGCGGCCCGCCAGGAGGCGCGCCACTGCGAACGCTGTCCGCTCTACTGCAAGGCGACCCAGACCGTGTTCGGCGAGGGTCCGGAGACGAGCGGGCTGATGATCGTCGGCGAGCAGCCGGGCGACCAAGAGGATCTGGCCGGCCGCCCCTTCGTCGGCCCCGCGGGCAAGATGTTCGATACGATCGCGGCGGAAGCGGGTCTCGACCGCAGCCAGGCCTATGTGACCAATGCCGTCAAGCACTTCAAATATGAGCCGCGCGGCAAGCGCCGCATCCACCAGAAGCCGAACATGGGCGAGATCCGCGCCTGCCGCTGGTGGCTGAAGCTGGAGCTCGATTTCGTCAAACCGGAGCTGGTGGTCGCCATGGGCGCCACGGCGCTGACCTCGATCATGAACCATGCCGAAAAGCTGGGCGATTACCGCAGCCGCAGCGTGACGCTCGAGGACGGACGCACGCTCTACACCACCGTTCACCCGTCCTACCTGCTGCGTATCCCCGATGAGGGCCGAAAGCGCGAGGAGATCGATCGGTTTCGCGAAGATCTCGGTGCCGTCGCGGCGCTGCACAGGCAGCGCGCGACGGCAGGGTGAGCGATGGCTCAGACAGACACGAGACCGGTCGGCAATTGGTTCATCGTCTCATGGCCCGCATCCGTCACCAAAAGCTGGTTCTCGATGATCAGCCCGCCCAGCCCGTCGACGTAGAAAGGGGTTTCATAGGCGAGCACCATGCCCGGCTCGAGCACGACGTCCGAGGTCGCCGAGAAGAACGGCCACTCCTCGCTTCCGAGACTGAAGCCGAGGCCGTGGCCGAAATGACCACGGCTGAAGCCAGGCAGCCCCGCGCGCGCCATGGCCTCCGTCGCCGCCTGGTGGATTACCCGCATCTCGACCCCCGGCTGGATCAGGGCAAGCCCCGCCTCGAAGGCGCTTTGTAAGGCACCGAACACCCGTTCCTGCAGCGGCGTCGGCGCGCCGCAGACGAAGGTTCGTCCGGTATCGGATGTATAGCCGGCAATGAGGCAGCCGACATCCACCTTGATCAGGTCACCCGGCGCGACCACGCCGCCTGGCGCCCAAGGTTGATCGCCAACCGAGATATAATCCCAAAGCCCCGTCAGCACGCCTCCTTCCGGTGCGGCGGCCGCAGCAGCCTGAACGCCCTGTCGCCAGGCGACCGCAAGGTCGGCCTGCCGCACGCCGGGCCGGATCTCGGACTGCAAGGCCTCGATCCCGGCTTCTGCGAGACCAACGGCCTTGCGCAGATAGCCGATCTCGCGCGTCGACTTGACCATCTTCAGGCGCCGGAGCACGTCGCTGCCGTCGAGGAGACTGGCCTGCGGCAGAGCCGCCTGCACCCGTGCGAAATCGGTCAGCGACAGCGTATCGAATTCGAGGCCGATACGGCCCGAGGCGAGGCCGCGTGCGGCGAGAAGATCGGCGGCACCGCGCAGGCCAGCCTGCGCATCGAAGGTCTCCGGGCGGGCAAAGCCGGAATTTCGTCCCGCACGACGAAACGCCTCGGCGAAGAGGCTTTCCATCGGCAGATCTCTCGTCTCTCCCAGTCCGCGAATATCCGCCGTCTCCACCCAAAGAGGGACGAGGCGCAGATCGGTGACCGGACTGGCCGCGCGAAAGGCGGTTTCGAAGAGGTCGCTGACCACGGCACCGATTTCGATCGTCGGATCGGCCGGCACCAAGGCCGCGACCGCGCCTGCCCGACGCCACATGGTACCGACGCCAGCCGGCGCGCCCGTGGCATAGGAAAAGCTTTCTGGGGAGAGAAGCAGAAGTGCGTCGAGGCCGGCCGCCGCCATCAGGCGCGCTGCGCGATCCCGGTCGAGAAAGGTCATGACGATGGTTCCTTCACAGGGATACGGCGCCCAACGGCAGGAGGCTCATGTCGCAACATCGATCACCACGCGGCCCCGGATTCGGCCATTGACGATCTCTTCAGCCAGCGCCTCGATCCGGGACAGGGGCTCAATCCGGACCATGCTGTCGAAATGGCGGCGATCGAAGCTTTCGGCAAGCAGCCCCCAGGCCCGCGCCCGCCTCTCCTGCGGCGCCATCACCGAATCGATGCCGAGAAGCGCGACGCCGCGCAGGATATGCGGCATGACGGTGGCGGGAAGATCCGCACCGCCCGCCAGACCACAGGCAGCTACAGCGCCGCCATAGGCGGTTTGTGCCAGAACATTGGCCAGAGTGACGGAGCCGACGCTGTCGACGGCACCCGCCCACCGCTCTTTCTGCAAGGGTCCGCCTTTTTCGAGAAGCGCGGCGCGGTCGATCGTCTCGCTTGCCCCGAGCGAGAGGAGATAGTCACGCGTTTCCGCCCGTCCCGTGGACGCGGTGACGGCGTAGCCGCGGCTTGCCAGAAGCGCGACCGCGACCGAGCCGACACCGCCGGCGGCCCCCGTGACCAGAACCGGGCGAGCGTCCGTCTTGATCAAGCCCCAGTCCTCAAGGGCGGCAACGGCAAGAGCGGCCGTATAGCCGGCTGTTCCGAGCGCCATGGTTTCTTCAAGCGAGAAACCTTCCGGGCGGCGCGTCAGCCATTCCGGCTTCAGGCGTTGATAGCGCGAATAGCCGCCCCATTCGGTTTCGGAAAGACCCCAGCCATTGACGATCACCGCGTCACCGGGTTTCCAGGCGGGATCGCGCGAGTCCACCACCACGCCTGCAAGATCGAGCCCGGCCACCATGGGCAGCCGGCGGGCGATCCGCCCACGACCGGTCACGGCCAGCCCATCCTTGTAGTTGACCGTCGAGTATTGAATCTCCACCAGCACCGGATACGGCGGCAGATCGTCGAGGGAGAGGGTGGCGAATCCGGCTTTGGTTCCCTTGCCGGCATCTTCGATCATCAGCGCTCTGAAAGGTTCAGTCATCCTGTCTCTCCTCTAGTGGTCTGATTTTGACATTTGCTACCGCTTGCTGAACCCTCGGGAGCAAATGTCAAAATCATAAAGACCACTAGCTAAGTTTATGCTTCTAGTGGAATTTACGAATTTGACATTTGATCCTCGAGATCGCTGCAGTTGGGTATCAAATGTCAAATTCATTCCACTAGGCTCCGCCATGGGTCGCAGCCAGCGGCGTGGCCGTCAATTCATCTCTGTCCCGATCGGGCTTTTTGATCGCGGCCAAAGGGAAGACGACACGTGCCTTCAGGCCCCGCTCTCCCGCGCCACTCTCCAGCTCCAGCCGGGCCCCGAAACGGGCGGCGATTTCCTCGACAATCGGCAGGCCGAGGCCGAGGCCCGGGCGATCGCTGTCCCCGCGGGCAAAGCGCTGGCGCACCGCTGCCAGCCGTTCGGGCGCGATTCCCGGTCCGTCGTCCTCCACCTCCAGCACGGCGCCCGGCAGGACGCGCACCGTTACCTCCGCGCCGTGGCCGGCATAGGCGATGGCGTTCTCGACCAGATTGCCGAGCAGTTCGCCGACGAGCAGCGGCTCGGCCGAGACCATCACCGGCGCATCTCCTTCAAAGCCCAGATCGATGCCGGCCTCGGCCGCACCGGGCACATGGTCCGCCGTCAGGTCGCGCGCCAGAGCCGAAAGATCGATGACCGGCAGGACCTCCGCGCCGCCCGAGCGCCCGGCATCGATTTTGGCCAGAAGCAGCAGCTGGGTGAGAATGCGCTCCGCATGGCCAACGGCCTCATCCGCACGAGCAACCGAGGCGCGCATGGCTGCCGGATGCTCGGCCCTTGCAGCCAGCGCCAGTTCGGTGCGTACGATGGCAAGCGGCGTGCGCAGCTGGTGTCCGGCATTGCCGGAGAAATGGCGCAGGGCGTCGAGCGCCGATTTCAGGCGCACCATGAAGGAGTTGACCGTTTCCACGAGCCCTTCGACCTCGCGCGGCACGGCCTGGTCGATCGGATGCAGATCATCCGGGCTGCGCTCGGCGATCGCATCGCTCAGCCGATAGAGCGGGCGCAGCGAAAGGGTGACCGCAACCCAGACGATGCCGGCCGAACCGAGGATGAGCAGGCCGAGCCGAAGGGCCGAGCGAACCAGCAGGGTCTGGGCAAGCTGCTTGCGCGCCGCCGTCGTCTCCGCCACCGTCACGATGAAGGGAACCGAATTGATGCCGGTCGAGGCCGAGCGTTCGAGCGCAGCGATGCGGATCGGCTCGCCCCGGAACTCCGCATCGAGATAGATCGCCTGACGCCCCTCCATCTCGGCCACGGCCGGCAGGCTCTGATAGCCAGTGATGAAGCGGCCGGGCGGACCGTCAACCCGGTAGAACACCCGGTCCTGAGCGGCAGAGGTCAGCATTTCCAGCGCCACATAGGGCACATCCACCTGCAACGCCCCATCTTCGCCCACCACCACCCGGTCGGCGATCGCCAGCGCCGAGCCGGCCAGCACCCGATCGGACACGGCATTGGCGGTCTTGACCGCTTCGCGGTAGGTGTCCAACAGGGCAGCCGAGCCCAGGACAACGGTGGCAAGAAGCAGCCAGGCGAGCAGCCGGCGGCGCAGGGAATAGGCCGCGGGCCGGCTCATTCCGCGTCCCCGGCCTGCATGTCCGGCGTCTGCCTTTCCAGGTAGTAGCCGATGCCGCGGGCGGTGCGCACGGTCAAACCATAGGCGGCCAGCCTCTTCCTCAGCCGGCTGACATATTGCTCGATCGCATTGGCGCTCAGATCGTCGTCGAAACCGGTCAACGACTGCATGATCGCGTCCTTCGACACCACCTTGCCGGCGCGCATGATCAGAACCTCCAGAAGTCCGGTCTCCCGCAGGGGCAGATCGAGCGTCTGGCCGGCGGCGGAGAAGGTGCGGGAGGTGAGATCGAGCGAGAGCGGCCCGAAGGTGACGAGCGAGGAGCGCAGGCCCGCCTGGCGACGCAGGAGCACCCGCACCCGCGCCTCGAACTCCGCCACGTCGAAGGGCTTGATCATGTAGTCGTCGGCGCCGAGATCGAGCCCCCGCACCTTGTCCTCGGCGCTGCCACGCGCCGTCAGGATCAGGACGGCGGCCTTGTTCTGTCGCGCGCGCAGGGACCGCAGCACGTCGAGCCCATCCATCTCCGGCAAGGTCAGGTCGAGGATGACGAGATCGAACCGCTCGGTGGCGGCCACCGCCTCGGCCGAGGCGCCATCCCCCACGACATCGACCGCATAGCCGCTGCCGCGCAGAATGGCGGCAAGGCCGTCCGACAACGCCTTGTTATCCTCGACAAGCAGAATTCTCACACGGCGTCCTCTTCCCTTGCGGGAAACTCTAGCCTCTTGCAGGCCGCTTGTGAACGGCGCCCGCTTGGCGCAAAGTCGGACGATGCGTAGCCTTGCCTTCGTCCTGACATGTCTTGCGGCCGTACCGGCTCTGGCCGAGCCCATTCGCCTGCCCGCACGATCGGGAGAGGCGAGTGCGCCGCTTCTGCGGGTCTATTCCTCTTTGGACGAGCCGCTCGCCCGCCCGATGATCGATGGCTTCCAGGCTGCAAACCCGGATGTGGCGGTCGAGTATGAAGACATGCTGACCGGCGAGATCTACGACCGGATCGTCGCCGAGACGGATGCCGGCGGGAAGACCGCCGACTTCGCCTTTTCCTCTGCCATGGATCTGCAGGTCAAGCTCACGAATGACGGCTATGCCCAGCCGAGCGCCCTTCCCTTGAGCGGCGCCTGGCCGGCCTGGGCGAACTGGCGCAACACGGCCTATGCGCTGACCTTCGAACCGGCGGTCTTCGTCTATCACAAGCCGAGCTTTGCCGGCCGCAAGCCGCCCTCCACCCGGGCCGAGCTGGTGCACTATCTGGCGGAGATGGGCGAGAAGGCCTTCGGGCGCATCGGCACCTATGACATCGACCGCTCCGGTGTCGGCTTCCTCTTCATGGCAAGGGACCAGGAGCAGTTCGGCGATATCTGGTCGGTGATTCGTGCCATGGGTGCCGCCGGGGTCAAGCTCTACTCCACCAGCACGGCCATTCTGGAGCGCGTCTCGGATGGCCGCTTCCTGATCGGCTACAATATCGTCGGTTCCTATGCCGCCGATTGGGCCACCCACCACCCCGATCTCGGCATCGTTCTGCCAACGGACTACACCGTCGTCATGTCGAGGATCGGATTGGTGCCGCAGGCGGCCAACCGGCCCGACCTCGGGCGGCGCTACCTCGATTTCTTCATGTCGGCGGAGGGGCAGACCATCATGGCGCGCGAGCTGCACATCGCGGCCGTCAACCCTGCAGTTGCCGGCAGCAACACGGTAAGCGGCATGCAGGCCCAGCTCGGCACGCAGCTGCGGCCGGTTCCGGTCAGCCCCGGACTGATGGTCTATCTGGACCAGGTCAAGCGTGCCCGGCTGATTGCGCGGTGGAACGAGGCACTGCGCCTGCAATAGACCCCCGCGCCGACCTCAGCGGGTGTGCCAAGGCAGTGGACTTGGTTGGTTAAACTTGACAGAGTCGGTGCGCGTGACACGGGCATCACCACCGCCCGTCCAGAGGATCTCCGGTCGAATGTCAGGTGGATGTCAGCTTGATGTGGTGGCTTGGAGACTGTCGCATATCCCGTGGAGGCGGGCGCGACGACGTTTTGGAGGAGTATCGCGGCGAACTTCGGGTGTCTGTCGGCGGATCATGTCCGCATGCGCCTGGCCGTCTCTTCTCCCGTTCATGACAAACGAAGCAGCGCCCGAATGAGACGGCGCCGATGGAGGAGTTGACCTTGAAGCATTTTCTGATCGCATCCCTGATTGCCGGCGCCATGGCCCTTCCGGCCTCTGCCGCAGACTACACGATCATCGCCCCGGCAAACCCGGGCGGCGGCTGGGACCAGACGGCCCGCTCCATGCAGGCCGCCATGCAGCAGGAAGGCATTTCCGGCAATGTCCAGGTGCAGAACGTGCCCGGCGCCGGCGGAACGATCGGCCTTGCCCAGTTCGCCAGCCAGTCGGCCGGCAATCCCGGCGCCCTGCTCGTCGGCGGTTATGTGATGGTCGGCGCGATCCTCACCAACAAGTCGCCCGTCTCGCTCAAGGATGTCGAGCCGATCGCGCGTCTCACCGGCGAATATGAAGCCGTCGTCGTTCCGGCCTCCTCTCCGATCCAGTCGATGGGCGATCTCGTCGAGGCGCTGAAGAAGGATCCGGGTGCCGTCTCCTGGGGCGGCGGCTCGGCAGGCGGTACGGACCACATTGCCGTAGGCCTGATCGCCAAGGCAGCCGGCGTCGACCCGACCAAGATCAACTACATCGCCTTCTCCGGCGGTGGCGAGGCTCTGGCCGCCATTCTCGGCAGCCAGGTGACCGCCGGCGTTTCCGGCTACGGCGAATTCGAATCGCAGATCAAGTCCGGGACGCTGCGCCTTCTCGCCGTCACCAGCCCGGAGCGGATCGCGGGCGTCGACGCCCCGACGCTGAAGGAAGCCGGCCTCGATGTCGCGATCGAAAACTGGCGCATGGTTGCTGCTGCGCCGGGTCTTTCGGACGAGCAGAAGAAGGCCGTTTCGGCCGACATCGAAAAGCTCGTCAAGTCGGCTGCCTGGCAGGAAACGCTGAAGACCAAGGGCTGGCAGGACAGCTACCTTGCCGGCGACGCCTTCAAGGCGCAGCTCGACAAGGACATCGCCGCCACCGAAACCGTGCTCAAAGACATCGGTCTCGTTCAATGAGCGATCTTCGTCGCTCCCACGACGCCGGTCAGCGCCGCCCCGATGGGGTGGCGCTTGCCGTTGCGGTTTTCCTGGCCGGCCTTGCGGCCCTGATCTTCTGGGACACCTCGCGCCTTTCCGCCTTGCCGAACTATTCGCGCATCGGCCCGGCCACCGTTCCCTTCGTCATCGCCGTCTGCCTGGTCGGGTTGGCGATCTGGACCGCGATCGCCGCCTTTCGGCGCGACTTCCCCGTCCGCGAGCGGCAGGAAATTTCCCCCGTGGCCTGGATTGTCGGCGGTCTCGTCCTGCAATTGCTGCTCCTCAAGCCGCTCGGCTTCTCGATCGCCACCGGCCTGCTCTTCGCGCTGACCGCCGCCGGCTTCGGCAAGCGCAAGCTCTGGATCACCATTCCCGTCGGTATCGTGCTCTGTCTCGGCGTCTGGCTGATCTTTGCCGGCCTGCTGCAGCTCTCCCTGCCCGCCGGGCCGCTCGAACACCTGTTCCGCTGAAAGTTTCGCCATGACGACGTTCGACTTTCTTCTGCAGGGGCTCATGGTCGCCATGCAGCCCATGAACCTGCTCTATGCGCTGATCGGCGTGACGCTCGGCACCGCCGTCGGCGTGCTGCCCGGCATTGGCCCGGCGCTGACGGTGGCCCTGCTCCTGCCGGTCACCTATCGGCTCGATCCCGCCGGCTCGCTGATCATGTTCGCCGGCATCTATTATGGCGGCATGTATGGCGGTTCGACCACCTCGATCCTGCTCAACACGCCGGGAGAAAGTTCGTCGATCGTCACCGCGCTCGAAGGCAACAAGATGGCGCGAAAGGGGCGCGGCGGACCGGCACTCGCGACCGCGGCGATCGGCTCCTTCGTGGCCGGCCTCATCGCCACCATCGGCCTCGCCTTCATCGCCCCTTTCATCGTCAAGCTGGCACTGGTCTTCGGGCCGCGCGAATATTTCGCACTGATGGTGCTCGCCTTCGTCACCGTCTCCTCCGCCTTCGGCGATTCGACGCTGCGCGGGCTGACCTCGCTGTTCATCGGCTTCGCGCTGGCCATCATCGGCATCGACCAGCTGAGCGGCCAGGCGCGCTTGAGCTTCGGCGTGCCGGACCTTCTCGACGGCGTCGAGGTGACGACGCTGGCGGTCGCCATGTTCGCGATCGGCGAGACGCTTTACATCGCGGCGCAGGGCGACACCGGTGAAGAGAAGGTCGAAGCCGTGCGCGGTTCGGTCTGGATGAACGCCCAGGACTGGGCGCGCTCCTGGAAGGCCTGGCTGCGCGGCACCGTCATCGGCTTCCCGATCGGCGCCATGCCGGCCGGCGGCGCCGAGATCGGCACCTTCCTCTCCTACGCTGCCGAGAAGCGCCTGACCAAATATCCGGAAGAGTTCGGCCATGGCGCGATCGAGGGCGTGGCGGGACCCGAAGCCGCCAACAACGCTTCGGCCGCCGGCACGCTGGTGCCGCTGCTGACGCTCGGCCTGCCGACCACCGCCACGGCGGCGATCATGCTGGCGGGCTTCCAGCAATATGGTCTCCAGCCGGGCCCGCTGCTGTTCGCCACCAATCCGCAGCTCGTCTGGGGCCTCATTGCCAGCCTGCTCATCGCCAACTTCATGCTGCTGGTGCTGAACCTGCCGCTGGTCGGCCTTTGGGTCAAACTCCTGACCATCCCGAAGCCCTGGCTCTATTCCGGCATCCTGCTGTTTGCGACGCTGGGCACGATCGGCGCCAACCCGTCCGTCTTCGAGCTCGGCATGCTGCTCGCCTTCGGCCTGCTCGGCTACGGCATGCGCATTCTCGGCTATCCCATCGCGCCCGTCGTCGTGGGACTGATCCTCGGGCCGCTTGCCGAACAGCAGCTGCGCCGGGCGCTCGCCATCAGCCAGGGCGATCCGACGGTGCTCTTCACCTCGCCGATCGCCGCGGTACTGCTCCTGATTGCGTTTGCGGCTCTGGTCGTTCCGCTGATCCTGCGCGCACGCGGACGTGGTCAGGTGCTCTCGCAGCTTGCCGCCAGCGAAGACTGAAGGCGTCCGGAATCTAAACGATTGAAAAGGCCGCGCATTCCGAGAGGTGTGCGCGGCCTTTTCTGTCGGCCTGCTCTCCATGCATGGCTGCCGTGCCAAGACTCGCATTGCAACCTTGAGCAACCAGGCCCATCTTCCCCTCAGACAAGAGATCAGGAGATTGAGATCATGACTGCCAAGCGCAACTTCTTCGGTCGGGCCTTTGCCGTCCTCGGCGCCGCTTCTGCCGCCGCCGCCGCCGTCGAAGGTGGCCGCAAGCCCCGTGCCCGCGACCTCACCACGCTCGGCATCGACCCGGCCAGCTTCCCGGCTGCCAACCGCCGCGCCTAAGCGCCGTCCGGCAAGAACATGATGATTGACCCTGGGGCATGATGCACCAGGGACGAGAAGCCCGCGGATCATGAAGACCTCGCGGGTTTTTTCGTTTCTGGTCTGACTGCTCCAGCGGTCGGCTTGCTCAGCGCGTATCAAAAACCCGCGGACGTTTGACGTCCGCGGGTCTTCATTCGGTGGCGGTCTAGACGCGAACCGGTAGCCTGTTCAGACCCCCGCGTGGGTGCCGACCGGATGGTGGCGCTTGTTGTACTGGATCGACGACCAGAGCGCGATGCCGATCAGGGTCGCCCCGCCAAGGCCGGTGATGACCTCCGGAATATGCACCAGCGTCTGCACATACATGATCACCGACAGGATAAGGATCGCGTAGAAGGCGCCGTGTTCCAGATAGCGATATTCGGCAAGCGTCCCCTTCTCCACCAGCATGATCGTCATGGAGCGCACATACATGGCGCCGATGCCGAGACCGATGGCGATGATGAACAGGTTCTGCGTCAGCGCGAAAGCGCCGATCACGCCGTCGAAGGAGAAGCTCGCATCGAGCACTTCGAGGTAGATGAAGGCGCCGAGACCGCCCTTGGCCGCCTCGCTCATCGTCCGCTGCTGGGCATCGAGGAAGCCGCCCAGCACTTCGACCGCCAGGAAGGTGACGAGGCCATAGATGGCCGAGAAGACGAAGGTGGTCGATTCCACCTCCGGCGTCGCCGTATCATCCGGAATGATCGAGGAGAAGCCGAGGATCAGGATCAGCACGAAGGCGATCTCGATCCCCTTGATGCTGGCCGCTTCCGACAGCCGCCGCTCGATCGGCTTGATCCAGTGGATCTCCTTCTCGTGGTCGAAGAAGTAGGAAAGGCCGACCATCATCAGGAAGGTGCCGCCAAAGGCTGCGATCGGCAGATGCGCCTCGTTCATGATCCGCGCATATTCATCCGGCCGCGCGGCTGCGAGAATGATCGCATCGACCGGGCCGATGCCGGCGGCGATCACCACGATCAGCAGCGGAAAGACGATGCGCATGCCGAAGACCGCGATGAGAATGCCCCAGGTCAGGAACCGGTGCTGCCATTCCGGCGTCATGTCCTTGAGCTTGTTGGCATTGACGATGGCATTGTCGAAGGAGAGCGAGATCTCCAGCACGGCCAGGACCGCGCAGATGAAGAAGACGGTGGCCATTCCCGACAGCGTACCGCTGTCGTTCCAGCCGAGCCAGCCGCCGAGCACGAGGCCGACGATGGTGACGATGAAGGCCCATTTGAAATAGCCGAGCGTGGTGGTCTGCGAAACAGGCTGGCTCATGGCTGCACCCTCCCGCAGAGACGCGGGCCGGACGGCCTTGAGTGATAAGGATGTTCGGCATGCGGCACGCGGCGCGCATGCACAGGAGATGTGCTGTTGTTCGTCATGGGGATGTTATCCGCCGGCTGATTGCGCTGGCGGTACCGACATCGCGAGAGCGCCGTAAGACTCTCGCCAGAGGGGCCCGGCACCAAGTTCTCCCCGCGCGCGGTGTCGTGCTGTTTAGAATGCGCGGGTGGTTCTTATGTGACCGAGCCGGCGATTTCGTCAAGGGCTGCGGATAGCTTGGTACGCCACCGCTGACCCATTCATGCCAAAAGCTGATGGGTTGATCGTCTTTGGCGGCTGGATTGCGTGGGCCCGCTGTGTCAAGCAGAGCCCAAGTTCGCTTGCCACCAGAATGCCTCACGCCCGAGCTCGGCTTCGGCATCGGCCGGAGCGCAACGATCCCTCCAGCGACCGTTTTCTTCAAGGCCGAGGCCCATGACCATCGACACCAGCGCGCCTGCCCGGCCCGACACCACCGCCCGCACCGGGATCCTCTTGATGCTGCTCAGCATGCTGATGTTCTCGCTCAACGACGTGATGGGCAAGGTGCTGGTGGAAAGCCTCTCCGTCAGCCAGTTGATGACGATCCGCAGCCTGGCTGCCCTGATCGTTCTCCTGCCCTTCGTGCTGCGGCGGGGCGTCATGAGCCTGTTCCGAGTCGAGCGGCCGGCCTTGCAGGCGCTGCGCGCCCTGCTTTTCGCTGTCGATGCATCCTCCTTCTACTATGCAGTCGGCTTCATGCCGCTTGCCGATGCCATGACCTATTGGCTGGCCGCGCCGATCTATGTCGCAGCCATGTCCCCCTTCATGCTGGGCGAGAAGGTCGGCTGGCGGCGGTGGACGGCGATCCTGGTCGGGTTTCTCGGCGTGCTCATTGCCCTGTCGCCCTCGCGCGAGACGCTGTCGCTGCCGGCCTTGACCGCCTTGTTCGGCAGCGCCTGCTTTTCGGTCGCCGTCATGCTCGGCCGAACGCTGCGGGCGACGCCGGATCTGACGCTCGTCTTCTGGCAGTTCTTCGGCGCGCTGGTCTTTTCGGTGGGCGGCCTCGCGCTCCACCCGTCAGGCTGGGTTCCGGTGGAAGCGACCGCGCTTCTCGCCCCTGCCCTGCTCGGTATCGTCGCCATGCTCGCCCATGCGCTCAGCAACCGCTCGCTCAAGCTGGCCGACGCCGCGACCGTCGTTCCGCTTCATTATACGCTGCTGTTCTGGGCGGTCATTTTCGGCTGGATCTTCTTCGGGGATACGCCGCGGCTCGCCTCCATCATCGGCGCCGGATTGATCGTCGCCTCCGGCCTGTTCATTTTCTTCCGCGAACTCGAACTCAAACGTCAGGGCCGGCTGCAGGCCTGACGGCAGATGCACGATTTGAATGCTTTTGCATTGCCAAAGGCAGCCCGCGCTTTAAGGTAAGCCACGAGAGAGGGCCGCCGGCGACGGAGCGGCCGACGGGAGCGGAGGACATTATGGGGTTGATCACCTTACGGCAGTTGCTCGATCACGCAGGCGAAAACGGCTATGCCGTACCGGCCTTCAACGTCAACAATCTGGAATATGTCCAGGCCGTGATGCGTGCGGCGGAGGCAACCGATTCGCCGGTGATCCTCCAGGCGAGCCGCGGCGCGCGCTCCTATGCCGGCGACGGCTTCCTGCGTCATCTCATTCTCGGCGCGGCGGAGGAATATCCGCATATCCCCGTCTGCCTCCATCTCGACCACGGCGATCAGCCTTCCACCTGCGTGTCGGCGATCACCAACGGCTTCACCTCGGTGATGATGGACGGCTCGCTTCTGGCCGATGGCAAGACGGTGGCAAGCTACGAGTACAATGTGGGCGTCACCGCCGATGTGGTGCGCATCGCCCATGCGGCTGGAGCCTCGGTGGAAGGCGAACTGGGCAATCTCGGCAATCTCGAGACCGGAGCGGGCGACAAGGAAGACGGGCACGGCTTCGAAGGCAAGCTGACCCGCGAGGAGCTGCTGACTGATCCGGACCAGGCCCGCGATTTCGTGGAAAAGACCGGCGTCGACGCGCTGGCCGTGGCGATCGGCACCAGCCATGGCGCCTACAAGTTCACCCGCCCGCCGGATGGCGAAATCCTTTCGATCGAGACCATCGCCAAGATCAACAAGGCGATCCCGAACACGCATCTCGTCATGCACGGCTCGTCCTCCGTTCCGCAGGATCTGCAGGACCTGTTCACGGCCTATGGCGGCGAGATGAAGCAGACCTGGGGCGTGCCGGTGTCGGAAATCCAGAAGGCCATCCCGCTCGGGGTGCGCAAGGTCAATATCGACACCGACCTGCGCCTCGCCATGACCGGCACGATCCGCAAATGCTTCCGCGAGAAGCCGACGGATTTCGACCCGCGCACCTATCTGAAGCCCTCGACCGCCTTGATGAGCCAGGTATGCCGCGAACGCTTCGAAGCCTTCGGCACCGCCGGCCACGCCTCGAAGATCCGCGTCAAGCGCCTGGCCGAAATGGCCAAGTTCTACGCTGCGTGAGGAGGACCGCCTCGTAATGGCGCAGAAGGAAGAACCCCAGGGGCCGATCGTGGTCATGGGGGTCAGCGGTTGCGGGAAGAGCTCGGTCGGTCTCGGGATCGCCACGGCTCTCGGTCTCGATTTCGTCGAGGGTGACGCGCTGCATCCGCCGGAAAACATCGCCCTGATGTCGGCCGGTATTCCGCTGACCGACGCGGATCGCTGGCCCTGGCTCGACAGGGTGGCCGCACGGCTTGCCGAGGCGAGAGAGGGGCGCGGTGTCGTTGTCTCCTGTTCTGCCCTGAAACGCAGCTATCGCGATCGGCTGCGGGCCGGCGCCGGGCGTCCCCTGCGATTCGTCTTTCTCACCGGCAGCCGCGCGGTGCTTGAAAGCCGCATGGGCCACCGAACCGGCCATTTCATGCCCACCTCCCTGCTCGACAGCCAGCTCGCCACACTGGAACCGCCGACCGGCGAGCCGCTGGTCGTCACCGTTGATATCGATCGTCCGCTGACTGCGGTGATCGAACAGGCGCTGGATGGGCTTGGCAACCCGAAGGCCTGATATGCCCGCCGTCATGCCTGCGTCATGAAAGGATGAGAGGCAGCAGCGCAGGACGGTCGGGACCGGATCGGCGATTGCAATCGCGGTGCGAATCCCTTCTCAGTCGTCTTCCCCCTCCCCTGCAGGCAGAGCCGCGCCGGGGCCAAGCCGATCGAGGTTGCCATGCGCTATGCGCTTTACTTTTCCCCGCCGAAGGACGATCCGCTGACTTTGGCGGCGGTCGCCTGGCTCGGCCGCGATGCCTTTCTGGCCGGACAGGTCGCTCCGACGGACATCGATGGTTTCACCCGGGAAGAGATCGGCGCATTGACCGCGGAGCCGCGGCGCTATGGCTTTCATGCGACGCTCAAGGCTCCGTTCAGCCTGGCAGCGGGGCGCAGCGAGGCTGATCTGCTGGAGGCCATGGACGAGTTTGCCGCCGAGAGCGCGCCTTTCGAGATCCCTCAGCTGACGCTGGACGCACTCGGTCCGTTCTTCGCCCTTGTCCCCGGCGCACCCTGCCCTGCACTCGATCGCTTTGCCGCCGAAACGGTGCGCCGCTTCGAGCCCTTTCGGGCTGCCTTGTCGGACGAAGACGTGGCGCGGCGCAACCCGGAGCGCCTGACGCCGACGCAGAGAGGAAATCTCGAAAGCTGGGGCTACCCCTATGTGTTCGACGAGTTCCGCTTCCACATGACCTTGACCGGCCCCGTGCCGGAGGAGCGGCGCGCGGCGGTGCGCGCCGTGCTCGAGGAAGCCTTTGCCGGCTTCCTCGGTCGGCCGCTTGCCGTCACCGCCCTTGCCCTTTTTACCGAAGAGCGGCGCGGCGCGCCCTTCGCCGTCCATTCGCTGATGCCGCTTGGCGATGCCGAAACAGGAGAACTTTGAGTGCCGCAGGAGCAAGTCTACACCAATGCCCGGATCGTCCTGGAGGACCAGATCGTCGAGGGATCGCTTCTCGTTCGCGAGGGGCGGATCGTCGAAATCCAGCCGGGTCCGGCCACGGGCGGTGAGGATCTTGGCGGGGATTACCTGATCCCCGGCCTGGTGGAACTGCACACCGACCATCTGGAAAGCCATTATTCGCCCCGTCCCGGCCTGCGCTGGGGGAAGATGGCGGCGATCCAGGCCTATGACACGCAGATTGCCGGCTCCGGCATCACCACGGTCTTCGACTGCCTGCGGCTCGGGAGCGATGATGACGGCGATGGCTTCAAGACTGGCGAGATGCGGGCCATGGCCGATGCGCTGGCCGAGGCTACTGGCGAAAACCGGCTGCGCGCCGAGCATCGCATTCATCTGCGCTGCGAGGTGTCGATGGACAATGTGCTCGATCAGTTCGACGCCTTTCGCGACGATCCGCAGGTTGGCCTGATCTCCTTGATGGACCATGCCCCCGGCCAGCGTCAGTTCCAGACGATGGACCAGTATATCTTCTACTACAAGACGAAGCGCGGCTTGAGCGACGAGGCGTTTGCCGTCTTCGTCGAGCGCCAGCTCGACCTGTCCGCCCGCAACTCCGCCCGCCATCGTGCGACCCTCAGCGCGCTCTGCGCAGAGCGCGGCATTCCGGTGGCCAGCCATGACGACGCCACGACAGCGCATGTCGAGGAGTCGATTGCGCTTGGCGTGCGGCTGGCAGAATTCCCGACGAGCCTGGAGGCGGCAACTCTGTCGCACGAGGCGGGCCTCAGCGTGCTCATGGGGGCGCCGAATGTGGTTCGCGGCGGCTCTCATTCCGGCAATATCGCCGCTGCTGACCTGGCCCGGCATGGCGTGCTCGACGTGCTTTCTTCCGATTATGTCCCTTTCAGCCTGATTCACGCTCCCTTCCTGCTTGCCGACGAGATCGACACGCTGAGCCTGCCTGCGGCCATCGCCATGGTCACCTCGACGCCGGCCAAAACGGTGGGGCTCGACGATCGCGGCCGGATCGCCCCGGGATTGAAGGCCGATCTCGTGCGTGTCGAGCGCCGGTCCGACGTTCCGATCGTCCGGGGCGTTTGGCGCGATGGGAGAAGAGTGGCATGAGCAGGCCGCAACAGGGCGTGATGATCGTCGTCGTCGGCCCGAGCGGCGCCGGCAAGGACAGCGTGATCGCCGACGCCCTGCATCGGCTCGAAGGCCGCTTGGCCGTCACGCTGGTTCGCCGCGCCATCACCCGCCCTGCCGATGCCGGCGGCGAGGCGCACGAAGCCATGTCGCCGGACGACTTCCGGGCGCGCGACGCGCAGGGCGGTTTTGCGGTGGCCTGGCAGGCTCATGGTCTGGCCTATGGCATTCCGGCTGAGACCATCGCCGCCTGCGAAGAGGGGCAGACGCTGATCGCCAATGGCAGCCGGGCGGTGCTCGCCCGCTTCGAGGCCGTCTATCCGAGGCTCGCCATCGTCAATATCGTCGCCAGGCCGGACATCATCGCCGAGCGGCTCGCCAGTCGCGGCCGGGAGAGCGCCGCCGAGATCCGCCGCCGGCTGGAGCGGCAGGTGCTGGAATGCGAAACGCGGCTGGGAATGACGACGATCGACAATAGCGGTCCGCTGCATGAGGCTGGCGAGCGCCTGGCCGAGTTCGTGCTGTCGCTTTCCTCAACGGACGGCACCGGTGCCGCATCGGCCCGCTGATCCCGTCACAATCCGCTGTCGAGGAAATACCACTGATCGAGATGGGCGCGCACGATCGGCTCGATCAGGGCATTGAGACGCACCACATCGTCGAGGAGCGCTGACTCCGGATCGCTCGTCTCCGGCAAATGAAAGGGTGAGCCGGCCCTGACGTGGAAGCGGGTGGCGCCGTGCCGCTCCACATGAATGGGGCAGAGCGCGGCCCCTGTCAGGCGCGCAAGGCGGGCCACGAGAGCGAGGTTTCCCTCCAGATGCGGCGGGCGACCGAGAAACGGGCCTCGGATGCGGCCCTGCAGCCCCTCGTCGCAAAAGATGATCACGGTTCCACCCGCCTGCAGGCGCTTTAGAGCAGGGCGGACGGCCGCGCGCCCGGGCGGCAGCAGATCGATGCCCGCTCGTCGCCGCACATGCCGCGCGATCCAGTGGCGCACGGGGCTTTTCGGCGGCGCGTAATTGAGCGCAGCCCGTATTCCGAGACGACTGACCACAGGCCAGATCAGCTCCCAATTCCCCGTATGCACGCCCATCAGGATGAGCGGGCCGCGGGCCACGGCCTCTGCAATGCCTCGTTCACCCTCGACCGTGACCCGGCGGCGATCACCCGCCATGCGGTTGACGACGGAAAACTCGGTCATCAGCCGACCCTGATTTTCCCAGTTGCGACGCATCAGGGCGTCTCGCTCGGAAGACGTCGCATCCGGCATCAATCGCGCAAGGTTGGCACGGGTGCGGGCGATTGCGGTCTTGTGCCAGCGGGGAAAGGCGAAAGCGCCGAGCCGCGCGCCGAGATCGGAGCAGAGGCGGGCGGGCAGGAGTTTCATGAGGAAGAACAGCGCGAGATCCGCTCCTTCCTTCGCGATTCCAAGGGTCCAGTAGCGCAGAAAGGCGCGACGGGCCGCTCCGCCCGCACGGAAGGCGGCAAGATCCGGCACGGGCGCCGGCGCATAGGTCCAGGCCCGTCGCTCGGTCGTTCGCTCGCGCTTGACCAAGGTGTCAGCCCCGCCGATGCAGCGTCACGGGCATGCCGCCGCGCGGACGCAGCGTCAACCGGCACTGCGGCTCGACCTTGACCGTTTCCGGCACGCGCAGGACGAAGCGCTGCGCGAGGATCGCCAGGCACAGGATCGCCTCGTTCAGCCCGAACTGGAGGCCGGGGCAGACGCGCGGGCCGCTGGCGAAGGGAATGTAGCTATAGGGCGTGGGCCGCGGCGCCCCGGTCAGGAACCGCTCGGGCTTGAACTGATGGGCATCCTTGAAGAAGGCTTCGGTGCGATGCAGGAGCCAAGGCACGATGAGGATCAGCGAGGCGGGCTTGACGTCGATGTCGCCGATCCGGTCGGCCTCCTTGGCCTGGCGGGCGAGAATGGGAACCGGGGGATACAGGCGCAGCGTCTCCTCGATCACCGCCCGGCACCAGTCGAGCGCCGGCAGGTCGTCGAGCGTCGGGGCCCGGTTTCCGCAGACGCGGGCGATCTCCTCATGCAGGGCCCGTTCGACCCAGGGCGCGCGGGCGAGCAGATACCAGGCCCAGGTGAGCGTCGCCGCCGTGGTCTCGTGCCCGGCCATGAAGATCGTCGCCGCCTCGTTGCGCAGCGCCACAACATCCAGCTTGAGCTCGGGATTGCGCTCCTGGCGGCGCACAAGCAGTTCCACCATCGAATTATGGTCGCCGCGCCCGGCCAGGTGATCCTCGACCACCTTGTCGATGATCGTGTGGATGCGCTCGACCGACTGCTTCAACTTACGTGACCGGCGCACCGGCAGGCCCTCGTCGAAGCCGAGGAAATAGCCGATATTGATGCTGTCGATCAGCGATTGATAGCGCTCGAACCCTTCGGTCACGGCACCCGCAGCCTCCTCGCCGAGATCATTGCCGAAGACCGAACGGGAGATGATCTCGGCCGTCAGCCCGGCCATTTCGAACAGCGCATTGACCGGCGCGCCATCTGGCAGGCCTGACCAGCGCTCGGCAAGCTCGCTCGCCGTCGTTTCCATGATCTTGCCGAAGACCGGCAGGCGGTTCTTGTGGACGATGTCGTTGACCAGGGGCCGGCGCTGCTTCCAGGTCTCACCATCGGAGATGAACAGGCCGTCGCCGAGGAGGAACTCCAGAGCTCGGCGCATCTGCGGCGTCTTGCGCTCGAAGTTTTCGTGCCGCTTGGCGACCACATAGCGGATCGCCTCGGGTGAATTGACCACGACCAGCTGCCGCTTGAAGAGCGAGATCGAGGAGATGCGATCGGTATAGTCGCTCTCGCGCCAGACCGAGAGAAAATCATGCCGGGCCTGCAGCAGAAGCTGCAGCGGCTTGCCGGGCCGGCCGGCATAATAGGCGGAATGGGCGGGTTCGAAACTCTGCGCCGAGCGCGTCTCGACGATGGTCGTCGTCGGCCTCAGACTGGCGAACATGGATATGCGATCCCTCGAGCCTGTCCGGCCACGGCGGATCGTGCCGCCTGAACCGAACGTGAGCGCTGCTTTCGGCGGCGCGGTTCGGGTCGAAATAACAGGATTTGCCGCGGCGCGCAAAAGCTGTTGCGCGCCGCGGCCGAGCCTTGCGAGACTGTGACCGGATCAGTCGATGTCGAAGGAGACGCCCTGGGCGAGCGGCAGAGCCTTCGAATAATTTACGGTGTTGGTTGCCCGGCGCATATAGGCCTTCCAGGCATCCGAGCCGGATTCGCGGCCGCCGCCGGTTTCCTTCTCGCCACCGAAGGCGCCGCCGATTTCGGCACCGGAGGTGCCGATGTTGACATTGGCAATGCCGCAATCGGAGCCGTCGGAGGCCAGGAACCGTTCGGATTCCTGCATGTCACGGGTAAAGATCGAGGAGGAGAGACCGGCGGCCACCGCATTGTGCTGCGCCAGCGCCGCGTCGAAATCGCTGTACTTCATCACATAGAGGATCGGCGCGAAGGTTTCTTCGAGGACCGGGCCTTCCTGGGCGGGCATCTCGACCAGCGCCGGCTTGACGTAGTAGCCCTTCTCGAAGCCGAGATCGACGCGCTCGCCACCGGTGACCGCGCCGCCATGCGCCTTCGCCTCTTCGAGCGCCTTCTGCATGCCGGCAAAGGCCTGCTTGTCGACCAGCGGGCCGACAAGAGCCGAGGAGGTCAGCGGATTGCCGACGGAGACGCTCTGATAGGCCTTCTTGAGACGCGGCAGCAGCGCATCGTAGACGCTTTCATGCACGAAGAGGCGGCGCAATGTGGTGCAGCGCTGGCCGGCCGTGCCCATGGCGCCGAAGGCGATGGCGCGCAGCGCCATGTCGAGATCGGCGGACGGGCAGACGATGCCGCCATTGTTGCCGCCGAGTTCAAGAATGGCCCGTGCAAAACGCTTGGCGAGCCGCGGACCGACTTCGCGGCCCATGCGGGTGGAGCCGGTGGCGGAGACGAGCGGAACCTTGGGATGATCGACGAGGACTTCGCCGATGGCGCGATCACCGATCAGCACCTGAGATAGTCCCTCGGGCGCCTCGCCGAAGCGCTTCAGCGCCTTTTCGAGAATTGCCTGGCAGGCAAGCGCGGTCAGCGGCGTCTTCTCGGACGGCTTCCAGACGACGGCATCGCCGCAGACAAGCGCCAGCGCGGCATTCCAGGACCAGACGGCGACGGGGAAGTTGAAGGCGGAGATGATGCCGACGACGCCGAGCGGATGCCAGGTTTCCATCATCCGGTGGCCAGGGCGTTCGGTGGCAATCGTCAGGCCGTAGAGCTGGCGGGAGAGACCGACCGCGAAATCGCAGATGTCGATCATTTCCTGCACTTCACCCAGGCCTTCGGACGGGATCTTGCCGGCCTCGAGCGAGACCAGACGGCCGAGATCGGCCTTGTGCGCCCGCAACTCCTCGCCGAGCAGGCGAACCAGCTCGCCACGGCGCGGGGCCGGAACCAGGCGCCAGGCCTTGAAGGCCTCATGCGCTGCGTCGATCTGCGCGCCGGCGGCCGCAGCATCGACCGTCTTCAGCCGGGCGATCTCCTCGCCGGTCACCGGAGAGAAGGACGGCATGTCACCGCCCGTATAGAGCGCGGCTTCGACGCCGAGCCGGCCGAGCAGGGACTTGGTTTCCGAGACGAGGTCGAAGGGCTGGGTGGCGATGGTCATGGAAAACTCCTTGAAACGTAGAGAAGAAGAGCGGGATCCGGGCAGACTGCCCGCCAAACCCGCCCTGCGTTGATCGGTGGGCTCTCAGCCGAAGCGCACGGTGCCGAGCGCACCGGGCGAGAGGATCGGTTTCAGCCCGGCCGCGAGCGTCTTCAGCCGGGCCGGCGTGTAGAGATCGTAATAATGCTGGTTCTTGCGGCCGATCGCGTGTTCGGCGCTGAAACTGCCGCCGAATTCCTCGACCGTCACGGCATAGACCCAATCGCGCAGCGCCTTTTCGAGCGACCCGTCCGCCAGGCCGTCACTCTCCGGCGGAACGACCAGGTTCAGGTGCACGCCACCATCGCCGATATGGCCGAAATCGCAGATGGTCACCTGCGGGAAGCGCGAAGGCATCTCCTCCTTCATGCGCGTGCAGAAGCGCATGATGTCGCCGCGGGCAAAGGCGACGTCGAAGGCGATCAGCCGGCCGGAATGCTTGACGCCTTCCGACAAAGCATGGCGCAGCGCCCACATTTCCTGCGGCGGGCCGACGAAGGCATCGGCAAGCAGCGCTGCCTCGTCCTCGAAGATCGCGCCCAGCACGGCCTCCATTACCGTTTCAAGGCTCTCCTCCCCCTCGCGCGGGGCGGAGGTTCGGCTCAGTTCGGCAAGAATGACGTAATCCGGAACATGACCGCCCTGGAACGGGTTGCGGAGCGCCGGAACATGGGCAAGCGCCGCGCGGATGGCGGGCGCGGACATGCCTTCGAAGGCGGAGAGCATGTCGCCCAGCCGCTCCTCCATCATCCGCAGCAGCGGCATGACCGCATCGGCGCTGGACGGCACCAGATAGGCAGCCGCACTTTGCTGCGGCAGTCGCTCCAGGTTGAGGATGCACTCGGTGACGATGCCGAAGACACCGGAGGTGCCGATGAAGATCTGCTTCCAGTCGATGCCGGTGTTGTTCTTGCGCAGCGGCGATCCGAGGGTCAGAACCGAGCCCTCCGCATCGGCCAGTACCACGGTCAGGCCGAGCACGTTTTGCCGCACATCACCGTATTTCAGGAAGCGCGAGCCGCCGGTGTTGGTGGCAATCATGCCGCCGATCCTCGGATCCGCGCCGAGATCGATCGGGAAGAACAGCCCCTCGGCCTCCAGCCGCCGGTTGACCTCCGAAAGCGTGAAGCCGGCATCGAGCCGGACCGAGCGATTGTCGGCATCCAGCGCGAACTGCTTTGCCATCCGGTCGAGGCTGAGCACGATGGCTTCGCCGCTCATATCCGGCGTCGAGCCGGAGACGAGGCCGGTATTGCCCGACTGAGGCACCAGCGCGAGACCGTTCGTCACGCAATAGGCGACGGCTGCGGATACCTCCGCGGTCGAGCGCGGACGGAGAACTGCCATCGCCTGGCCCGCATCGTAGCGCGCTCCGGTGACATAGGCTGCCATGGCAGAGGGCTCGGTGAGGACGTCGCCCTCTCCGAGCAGACCGCGCAAGGCGGCAAGATGGACGTCTCGGCTCACTCAGCGGCCTCGGCATGGGCCGCACCGGAGCGGCAGGCCTCGAGCGAGGCGGCCTCGATGGCGGCATAGTGATCGAATTCGTCGAGAACGCTCTGCCCGAGATCGGTTTCGAAGCGCTTCTGGCTGGGGCTCGCGGTGAAATCCTGCGCCGCGGCATCGCCGAGGTTCGACTGGAAGATGCCGGCGGCGCTGACGGGGAGAAAGTCCTCGTAGACGATCGGATCGGCCTGGATCAGACCCTCGGCAAGCAGCGCATCGACGCTGCCGGTCGAAAGATCGGCGCCTCGGCCCAACTCGGTCGGGCTGTAGCGGAAATAGCCGAGCCCTTCGGCGCGAATCTCCTCCCAGCTGTCCGGGAAGGTTGCAAAAGCACTGGCAAGGGCGGCCTCATAGGCACGCGCATTCGACCCATCGGCGGCGGGACGCACGATCTTGCGGGACTCCTCAAGCAGCCGGTCATAGAGCGCGCGGCCCTTGGGGGTCAGGGCGATGCCGCGCTGCTCGATTTCCCCGAACCGGGCCGTGTGCGATCCCGGCTGCCAGGTGCCGTCCGTGCCCTGGAAGGAGACCGGCTCGTCCAGCGCCTTGAACGAGGTCTGGCGAAGGAGGATCGGGCAGGCGCGGGTCGGCGGTCCCTCGATCACGGCCTTCGGCTCGATGCCGCGCGCCGGCATCCGTGCCTGGACGGCATCGATATCGAGCGTGCGCGGGGTGAGGTGATTGATATGCGGCCCCTTGAAGGAGACGACATCGGCGATCAGCCGGTGCGTGTCGTGCAGACGGCGATACATCTCTGGGCTGACGATGGCCTTGTCATGCCAGCGGAAGGTTTCCAGCACCGCTTCGACGAAGCGCGTCGCCTCTTCGGCAGACAGGCCGCCTTCGGCCTCGGCCCTCTCTGTCAGTGCGATGGCTTCGGGCGTGAAGATCTGGCGTTCGGACAGAATGCGCTCCGCCTCGGCCCGTAGCGCCGTGTCCTCGATTAGGTCGAGCCGCAGCAGCGAGGTGAAGACACGGAAGGGATTGCCGCTCAGCGCCGCGGCGCCGACGGGCCGGAAGGCCGTGGAATGAACCGGGACGCCGGCAGTGCTCAAATCGTAGTAGCCGACCGGCATCATGCCCATGACGGCGAAAACGCGCCGCATCATGGCGAGCTCGGAGGGGAGGCCGAGGCGGATTGCCCCGTGTCGCTCGTCGGAAATGCGCGACAGCTGATCCGTCTCCGCAAGACGCGCCGCGAGATCTGGGTCCTTCGCCAGCGCCTCGGCATTGACCTCGGCCACGAGGTCCATCAGCGTGCCGTAAGCCGGCACTTCGCTGCGGTACATGGCGGACATGGCGGCGGAAAAGGCCGAGCGGATATCGTCGCTCGAAACGACGGTCTTCTCTTTCATGACGGCAAGCCTCGCGATATGGATCGGATGGGTCGATCATTCTCAATCCGGATCATATCTATCCGAAATGCGAATGGATTGCGACCGTTCTGACTATGGTCATGCGAGGGCGGAATGAGGTTGACGCGACGGCTGATCCCGGACATTGCGACGCTGCAGGCCTTCGAATGCGCGGCGCGCCACGGCAGCTTCACCCAGGCGGGCGCAGAGCTGAACCTGACCCAGAGCGCGGTGAGCCGGCAGATCAAGGATCTCGAAAGCCAGCTGGGCGTGCTCCTGTTCGAGCGCGTCCGCCAGCGGGTGGTGCTTTCCGATGCGGGGCAGCGGTTCCTGCCGGAGGTGCGCCGGCTGCTGGCGCAGTCGGAGGAGTTGATGGTGCGGGCCATGGGCGCCGCACGCTCCGACAATGCGCTGTCGATTGCGACATTGCCGACCTTCGGCAGCCGCTGGCTGACGCCGCGGCTCGCCGATTTCCTGTCCCGCCATCCCGATACGGTCCTCAACATCGCCTCACGCTCGCGGCCCTTCGATTTCGGCGAGGAGATGTTCGACCTTGCGATCCATTACGGCCAGCCGGTCTGGGCCCATGCGGCCTGCCACTATCTGTGCAGCGAGGTGACTGTGCCCGTCGCAAGCCCTGCCCTGCTCGAGCGCTTCCCTGCGACGCAGCCGGGTGAGCTCGCCGGTGCCCCCCTGCTGCATCTTGCGACTCGGCCGAAGCTCTGGGCGGAATGGTTCGAGGCCACGCATGCACCGATCGAGGGCGCCTATCGCGGCACCCGGTTCGATCAGTTTTCGATGGTCATCGAGGGCGCGATTGCCGGCCTCGGCTTCGCGCTCCTGCCGCGCTACCTGATCGAGCCCGAACTCGGCACCGGCGCCTTGCGCGTGGTCTTCGACCTGCCGATCCAGACGGAAAACAATTATTACCTGGTCATTCCGGACGGGAAGCTGGAGAACCAGGCGGGCCTTGCCTTCCGTGCGTGGATCATGTCGCAAATTTCGAACCCACCGGCATGAACACGCCCCTACTCCGCTTGAAACAGCGGGAACTTTTACAGCGACGCGGCGTTAACGCGGGGTTGAACTGTGCGCGGGCGGCGATGATGGGGCATGAACGGCCGTTCGGTACAGGAAAAGCGGCATGCCCGGCGCTGCAAACCGCTTGTCTTCCGGTCACTTGGGCGCGCCGCTGTCGCCTCCCCAGCTTGAAAGCGATGCGCGCAAAGGCTAAAAAATGCCGTCTTCACGTCTCACCCCCACGCCATGACCCAGCCTGTCGATCGGCCCTCGCGCACCGCTTACCGTTTTTGCCGAGCCCTATGCGTTCGACCCGGCCGCGCGTGATGTCCTGCAGTCCGGCATAGTCCTGCCAAACTTGACGAACACCCAGGCTTCGGCCTGACCCGGCTTCGGCCGCTCCTTGAAACACCGCTTTGGATCCAGAACCCGCTCCATGCTCCAGCACGCCACTCCCGCCACCGCGCCGCGCGACGCCCAGCCCGCCGCTCTCGATTACAACGACGCGATCCGCTCGACCTATATGTCGATCGAGGAGTTGCGCGCCTGTGGCGAGCATCTGGCCCGCAACGGCGCGGACAGCTTGCCGGCCTTCTTTCCCTTCGAGTTTCGCCAGCGGCATCGGGAAAATGAAACCGAGATCTTCAGGATCTACAAGATCACCGCGGCCGATGTGGAGCAGGGCGCACAGATCACGCCGGCCGCCGAATGGCTGCTCGACAACCACCATGTGATCGAAGAAGCGATCCAGGAAGTGCGGCGCGATTTTCCGCGCAAGTTCTATCGCCAGCTGCCGACGATCGATGTGGCGGGCACGACCATCCCGCGCACCATGGCGCTTGCCTGGCTTTATGTCGCACATACGCACAGCACCGTTTCGCGCGAAAGCCTGACGGCGATGGTCGAAGGCTTCCACGAAGGCGGCACCTTCAAGATCGGCGAGCTCTGGGCGCTTCCCTCCATCATCCGCTTCATCCTGATCGAGAATCTGCGCCGTGTGGCGATGCGCGTCGAGCGGTCGCGCGCCATGCGCCACAAGGCCAATGATGTCGCCGACCAGATCGTGCGGCTGAGCGATCCGGACAAGGCGCAGACGCTGCTCAAGGACTACGAGGCGCAGACGGCCGACAATACCTTCGTCGCCCAACTTCTGTACCGCCTGCGCGACGGCTCGCAGAGCGGCCGCGTCGTCATCGCCTGGCTGGAAGAACAGCTGGAGAAGCGCGGCAGCGATATCGAATCCGCACTGTTTGCCGAGCAGAACCGCCTTTCCTCCGGCAATGCGACGATGAGCAACATCGTGCGGTCGCTGCGCGAGATCGACGACAATGACTGGGCGGTCTGGTTCGAAAGCGTCAGCAAGCTCGATGCCGCCATGCGTGACGGCTCCGACTACATGTCGCTCGATTTCGGCTCGCGCAACAAATACCGCACCACGATCGAACAGCTGGCCAAGCGGTCCGGCCTGACCGAACTCGAAGTGACCGAGCGCGCTCTGGCCCGGGCCCGGGCGGATGCGTCGGTGATCGAGGAGGAAACCGGACAACCGGTCATGGCGCCGAATGTCGGCGACTATCTGGTCGGCAACCGCAAGATCGAATTCGAACAGTCGATCGGCTACACGCCGACCGTGCTGCAGCGCATCGTTCGCTTCGCCCGCAGCCTCGAATGGCTGGCGATCGCCGGGCCGAACATCGCGCTCACCGTTCTGGCGATGATCCTCGTCTATGCCTTCATCAGCCCGATGGCGATCCCGGCCGGTGCCAAGCTGCTGCTCCTGCTGCTCTTCGCCCTGCCGGCCTCCGAAGGCGCGGCTGGTCTCTTCAACACCGTCGTCACCTTCTTCGTCACGCCCTCACGCCTGGTCGGCTATGAATTTCTGAAGGGTATTCCGGCCGAGGCCCGTACGCTGGTCGTCGTGCCCTGCATGATCTCCAAGCGCGACCATGTGGACGAACTCGTCCGCAATCTGGAGGTCCACTATCTCGCCAACCCGAAGGGCGAAATCTATTTCGCGCTCGTCAGCGACTGGGCCGACAGCCCGACGGAAGAGACGGCCGCCGATCTCGACGTGCTCGACTATGCCAAGGGCGAGATCGCCGAACTGGTGAAGCGCTATGCCCATGATGGCCGCACGCGCTTCTTCCTGCTGCATCGCCGCCGCCTGTGGAACGAGAGCGAAGGCGCATGGATGGGCTGGGAGCGCAAGCGTGGCAAGCTGCACGAGCTCAACCTTCTGCTGCGCGGTGACCGCGACACGACCTTCATCGCCGGTACGGACAAGGTGCCGGACGGCGTGCAATATGTGATGACGCTTGATTCCGACACGCGCTTGATGCGCGATGCGGTGACCAAGCTCGTCGGCAAGCTCTACCACCCGATCAACCGTCCGATCGTCGATCCGAAGACCCAGAAGGTCACCTCGGGCTATTCGATCCTGCAGCCGCGCGTCACGCCCTCGCTCACCACCGGCAGCGAGGCGTCCGCCTTCCAGCGCATCTTCTCGGCCAATCGCGGCATCGACCCCTATGTCTTCACCGTCTCCGACGTCTACCAGGACCTCGCGGGCGAGGGCACCTTCACGGGCAAGGGTCTCTACCATGTCGACGCCTTCGAGGCAGCGATCAAGGGCAAGATCGAGGAGAACGCCATCCTCAGCCACGACCTTCTGGAAGCCTCGCTCGCCCGCTGCGCGTTGGTGACCGATGTCGAGCTGGTCGAGGATTTCCCGATCCGCTACGAGGTCGAAGTGTCGCGCCAGCATCGCTGGACGCGCGGTGACTGGCAGCTGCTGCCTTATATCTTCAACGCCGGCAACGGGCTGTCCATGCTCGGCCGCTGGAAGATGTACGACAACCTGCGCCGGTCGCTGATCCCGGTCGCCTGGCTCGGCGCCTCCGTGCTCGGCTGGTACGTGATGGAGCCGACCGCGGCGCTCATCTGGCAGGTGGTGCTGATCTTCTCGCTCTTCGTGGCGCCGACCCTTTCGCTGCTTTCGAGCCTGATGCCGCGCCGCAACGACATCGTCGCCCGCGCCCATTTCCACGCCGTGCTGGACGAAATCCGCTCGGCCAATGCCCAGGTCGCGCTGCGCATCGTCTTCATTGCCCATTCCGCCGGCATGATGGCCGACGCCATTGCGCGTGCGCTCTACCGCACCTTCGTCAGCCGCAAGCTGATGCTCGAATGGCGCACCGCCGCATCGGTGCAGAGCGCCGGCCACGGCACCGTACTCGATTATTACCGGACCATGTGGATCGCCCCGGTCCTGGCGATCATCGCCGTCGGCATCGCTGCCGTCTCCGCCACCGGCCTGCCCTTCATCGGCATTCCCTTCGCGCTGCTCTGGATCCTCTCGCCGGCCATTGCCTGGCTCGTCAGCCAGTCCGCCGAGACGGAAGACCAGCTGGTGGTCTCCGAAGACGTGAAGGCGGAGTTCCGCAAGATCGCCCGGCGCACCTGGCGCTATTTCGAGGATTTCGTCACGCCCGAGCAGAACTTCCTGCCGCCGGACAATTTCCAGGAAACGCCGCACCCCGTTCTTGCTGCCCGCACCTCGCCCACCAATATCGGCGTCTACCTGCTCTCCGCCATGTCCGCGCGCTCCTTCGGCTGGATCGGCTTCGAGGAGACGATCCGCCGGCTGGAGGAAACGGTGGCCACCATCGACCGCCTGCCGAAGTATCGCGGCCACCTCTTCAACTGGTACACGACCGACCGGCTGGAGACGATGGAGCCCAAATATGTCTCCGCCGTCGACAGCGGCAATCTCGCCGGCCATCTGATCGCCGTGTCCTCCATGTGCCGCGAATGGGCGGAGGCGCCTTCGGCGCATGTCCAGGGCAATCTGGACGGGATCGGCGATGTCGCGGCCATCCTCTCCGAGGTGCTGGCCGAGCTTCCCGACGACCGCAAGACGGTGCGCCCCCTGCGTCGTCGCGTGGAAGAACGGCTGATCGGCTTCCGCAATGCGCTGGAAGCAGTCAAGCGCGAGCACGAATTCGCGTCCATCCGGGTCATCAACCTTTCGGTTCTTGCCCGCGATATCGAGAAGCTGACGCTCAATCTGGATCACGAGGTGCAGAGCAAGGAAACCAAGGACGTGATCAAGTGGGCGCGCCTGCTGGTCAACACCTGCGAAGCCCATATTGCCGACAGCGTCTTCGACCTGAGCGCGATCGACGCGATGCGCGACCGGCTGATCGTCCTGCGCGACCGCACACGCGATCTCGCCTTCTCGATGGACTTCTCCTTCCTGTTCCGGCCCGAGCGGCGGCTGCTGTCCATCGGCTTCCGCGTCAACAGCGGCGAGCTCGATGAATCCTGCTACGACCTTCTCGCCTCCGAAGCCCGCCTGACGAGCCTGTTCGCCATCGCCAAGGGCGACCTGCCGACCGAGCACTGGTACAAGCTCGGCCGTCCGGTGGTGCCGATCGGGGCGCGGGGCGCGCTGATCTCCTGGTCCGGCTCGATGTTCGAATATCTGATGCCCCCGCTGGTCATGCAGGAGCGCCAGGGCGGCATTCTCAACCAGACCAACAATCTGATCGTACGCGAACAGATGAACCATGGCCGCCGTCTCGGCACGCCGTGGGGCATTTCGGAAGCAGCCTTCAACGCCCGCGACCATGAACTGACCTATCAGTATACGAATTTCGGCGTACCGACGCTGGGTCTGAAGCGCGGCCTCGGCCAGAATGCCGTCATAGCGCCCTATGCATCGATCCTCGCCAGCATGTACGAGCCGGAAGCCGCGCTGTCGAACCTCGAGCGTCTTCGTGCCGTCGGTGCGCTGGGCGTCTATGGCTATCACGATGCGGTGGATTTCACGCCGACGCGCGTGCCCGAAGGCAAGACCTGCGCCGTGGTGCGCAACTACTATGCGCACCACCATGGCATGTCGATCGCAGCGGTCGCCAACGTGGTTTTCAATGGGCAGCTGCGCGAGTGGTTCCACGCTGATCCGGTGATCGAAGCCGCCGAACTCCTGCTCCAGGAGAAAGCGCCGCGTGACATTCCGATCATGAACACCAAGCGCGAGCCGGAAGCGCTCGGCAAGGGTCAGGAAGATCTTCTGCGTCCGGAAGTTCGCACGATCAAGAACCCGATCGCCAAGGAGCGCGAGGCCGTCTTCCTGTCGAACGGTCATTACGCGCTGATGCTGACGGCCGTCGGCTCCGGCTATTCGCGCTGGAACGGCCAGACCGTCGTGCGCTGGAAGCCTGACCCGGTCGAAGACCGCACCGGCACCTTCATCTTTCTCAAGGACACGGCAAGCGGCGACTGGTGGTCGGCGACGGCCGAACCCCGGCGTGCGGAAGGCGAGAAGGCGACCGTCCGCTTCGGCGACGACAAGGCCGAATTCATGAAGGTCGTCGGCGATATCTCGACCGAGGTCGAATGCATCGTGGCCACCGAGCACGATGCGGAAGGACGTCGCCTGACGATCGTCAACACCGGCGCCGAGGATCGCTTCATCGAGGTGACCTCCTATGCCGAGCCGGTGCTGACCACCGATGACACCGACAATGCGCATCCGCTCTTTGCCAAGATGTTCCTGAAGACGGAAATCGATCCGAAGGGCGACGTGATCCGCGTGACGCGAAACAAGCGCACGCCTTCCGAGCCGGATATGCAGGTCGCGCATCTGATTGCCGACAATGCCGGCACCGATCGGCCGACCGAGGCCGAGACCGACCGTCGCCGCTTCATCGGCGAAGGCCGGACACTGGCAGAGGCCCGCGCCTTCGACGGCGACGTGACGCTGTCGGGAACGGACGGATTTACGCTGGATCCGGTGATGGCGCTGCGCCGCACGGTTCGCGTGCCGGCCGGCAAGAAGGTGAGCGTCATCTTCTGGACCATCGCCGCGCCGAACCGCGAGGAGATCGACCGCGCAGTCGAGCGCTATCGCCACCCGGACAGCTTTACCCACGAGCTGATCCATGCCTGGACCCGCAGCCAGGTACAGATGCGCCATGTCGGCGTCACCTCGCAGGAAGCCGCCAGCTTCCAGCTGCTCGGTCGCTATCTCGTCTATCCCGACATGCAACTTCGGGCCGACAGCGCCACGGTACGCGCCGGGCTTGGGCCGCAATCCGCCCTCTGGCCGCTGTCGATCTCGGGCGACTTCCCGATCTTCACCGTCCGCATCAATGACGACGCCGATCTTGCGATCGTGCGCGAAGGGCTGCGGGCGCAGGAATATATGCGGGCGCGCGGCGTGTTGGCCGATCTCGTCATCGTCAACGAGCGCGGCTCGACCTATGCGCAGGACATGCAGCACGCCATCGACTCGATGTGCGAGAACCTGCGTCTGCGCAGCCAGAGCGATGGCGCCCGGCCGCATATCTTCGCCGTCCGCCGCGACATCATGGAGCCGGCCACCTGGGCGGCGCTGCTGTCCGCCTCGCGCGCGGTCTTCCACGCCCGCAACGGCAAGATCTCCGACCAGATCGCCCGTGCAGAATCGCTCTACGCGTCGCCGGAGCTGAAGAAGGACAAGCCGCAGTCGATCGTGCCGCTGATCGCTGCGCCGACGGCGCTCTCGGTAGAGCCGGCCGAGATCTCCGGCGAGGGGCTGGACTTCTGGAACGGCTATGGCGGCTTCTCGACCGACGGCCGGGACTATGTGACCCGCCTGCGCGGCGGCGAAGCCACGCCGCATCCGTGGATCAACGTCATCTCCAACGATATCTTCGGCTTCCATGTGGCCGCCGAAGGTGCCGCCTTCACCTGGAGCCGCAATTCGCGCGACTATCAGCTGACCAGCTGGACCAACGATCCGGTTTCGAACCGGCCGGGCGAGGCGATCTTCATCAAGGATCTAACGAGCGGCGCGGTCCTGACGCCCTATGGCGCCCTGTCCAGGCGCACGGACGTCGCATTCGAAACTCGCCACAGCCAGGGCGTCTCGACCTTCTTGAGCGTTCAGGACGGGCTGGCGATCGAAGTGGTGCAGACCGTGCACCGCAGCCTGCCAGTGCGCTACAGCCGCCTGACGCTGCGCAATGATGCCAACGAGACGCGGCGGCTGCGGCTCTATGCCTATGCCGAATGGGTGCTGGGCAACAACCGCGCCCGCACTGCTCCCTTCGTCGTCACGCAGTTCGATGCGGAAGCCGGCATGATGTCGGCCACCAATCCCTACAGCGTGGACTATGCCGGGCGGACCGCCTATCTGGCGCTCAGCGACACGCCGACCAGCCACACCGGCAACAGGCGTGAATTCCTGGGCAAGACGGGGAGCATCTATGCACCGCAGTCCGTCCTGGAGGGCGCGACGCTCTCCGGCGGAACGGATGTGGATGGCGACCCCTGCGCCGCCCTCTCGCTCGACGTGACGCTGAAGCCAGGCGAAAGCCGTGAAATTCTGCTCTATATGGGCGATGGTGACAGCCGTGCCCAAGCGATCGAGCATCTGGAAGCCGCGCGCGGCATTCCGTTCTCGACCGTGCTGGACGAGAATGCTCGCTACTGGGACGCCTTCACCGGCGTCCTCCAAGTCGAGACACCGGACAAAGCCTTCAACAACCTCATCAACCGCTGGCTACCCTATCAGAGCCTCGGGTGCCGGATTCTCGCCCGCTCCGCCTTCTACCAGGCCAGCGGCGCCTTCGGCTTCCGCGACCAGCTGCAGGATACGCTGGCCTTCATCCTGCACCGGCCGGAGCTGGCGCGTGCGCAAATCCTCAATGCTGCCGCACGGCAGTTCGCGGAGGGCGACGTGCTGCATTGGTGGCTGCCCAACACCGGCGCCGGCGTTCGCACGCTGATCTCCGACGATGTGGTCTGGCTTGGCCATGCGACCGCGCATTACTGCACGGTCAGCGGCGATCGCGCCATCCTCAACGAGGAGATCGCCTTCATCGAGGGCGCGGCCCTCGAGCCCGGCCAGCATGACAGCTTCTTCCAGCCGAAACCGTCCGAGACCAAGGCCAGCCTCTATGAGCACTGCGCCCGCGCGCTCGATCTCGCGATCAAGCGCACCGGGGAGAACGGCCTGCCCCTGATCCTCGGCGGCGACTGGAACGACGGGATGAATCGCGTCGGGATCGAGGGCAAGGGCACGAGCGTCTGGCTCGGCTGGTTCCTCGCCACCACGCTGCGCAGCTTCCTGCCAATTGCCCAGGAACGCGGTGACCAGGCCCGCGCCGAGCGCTGGTCCGGCCATCTCGAAAGCCTGAAACAGGCGCTCGAAACGGCGGGCTGGGATGGCGGGCACTATCGTCGTGGCACCTATGACGATGGTACCCCGCTCGGTTCGGACGCGAGCGAGGAATGCCGGATCGATTCGATCGCGCAGTCCTGGAGCGTGCTCTCGGGCGAGGGCGATCCAGCCCGCGCCTCGCAGGCGATGGATGCGGTGATGGCGCGGCTGGCGGATGAGGAGCATCGGATCATCCGTCTCTTCACCCCGCCCCTCTCCGGCACCGAACAGGATCCCGGATACATCAAGGCCTATCCGCCCGGTGTGCGCGAGAATGGCGGGCAATATACCCACGCCGCCACCTGGGTCGTGCTGGCGCTCGCGAAGCTCAAGCGTTCCGACGATGCCTGGAAAGCCTTCCAGATGCTGAACCCGGTCACCCATGCGCTCACCCGCGACGAGGCCGATCTCTATCGGGTCGAGCCCTATGTCGTCGCCGCCGACGTGTATGGCGAGGGCGCCTTGACCGGCCGTGGCGGCTGGACCTGGTATACCGGCTCGGCCGCCTGGCTCTATCGCGTCGCGGTCGAGGGCATCCTCGGGCTGCGTCGCGAAGGCGATCGTCTGATCGTCGATCCGGCCCTCCCCTCCGACTGGACCGGCTTCACAGCCCGCCTGACGATCGGCGGCGCGACCCATGCGGTGACAGTGACGCGGGAAAACGGGGAAATCGTAAGCCGCGTTGATCAAACTGTCATAAAAAACGCGCATGATGGCACTTTGCTTGGTGCCCAAGACCAAGACAAACAAGACCAAGACGAACAAGACTGAGACGAACGCGGCCGCGCCCCACCGGCGCGGCCGCGCTCTCGACTGTGACAAGTCAGGACGGGGTTGCAGGGCGGGGGCGCCATAACCCGGACGAGACTTTCCTGATGCTGCAGAGACTGCGCACGGCGACACCCACCGCAAGCACCACCGTGATCGGGACCGTACCGGCCGCCTCCGGCGATCGCGATACGCGCCTCGATGTCTATCGCGCCCTGTGCCTGCTGATGATCTTCATCAACCACGTGCCGGGCCAATATCTTGAATATCTGACCTCGAAGAACTTCGGCTTTTCGGACTCGGCCGAGGCCTTCGTGCTGATCTCCGGCCTCTCTGCCGGGCTTGCCTATGGCGCAAAGTTCGTCCGCGGCCATCGACTGGCGGTGAGCGTGCGCATCTGGCGGCGGGCGTTCACGCTCTACACGGCCCATATCATGACCAGCATCATGACGCTCGCCATCTTCGCCGGCGGCGCGCTGTATTTCGGCCGGCAGGATCTGATCAGCGAAATCAACATCAAGCCGCTGATCGACAATACGGAGCAGGGCGTGGTGGCGATGGTGCTGCTCGGTCATCAGCTCGGCTACAACAACATCCTCTCCATGTATGCCGTGGTGCTGCTCATCCTGCCCGGACTGTTGTTGCTGAGGGCGATGAGCCCTTGGCTGGTGCTGGCTGTTTCCGCCACGCTCTGGTTGCTGGCCGGCCTGTTCCAGATCGTGCCGCTCAACGCGCTCGACCAGGGCTACTGGTTCTTGAACCCATGGTCCTGGCAGTTTCTCTTCGTCATCGGGCTGGTGGCGATGATGCGGTCGCGCGCGGGTCATCCCCTGCCCCGCCATCCGCTGCTCGTCGGGCTTTGCGCCTTCTATCTCGGCCTTTCCAGCCTGTGGGTGTTGTTTTCCTGGTGGAGCATCGACTTCTCGCTGGGTTTGCCGGCGGTTCTCACCGGCTTCGACAAGACCTTCCTCTCCACCCCTCGCCTGCTGCATGTCCTGGCGCTCGGCTATCTGCTGGCGGTTATTCCCGTCTTCTCCCGCTGGAGCCGGCTGCGTCTCGATCATCCGCTGGTCATGATCGGTCGCCACTCGCTGCCCGTCTTCATCTTCGGAACGATCCTTGCCATGATCGGCCAGGTCCTCCTGTTCGTGACCGGCAAGAATGCCATCTTGGGTACGCTCTTCGTCCTGGCCGGCATCGGCCTGCATTTCGCCTATGCCTGGTACCTCGATTGGCTGCGCGGGCTCACCCGGCCGGCCCGGGCCAAACCTTGATCATCCGCCGCCAGCGGCGTTGCCGGTTTGCACGACCTTCAGCACCGGCGCGGCCTCCGAGGTGCAGGCCAGCGATAGGGTGAACGCAGCCAGAAGGCAGAGAGGCAGGATCGGTCGCATCAGACACTCCTTCGGTCGGGCGGTACGCACCGCCCCAGGAGGGGAGCATCGCAGCGCCGCACCCTGAACGCTGTTTCGCGCGAAACAGCTTGGTGCGGTCTGAAATTCTCGACATCACGGATTTTCCTGCGGCTGACCATGCGCTAGAACGCCGGTCACATTTGGCGGGCACCGCCCGTTTTCCGCTCACTCGACCTGGAGGCTTCCCCTATGACCGTCCGCACGCTTTTCCTTTTGCCGGGTGACGGCATTGGCCCTGAAGCCATGGCCGAGGTCCGCAAGATCATCGCCTATATGAACGAAGCCAAGGGTACCGGTTTCACGGTCGATGAAGGCCTCGTCGGCGGCTCGGCCTATGATGCGCATGGCGCAGCCATTTCGGACGCGGATATGGCCAAGGCGATGGCTGCCGATGCCGTGCTGTTCGGCGCCGTCGGCGGGCCGAAGTGGGACGCGGTCCCTTATGACGTCCGGCCGGAAGCCGGTCTCCTGCGGCTGCGCAAGGACATGCAGCTCTTCGCCAATCTTCGCCCGGCGATCTGCTATCCGGCGCTGGCCGATGCCTCTTCGCTGAAGCCGGAGCTTGTCGAGGGCCTCGATATCCTCATCGTGCGCGAGCTCACGGGTGGGGTCTATTTCGGCGAGCCGAAGGAGATCATCGACCTTGGCAACGGCCAGAAGCGCGGCATCGATACCCAGGTCTACGATACCTACGAGATCGACCGCATTGCCGGCGTCGCCTTCGAACTTGCCCGCACGAGACAGAACCGCGTCTGCTCCATGGAAAAGCGCAACGTGATGAAGTCGGGCGTGCTCTGGAACCAGGTGGTGACCGAAACGCACAAGGCCCGCTATTCGGATGTGCAGCTCGACCATATGCTGGCCGATGCCGGCGGCATGCAGCTTGTACGCCAGCCGAAGCAGTTCGACGTCATCGTCACCGACAATTTGTTCGGTGACATGCTGTCCGACGTTGCCGCCATGCTGACCGGATCGCTCGGCATGCTGCCCTCCGCCTCGCTCGGCGCGCCTGATGCGGTCACCGGCAAGCGCAAGGCGCTCTACGAGCCGGTCCATGGTTCGGCGCCGGATATTGCCGGGCGGGGCATCGCCAATCCGATCGCCATGATCGCGTCCTTCGCCATGTGCCTGCGCTACTCCTTCAACCTCGTCGAGGATGCGGATCGGCTGGAAAAGGCGATCGCCGACGTGCTCGACCAGGGCATCCGCACCGGCGACATCATGGCGCCGGGCGCCCGGCAGGTCGGCACGACCGAGATGGGCGATGCGATCCTCTCCGCCTTCAAGGCTCTCTCGGCCTGAGACACGGCCGCCCGACACACAACGGCGCGTCTTTTCGGCAGAAAGGCGCGCCGTTTGTCATGATCGGCTGTTGAAAAGAGCGGGAGGATCGACACATGAGGCGGATGAAGAAGGACCTGAGATGAACCGCCCGCTTTCCTCCACTGTCTACATCCTCGTCGCCACCGTGCTTCTGGTTCTGGCCCTGGTGCCGTTCGATCCGCTGATCTCTCAGCGTGCGCAGGCGCTTCCCGAGCCGATCGTTCTCTTCAACCAGCGCATCACCGATTTCGGGACCTTTGCCTGGATGATCTACGGATCCGGCACGCTGGTGATCCTCGCCTTTATCGCAACCCGGACCGTGAAGGCGGAGAACACGGTGCAGAAGCTGCGCACGGGACGACGGCTCGCCTTGTACTTCCTGGTGACGATCGGCAGTGCCAGCGCGCTCGTGCATACGATCAAGTTCTTCATCGGCCGCGGTCGGCCGGAAGTCTTTGCCGACTATGGTGCCTATGCGCTGCAGCCTTTTGCCAGCGACTGGCTGTTCCAGAGCTTCCCATCCGGTCATTCGGCCGCCGTCGGCTCCTTTTTCGGCGCTTTTGCCATGCTGGTGCCACGTCTGCGCATCGTCTTTGCGCTTGGGGCGCTGACCATCGGGGTCACGCGCGTCATCGTGGGTGCGCATTATCCAAGCGACGTCGCGGCCGGGCTCCTGACCGGGCTCTGGACCGCGATCATGACCGCTTTCTTCTTCGCCCGCCGAAACTGGCTGTTCCGGTTGGATGAAAAGGGTTGGCCGCGGCCGAAATCGACCGCGCAGGGCCAGCCGGTTCCTCCCGAACCGAAATAGCGCACATCGGACCGGCACTGCCAGCGCTTGCCCTTGTCTGCCGGGTGTGGAACCATGGCGCCTCATGCGGTGTAAGGAGCTGATGTCATGGATCTTCTCGCCTCTCAGCTCTCCGATCCCTTTCGCATCGGCCTGATCCTGTTTTTGTTTCTGACAGCGCTGCGAACGCGGGCGGCAATGGGACTGCTCACGCCCCTGGCGCTCGGCATCGTGTTCGTCGCGGTGCTTCTGCCGCTGACGACAGGCGCGAGCGCGTTGGCCGACAATCAGGCCCGGTGGCTCGCGATCGGGTGGGGCCTGCTCTCGAATGCGATCATTCTCGCCTGTATCCTCGGCCTTTGGTCGGTTTGGGAACGCGTTCGCCGATAAGAATTCAAGCCCTTCCTCAGCTCTCTATCCAGGAACGAAAAGGACGCCGCACCCTTCGATGCGGCGTCCATGACGGTGGGGCATTCGCAAGCGCGATGCCGAGGCCGGCCGTGCAGCCGACCGATGCTGGTTCTAGCGCCTGTCGTCGGCGAAGATGTCCTTCTTGTGCGTGTTGCCAGGCACGAAGAGAACGCCGATGACCACCGTGGCGGCAGCGATGACGATCGGGTACCAGAGGCCACCATAGACATTGCCGGTCTGCGCCGAGATGGCGAAGGCCGTTGCCGGCATCAGACCGCCGAACCAGCCATTGCCGATGTGGTAGGGCAGCGACAGGCCGGAATAGCGGATGCGCGTCGGGAACATCTCGACCAGCATGGCAGCGATCGGGCCATAGACCATCGTGACCAGCAGGATGAGATAGGTCAGGATCAGGATGACCGCGATCTTCTGGCCGGTGAAGATGTCGAAGAAGCTCTGCGCCCTCACCACCGTGGTGTTGGCATCCGCCGAGATCGGGTAGCCGGCGGCCGTCAGCGCGTCGTTGACACTCTTGGTAAAGGCCGCCGTCGTCGTTTTCAGATCGTCGCCCGTCAGCGCACCGGCATCATAGGCCGGAATGACGGTGTCGCCGATCTTCACCTGGGCAACGGTGGCTGCCGGATCTTCGACCGTAGTGTAGTTGACCGAGCTTCGGGCCAGCGTTGCCTTGGCGATGTCACAGGACGAGGTGAACTTCGCCGTCCCGGTCGGGTTGAACTGGAACGAGCAGTCCTCCGGCGCGGTGGTGACGGTGACCGGCGTCTGCTGGGCCGCATAGAGCGCCGGGTTCGCCATCTGCGTCAGGAGCGGAAAGACGAAGTGGTAGGTCAGGGCGGCGATCAGGCAACCGGCGAGGATAATCGGCTTGCGGCCGATGCGGTCCGACAGGGCGCCGAAGAACAGGAACCCGCCTGTTCCGAGGATCAGCGACCAGGCAACCAGGACGTTCGCCGTGAAACTGTCGACCTTGACGACGTTCTGGATGAAGAACAGCGCGTAGAACTGGCCCGAATACCAGACGACGGCTTGGCCTGCGACGAGGCCGAACAAGGCGATCAGGGCAAACTTGCCGTTCTTCCAGGTGCCGAAGGCTTCGCGCAGCGGCGCCTTGGAGGCAGCCCCCTCCTCCTTCATCTTCTTGAAGGCTGGGGATTCATGCATCTGCATGCGGATATAGAGCGAGATCAGCAGCAGCACGATGGAGCCCAGGAACGGGATCCGCCAGCCCCACAGGTCGAAAGCCTTGATCATCTTCGCCGTGCCATCCGGGTTCATCACCGCAGCGCCGGCCGCATCGAGGACGGGCGTCGGCTCCCAGTTGCCGTTGACATAGCCTTGGACCGCAAGAATGACGATCAGCGACAGAAGCAGGCCGAGCGTCGCGGTGGTCTGGATGAAGGCGGTGAAGTAGCCGCGCTGGTTGGCCGGCGCGTGCTCGGCCACATAGACCGCGGCACCGCCATATTCACCTCCAAGCGCCAGGCCCTGCAACATGCGCAGCGCGATCAGGATCACCGGCGCCGCGGCGCCCCAGCTGCTGTAGGACGGCAGCAGCCCGACGAAGAAGGTCGAGAGGCCCATGATGAGAATGGTCATCAGGAAGGTGTATTTGCGCCCGACGATATCGCCCAGCGCACCGAACACCAGGGCGCCGAACGGGCGCACGATGAAGCCGGCAGCGAAAGCCAGAAGCGCGAAGACGTTGCGCGTCGCCTCGGGAAAGGCTGTAAAGAACTGCGCGCCGATGATCGCGGCCAGCGAGCCATAGAGATAGAAATCGTACCATTCGAAAATGGTCCCGGCGGACGAGGCCATGATGACCTTCCGCTCCTCCGCCGTCATGGGACGCGAGCGATCCCCAGCGTTCACCTCTGCTATTGCCATGAATGCTCCTCCGTGTTGGCCGGCGTCGCCGCGCGGCTCTTGCGTGCCCCTCACGGTCGAGCCGCTCCCTGACGGCATGACCGATCTCCCAAGACACAATTCCTCCACCTCAACGCGGCAGACTAGTTGAGACCGGGTCGGTGCCAAGCCCACGAATGGTCGTACGACGAAAGTCGAGTTCTACTTACGCGGAGCACCCGTTCTTGAATTTTCCGCTCCAGAGCCGAGCCTGCCAGCTCTCCGCTCGTCCTTCGTCTTGACACGCGCCTAGAAACGCCTAAGAGCAGCAGCGTCAAAGGGACACGCAATGCACCGGATCGGCTCGATGATCGACTGCGCGAACGAACCTGCTCAGGCAGGGGCGGCGCAAGCCATGTCCGGACGTTTCACATCCACGGCCAAAACGACGACGAAAACCGTCTGACGTCTCTGGCCAACCGCTCTCTCCCCGGCACGGCCGGGGACGCGAAGCCCGCGCGGCAGATGCCACGGGTTTCTCCCTGATCCCGCGGAGAGAAGAGAAAGAGAGCAAGACAATGGGTTTCAAGATCGCTGTGGCAGGCGCGACCGGCAATGTCGGGCGCGAAATGCTCAACATCCTTTCCGAACGCGGCTTTCCGGCCGATGAGGTCGTGGCGCTCGCCTCCGCCCGCTCGCAGGGAACCGAAGTCTCCTTCGGCGACAAGACGCTGAAGGTGAAGAACCTCGAGAACTATGATTTCTCCGACACGGATATCTGCCTGATGTCGGCCGGCGGCGCCGTGTCGCTGAAGTACTCGCCGAAGATCGGCGCGCAGGGCTGCGTCGTGATCGACAATTCCTCCGCCTGGCGCTACGACGCCGACGTTCCGCTGATCGTGCCGGAGGTCAATCCCGATGCGGTGACCGGCTTCACCAAGCGCAACATCATCGCCAATCCGAACTGCTCGACCGCCCAGCTCGTCGTGGCCCTCAAGCCGCTTCACGATGCAGCCAAGATCAAGCGCGTCGTCGTTTCCACCTATCAGTCGGTGTCCGGCGCCGGCAAGGAAGGCATGGACGAGCTGTTCAACCAGACCCGCGCCGTCTTCGTTGCCGATCCGATCGAGAGCAAGAAGTTCACCAAGCGCATCGCCTTCAACGTCATCCCCCATATCGATGTGTTCATGGAGGACGGCTACACGAAGGAAGAGTGGAAGGTTCTGGCCGAAACCAAGAAGATGCTCGACCCGAAGATCAAGGTGACCTGCACCGCGGTGCGCGTCCCGGTCTTCATCGGCCATTCGGAATCGGTCAACATCGAGTTCGAAAACGAGATCACGGCCGACCAGGCGCGCGACATCCTGCGCGAAGCGCCAGGCTGCCTGGTGGTCGACAAGCACGAGAACGGTGGCTACGTGACCCCGTATGAAAGTGCTGGCGAAGACGCAACCTACATCTCACGCATTCGTGAGGATGCAACCGTCGAAAACGGCCTCAATATGTGGGTTGTCTCGGATAACCTTCGCAAGGGCGCGGCGCTGAATGCGATCCAGATCGCCGAGCTTCTGGTCAGCCGCGGTTTGATCAAGGCCAAGCAACGCGCTGCCTGATCGCCAAGGATCAGGATGATGGTTTTCAGGCTCCGTCGATCCGAACCGGAACGGCGGGGCTTTCTTTGGTGACCCGAAGCTCCATCTTCGAGGTCGACGACAAACACGACGCCGGCACTCTGATGGACAGAGGCGGCACTTGCAGGCAACGGGGTTTTTGATGCGGAAAATCACACGGGTTCGGTCGGCTGTCTGGGCAGGCCTGATGACGGCGGCAGCCGCTGCCTTCGCGCCGGCTGCGGCTTCGGCGGCAAGCTGTGGCAACACGGCTGCGGGCTTCGACAACTGGGTCCAGGAGTTCAAGCAGCAGGCCGCAGGCCGTATCAGCCCGGCAACGCTTGACCGTGCCTTTGCCAATGTCAGCTACAACAAAGCCACCATCCGCGCCGATCGCGGCCAGAAGAGCTTCAAGCTCTCCCTTTCGCAGTTCATGGACAAGCGCGGCGGCGCGGCGATCATCTCGCGCGGCAAGCGCATGAAGGCGCAGAATGCGGCACTCTTCAATTCCATCGAAAGCCGCTACGGTGTGCCGGCTGGCCCGCTGATCGCCATCTGGGGCATGGAGACCGGTTTCGGCGGGTTCATGGGCAAGGAGCACACGCTCTCCGCCGTCTCGACGCTCGCCTTCGACTGCCGCCGCTCCGATTACTTTACCGACCAGCTCTATGCGGCCCTTACTCTCGTTCAGCGCGGCGATCTGAGCCCGGATGCCCGCGGCGCGGCGCATGGCGAGATCGGCCAGACGCAGTTCCTGCCCGCCAACGTGCTGAAATATGGTGTCGATGGCGATGGCAACGGCCATATCGACATGGTTCGCTCCAAGGCCGATGCCTTGGCCTCGACCGCAAACTTCCTGCGCGGCCATGGCTGGCGGCCGGGTGGCGGCTATCAGCCGGGTGAGGCGAACTTCGGCGCCATCCAGGGCTGGAACGCTGCGAGCGTCTACCAGCAGGCGATCGCCCAGATCGCTGCCGAGATCGACGGCGGCTGATCAAGCCGCTGAGAATGCGTAAAAAAGCCCTGCTCGCGCGTCGCAAGCAGGGCTTTTTCTTTGGTAAGCGTTGGCAGCCTTACCGGCCAGGGCGGGTGAAATCGCCACTGTCAGGGTTCATGACCCACAGCTCGCCGGTCGAGATATCGAACCAAGCGCCATGCAGGGACAGGTCGCCCTCCTCTTCCCGCGCCCGAATGTTCGGGAAGCTGCGGAGATTGAGGATCGAGTTGCGGATGGAGATCCGCTCCAGCGCGCGCTGCCGTTCGCCTGCCGTCAGAATGCTGTTGCTGCCGATCTGGGCTGCAGCAGGCTTGAGCAAATTCATCCACTTGCCGATGAAATCCCCGGGCGACAGCGGCTCGGCATCCTGGTCCAGTGCGGCCTTGATGCCACCGCAGCGGCCATGGCCCATGACGACGATGTTCTTGACCTGCAGGGCCTGAACCGCGAATTCCAAAGCCGCCGACGTGGAATGATAGTTGCCATCCGGCTCGTAGGGCGGAACGAGATTGGCGACGTTGCGAACCACGAAAAGCTCGCCCGGGCCGGCACCGAAGATCGTTTCCGGCGCGGCACGGGAGTCGCAACAGGCAATGATGAGCGTCTGGGGCTTCTGTCCGGTTTCTGCCAGAGCACGATATCGCTTTTCGTCCTCCGCATAGCGGCCGCTCATGAACTTCTCATAGCCGTCCAACAAATCCTGCGGAAAAGACTGCATCTCGCTTACCTCTCGGATAACCAGCGCATCCCAATGGCGCCTCTGCCGTTTAAGCGACGAACCGCTCCTCAGGCAAGCGCTTGTTGAGGCTTACCGGATCAACGTTTCGGCTTCTGGGCCGGATGCAGCAAATGCCGCATTTGCACAAGGGCCATGGGCCGGGAGAGACTGGCGGAGTCCTGCTGAAGCGTCAACTCATCGGCACCGCGGCGAACGGAACGCGAGACGATCTCGAAGACGCTGGCCGTCGCAAGTTGCAACGTCCGCTCCTCGTCATGCCCTTCGAGAAGCCGGGCGAGCAGAAGAGCCGCCATGAGATCGCCCGTGCCGTTCGGCGCTCCATCGATCATCCGGTGTTCGGCGAGCAGCGCATGGTGGCCGGAGAGATAAAGATTGCCGGTGCTGCCGCTCATCATCGCCACAGCGGAAGTCACCAGCATGCGTGGCGGCCCAAGCGCGAGAGCGGCATCGAGAATTTCGGCGTTGGAAGCAAGCGGGACGCCGCAGAGCCAGGAGAGTTCGAAGCGGTTGGGAGTTGCAATCGTGGCAAGGGGCAGAAGACGGTCACGAATGGCAGCGGCCACCGGTTCCGGTACATAGAGCCCTCCTTCGTCCCCGATAACCGGATCGCAGGCATAGATGACGGCCGGATTGCGTGCCTTCAGCGTTTCGACGAAATGTTCGACCGCGGCAACCTGGCCCGGACTGCCGAGATAGCCGGAAAGAACCGCCTTGACGTCGCCAGCCCATGGCGATGCCGCGAGTTCCTGAAGCATTGCGTCGAAACTCTCCGTCTCGAGCGTCACGCGGGTGGCGCGGCCGTGGCCCGGATGCCAGGGAAGGATGACCGTCGGAACGGCCCAGACGGTGAAGCCGAGACTTTCGAGCGCGAAGACGGCAGCGCGATTGCCGACGCTTCCGCGCATGACATGGCTTGAGATGACGATGATGATGCCGCTGGCTGCGTCGGACATGGCACTGTTTCCGATATCGATTGACGACTGATCGCCTTCTCTCCCGCATCCGTCAACCATTCCGGCGTCGTGACGCGCCGCAGTCATCATCCTAGTCAGGAAGAGTGGTCGCGAATTCACAGCACTCTGCTAGGGTCCGGCGAATCAAAGTCGATGGAGGACGACGCATGGTGGCGAAGCATCATCCGAAGCGGGAACGGCTGATCGAGCAGGTGACACGGGAGGCAGCATCGCTGGCGGGGACACCGCTTTCGCCGATGAGCCTGCTGGCCTATGCCAGCCAGGACGATCTCGAGCTCTACAATCCTACCATGCTTGCCCATGCCGCCATTCATGCGGGGAGAGAGCTGACGGCGTGGACAGGTGAGGGGCCGCGCATCACCATCACCCGCATTCCGGACATCGCACCCGGCGGAGAGCCGGTCTCGGTGCTGACCGTGACCGACCGCAACATGCCGTTTCTCTATGATTCCGTGATGGGCGAAGTAACGAGCCGCCACCGCGACCTGACGCTGGCCGTGCATCCGATCCTGGTCGTGGAAAAGGGCAGGGCGCCCATCCTGTTTGATCCCGACGCAGCCAGCGACCCGTCTGATCGCGTCAGCCATATCCACATCCATCTGGCCGAATTGACCGACGCGGAGGCAGAGGATCTCAAAGCCCGGCTGGAGGCTGTGCTTGCACAGGTGCATCAGGCTGTCGGCGACTGGGAGCCGATGAAGGCCCTGCTCGACGAGGCCATGGTGAACCTGGAAAACCATGCGCCCCGAAGGCGCCAGAGCGACCGCGACGAGGCGCTCGACTTCCTGAAATGGCTGCGCTCGGACAACTTCACCTTTCTCGGCATGCGCGATTATGGTTATTCCGGCGAAGGAGAGACCGCCGTGGTCGATCGCGGCACGGGGAAGGGCCTCGGCATCCTTTCCGACCCGAATGTCCGGGTGCTGCGCCAGGGCAATGACGAGGTGGTCACCACGCCGGAGATCCTTGCCTTCCTGCAGGGGCCGGACTTTCTGATCGTCACCAAGGCCAATGCGAAATCGGTGGTTCACCGGCGTGCCTATCTCGATTATGTCGGGGTCAAGCGCTTCAACGAGGCAGGGCAGGTGATCGGGGAGCTGCGCATCGTCGGTCTCTTCACCTCGACCGCCTACACCATGCCGGCCGCTGAAATCCCGCTGTTGCGGCTCAAGGTTCGGCGCATCATCGAGCATTTCGGCTTCGACCCGCGCGGTCATTCGGGCCGCATGTTGCTCAATACGCTCGAAGCCTATCCGCGCGACGATCTCTTCCAGATCGACGGCGGTCTCCTCGAAAGCTTCTGCGAGCAGATCAACGAACTGGCAGACCGCCCCCGCGTGCGCGTGCTGCCCCGCATCGACCGGTTCGACCGTTTCGTGTCGCTGCTCGTCTATGTTCCCCGCGAGCAATATGACTCCGACGTGCGCGAGAAGATCGGGCTTTATCTCAAGGACGCCTATGGCGGTCGGCTGTCGGCCTATTATCCGAGTTTCCCGGCGGGCAGTCTGGCCCGCGTGCATTTCATCATCGGCCGCACCGGCGGCAAGACGCCACAGATTCCGCAGGCGGTGCTGGAGCGCCAGGTGCGCGAGATCGTCACCGGCTGGAGTGATCGCTTCGCCCTCCTGGCGCGCGACCAGGATGTGACCCTGGCGGCCGGGCAGGCCTACCAGGCGGCCTTCACGCCGGCGGAGGCCTTCGAAGACCTTGAGGATATGGCAGCGGTCACGCCGGACGATCCGATCCGCATCGCCTTCTACACACGGCCGAGCGAGCCGGAGAACCGGCTGAAGCTGAAGATCTTCCATGCCGGCAACGCGGTGGCTCTTTCCGAACGGGTCCCGCTACTCGAAAATCTCGGCTTCCATGTCGTGAGCGAGCAGACCCACGAGCTCAATGTCGGCGATGCGGCAGGGCAGCGGGACGTCGTCCTGCATGATATGGAACTCATGCATCGCGACGGACAGCGGCTGGACCTGAGGAAGACGGGACCGCTTCTGGAAGAGGCCTTCCTCGCCGCCTGGACGGGGAGGGTGGAAAACGACGCCTTCAACCGCCTGATCCTGCTTTCGGGCATGAGCGCGCGGGAGGTGACGGTGCTGCGCGCCTATGCCCGCTACCTCCGGCAGGCCGGCATTACCTATTCCCAAGGGCTGATCGCCGACACGTTCAACAAATATCCTGCAATCTCGGCTTCGATCTTCCAGCTTTTCCTGGCGCGCATGGATCCGGTGCTCGAGGACAAGCCGCGGAACCGTCGGCTTGCCCAGCTGCAGGCCGGTCTCGACGAGGCACTGAACAGCGTTCCGAGTCTTGATGAGGACAGGATCCTGCGGCGCTGCATGAATGCTGTACAGGCAACGCTGCGGACCAATTATTTCCAGCGGGATCAGCAAGGGCTGCCGCCCGCCATGCTGGCCTTCAAGTTCGATCCGAAACTGATCGACGGCCTGCCCGAGCCGCGGCCGTTCCGCGAAATCTTCGTTTACGGCGTCGAGGTGGAAGGCGTGCATCTGCGCTTCGGCAAAGTGGCGCGGGGAGGCCTCCGCTGGTCGGACCGGGCGCAGGATTACCGGACGGAGGTGCTGGGGCTCGTCAAGGCGCAGCAGGTCAAGAATGCGGTCATCGTGCCCGTGGGCGCCAAAGGCGGCTTTTTCCCCAAGCTGCTGCCGGCCGGCGGCACGCGCGAGGAAATCTTCCGGGTGGGGACAGAGGCCTACAAGACCTATATCCGCACGCTCCTCTCCATCACCGACAACATTGTTGGCCAGGAGGTTGTCCCGCCTGCCGATACGCTGCGGCTCGATGGAGACGATCCCTACTTCGTCGTCGCCGCCGACAAGGGCACTGCGACCTTCTCCGACACGGCCAACGGGTTGGCACAGGATGCCGGCTTCTGGCTGGACGATGCCTTCGCGTCCGGCGGCTCCGCCGGTTATGATCACAAGAAGATGGGCATTACCGCCCGTGGCGCCTGGGAAACGGTCAAACGCCACTTCCGCGAGCTCGACCGCGACATCCAGACGAGCCCGGTCACCGTGGTCGGCGTCGGTGACATGTCGGGAGACGTTTTCGGCAACGGCATGTTGCTGTCACGCGAAATCCGCCTCATGGCAGCCTTCGACCACCGCGACATCTTCATCGACCCCGACCCGGATGCCGCCTTATCCTTTGCAGAACGGCAGCGTTTGTTCGCCCTGCCACGCTCGAGCTGGCAGGACTATGACCGCGCGCGTCTCTCCACGGGCGGGATGGTCATTGCCCGCAGCGAAAAATCAGTCGTCCTGACCACGCAGGCCGCCGCAGCCATCGGCCTCGACAAGACCGAGGCGACGCCGTTCGAAATCATGACAGCGATCCTCAAGGCCAAGGTCGACCTTCTCTGGTTCGGCGGCATCGGCACCTATGTGCGCGCCGCCAGCGAAACCGATGCGGAGGTGGGCGACCGCGCCAATGATGCGATCCGCATCACGGCCGAGGAGGTCGGCGCGAAGGTGATCGGTGAGGGGGCCAATCTCGGCGTCACGCAGCGCGGCCGCATCGCCTATGGCCTTGCAGGCGGGCGCTGCAATTCGGATGCCATCGACAATTCCGCCGGCGTCAATTCCTCCGACGTGGAGGTCAACATCAAGATCGCCCTGGCCTCGGCCCTGCGCGACGGACGCCTGACGCGGGAAAAGCGCAACACGCTGCTTGCCTCGATGACCGACGAGGTGGCGGCATTGGTGCTGGCCAACAACTATCGCCAATCGCTCGCCATTTCGCTCACCGAGATGCAGGGCCTCGCCAACCGCACCTCTCTTGCCCGGTTGATGACGCGGCTGGAAGCGGAAGGGCGGCTGAACCGCAGGGTCGAGGTGCTGCCGGGCGACACGGCATTGAGCGAACGCTACCAGGCCGGCAAGCCGCTGACCCGGGCCGAAATCGGCGTGCTTCTCTCCTATGCCAAGATCGTTCTCTTCGACGCGCTGGTGGAAAGCGATCTGCCGGATGATCCCTATTTCCACGAGACGCTGGTCGGTTATTTCCCGAAGAAGATGCAGAAGGCCCATGCCGCAGACATCGACGGACACCGGCTGCGCCGGGAGATCATCGCGACACTGCTTGCCAATGACGTGATCAACCGCGGGGGACCGGCTTTCGTCTCGACCATGATCGACCAGACCGGCTTCCTGCCGGCCGATGTGGTGAAGGCGGCGATCCTGACGCGGGACGGCTACGACCTGCGCCGGATCTATGCCGAGATCGATGCGCTCGACACCCGGTTGCCGGGCCTGGTGCAGAACGAACTCTATCAGGAAGTCGGCCGGATCTTCTCGATCGTCACCGAACGAACGCTGCGCACCCGCGCTGCGGCCGGTCCGCTTCAGGGCGCTGTAGAAACCCTCCACTCAGCGCTGGAGAAGCTGAAATCCGCCGCCCATGGCGCGATCCCGGAGGAGGCTGCGGCGGAAACGGCGGCCCGCGCGCAGGCGCTGATGGACAAGGGCGTGCCCGAGCCGCTGGCCCGCGAGATCGCCAGCCTGTTCCTCATCACGCTGGTGCCGGAGATCATGCAAGTTTCGGCGGCAACCGGAACCTCGCTTCCCCGCACGGCGGAAAGCTATTTTGCGGTGACCGAAGGACTGAAGGTCGGCAAGCTTTTGGCCGCGGCCGAGCGCGTCATGCCGACCGATACCTACGAAGCCATGGCTCTCGCCCGCAGCAGCAGCGATATCGGCAATGCGCGGCGCGCCATCACCATCGCCGCGCTGACCGATCGGAAGAGCGAGAAGAACCCCGTGGAAGCCTGGCAGCAGACCGATCTCGAACGGTTCAACCGCGTTCGCGACCAGCTGGTGCAGATGACGGAGAAAGGGGAGGTGACGCTTGCCAAGATCACCGTGGCAGCCGGGCTGCTGAACGACCTCGCGCAGACGCGAAGCGGCCTGTAAGACAGGGCGGCAACACAGCGCATGTGAACGAGGACGACGGGGATGAACGGCGAGAGGGGCGAAGAGCGGGGAGCGAAGGCGGGCCGTGCCGGGATCTGGGGCTGGATGCTCTTCGATCTCGCGGCGCAGCCCTTCTTTACCGTCGTCATCACCTTCATCTTCGGTCCCTATTTCGTCTCCGGCCTGACAGGCGATCCGGCGCTGGGCCAGGCTGCCTGGGGCTACACGCTGACGGTGTCCGGCCTGATCATCGCCGTCCTCTCGCCGGTGCTTGGTGCCCTTGCCGATGCCACGGGCCCGCGAAAGCCCTTCATTGCCGGCTTCGCGATCGTGAAGATCCTGGCCCTGCTCGCGCTTTATCTCGCAACGCCCGGCTCGCCGGTCCTGCTTGCCGCGCTCTGCATCATCCTTGCGTCCGTTGCGGCCGAGTTTTCCATTGTCTTCAACGATTCCATGATGCCACGGCTGGTTCCCCCCGAAGAGACCGGCCGCATCTCGAACATGGCTTGGGGCATCGGCTATCTGGGCGGCATGGTGGTGTTGATCGGCGTGGTAACGCTTCTGGATACGGACAGCTTTGCCGCTGCGCGGCTGACGGGACCGATTGCAGCCGGCTGGTATGCGCTCTTCATCCTGCCGATGTTTCTCTTCACGCCCGATGCACCGCGCACCGGCCATGCCCGAGGCGCGGCCGTACGAGCAGGCCTGCAGGACTTGAAGAGTGCGATCCTCAGCCTGAAGGAACGACGTGGCATTCTCCGATTCCTCGTCGCCCGCATGATCTTTCAAGACGGCGTGAACGGCTTGCTGGCGCTCGGCGGCACGTTTGCGGCCGGCATGTTTGCCTGGCAGACGAAGGAACTCGGCATCTACGGCATCATTCTGAACGTCGTGGCCATCGGCGGGTGCCTGGCTGCAAGCCGGCTCGACCGGGCGCTCGGCTCCAAGGCGATCGTGGTTCTGTCGCTTGTCTGCCTGATCGTCGCGACCATCGGCATCATTTCCACCGGCCCGGGATTTACTTTGTTCGGACTTGTTCCGCTCTCGACGGACGACAGCGGGGGTCTCTTCGGCACCGCGGCTGAGAAAGCCTATGTCCTTTTCGGGCTCCTGGTCGGCATCGCCTTCGGCCCTGTCCAGGCCTCGGCGCGGTCCTATCTGGCACGCAGCGTGACCGTAGGAGAGGCAGGGCGCTATTTTGGGCTCTACGCCCTCTCCGGCCGTGCGACCTCGTTCCTCGCACCGGCCAGCGTCGCCTCGCTGACGCTGGCAACCGGATCCGCCCGCATCGGCATGACGGCGCTGATCGTGTTTCTCGCCGTCGGTCTTCTGGTCCTGCTTGCAACACCCTATCCCGCCAACAAGCCGGTTCGCGGCTGAAGGCGGGATTGAAGCCATTCGCGGGCGTTAGTGGCGGAAGTGGCGCATGCCGGTGAAGACCATGGCGATGCCCGCTTCGTCGGCCGCGGCAATCACCTCGTCATCGCGCATCGAGCCGCCGGGCTGAATGACGGCAGTGGCACCGGCCGCAACCGCCGAAAGAAGCCCATCGGCAAAGGGCAGGAAAGCTTCCGAGGCGACCGCCGAGCCGATGGTCAACGGCTTTTCGAGACCCATGGCCCGGGCGGCATCTTCGGCCTTGATGGCGGCGATGCGCACGGAATCGACCCGGCTCATCTGGCCCGCGCCAATCCCGACTGTCTGTCCATCCTTCGCGTACACGACGGCGTTCGACTTGACGTGTTTGGCGACACGGAAGGCGAACTTCATGTCTTCGAGCTCTGTCGCAGTCGGCGCGCGCTTGGTCACGACCTTGAGATCAAGATCGTCGACCATGCCGTTGTCCCGGGTCTGAACGAGCAGGCCGCCAGCGACCGTCTTCGCTGTGAGGCCAGGAATGCGCGGGTCCGGCAGCCCGCCCGTGACGAGCAGGCGCAGATTGGCCTTGCGCGCGATGACGGCCCTGGCCGCTTCGCTGACAGCCGGTGCGATGATGACCTCGGTAAACAGCTTGACGATCTCTTCCGCCGTTTCGCCGTCGAGTTCCTGATTAAGCGCAATGATCCCGCCGAAGGCCGAGGTGGAATCGCAGCCCAGCGCCCGCCGATAAGCCTCGATCAGGCTGGCACCGGTGGCAACGCCGCAGGGGTTGGCGTGTTTGATGATGGCGCAGGCAGGGCCCTTCTCGGCCGGAAACTCGGCAACCAGCTCGAAGGCCGCATCGGTGTCGTTGATGTTGTTGTAGGAGAGCTGCTTTCCCTGCAGCAGTGTGGCCGTGGCGACGCCGGGCCGGTTCTCGCCGGTGACGTAGAAACCCGCCTTCTGGTGCGGGTTTTCGCCGTAGCGCATCTCTTCCTTCAGCACGCCGCCGATCGTGCGGTGCTGTGGCATCGGCGTGTCGAGCACCTCCGCAAACCAGCCGGAAATGGCGGTGTCATAGGCCGCGGTCCGCGCATAGGCCTTGGCCGCCATCTGCTTGCGGAAGGCAAGCGACGTTGCCCCCTGGTCAAGTTCCTCGATGAGCCGCGGATAGTCCCGCGCATCGGTCACGATCGTCACATAGGCATGGTTCTTGGCCGCCGCCCGAATCATGGCCGGGCCACCGATGTCGATGTTCTCGACCGTGGTCGCATAGTCGCCGCCCTTGGCCCGAACCTCCTCGAAAGGGTAGAGGTTGATGATCGCCAGGTCGATGCCGGCAATGCCATGGGCCTGCATGGCGGCCACGTGGTCGGCATCATCGCGAATGGCGAGCAGGCCGCCGTGAACGCCGGGGTGCAGCGTCTTCACCCGGCCATCCATGACCTCGGGAAACCCTGTCAGGTCCGAAACGTCGCGCACCGGCAGACCGGCCTCCGATAGCGCCTTGTGCGTGCCGCCGGTCGATACGAGCGCGATACCGCGCTGCGAAAGCGCGCGCGCCAGCTCGACGATGCCGGTCTTGTCCGACACGGAGAGAAGCGCGGTCTTGACGGTCACGCGATCAGGGGCAGGGATGTGCTTAGAGGCGACGGCCATGGGGAAGCTCCAGGCTGGGCAGGGCGACAGGCGGGAAGAAGGCGCCGCTGCAGGACGGACATGGCGCTGCCGTTAACACAGCTGGCCCGGTGAAGGAACAGCCAAGCCTAAACCTTGCGGGAAAGCAGCCACTGGATTTCGGCCGTGCTGCCGGCCGTGAAGGGCACCGCGAGCAGGCTCGACTGGCGAAGGCCCGATGCATCCGCGAAGAAGATATCCTCCTCGATCAGAATCTCGCCGTCGCGGCAGGTAAACAGCCAGCTGTCGCCATCCGGCGCGACCAGCCAGACCTCGTGTGGCCCCTGGCGCCGATAGGCGATGGCCGGGTGGAGATGGAAGCGGGCAACCGCCTCGGTGGTGTCGGCCGGATCAGGATCACTGCGATCGGCCCGCATCACACGGTCTCGTCCGCGCAGAACGGTGCCGGCAGGGTTGAGGCTGAGATCGCGCTCGTGCAGCAGGCCGAAGGCTTTGAGATAACCATCGTGATTGGCGACGACGCAGTCGCCCGAGGCGTTGCCTTCGCGCGTCACCTCGACGCGGGTCAGACCGCCGGTCATGATCGGTCCGAGAAAGCGGGATTCGGAGAGCCGGGCCGAGGACCGGTCTCCTATGGTGACCGTGGAATGCGCCGCCGTCAGGCGCGCCATCTGCCGGTAGCGCTCGCCGGCAAACCGGGGCGCACCGGCATTGACGATGAACCGGTGTCGACCGGAAGAGAGCTCGAAGGAGAGGCAGCCTGCATGGGCTGTGCGCGACAGGGCGGGAGAGAGCGGCGGGCCGGTATCGATCATCACCGCAACATCCTGGACCGAGAGGCGCTGGTAGTGGCTGTCCGGCAGAGCCTTGAAAGGCGCGCCGGCCGTCTCGTCGTAGCGCAGCACGGTCATCAGTTCGTTGGCCTGGCAGGAGGTCGATCCGTTGAACAGCGCCAGCTCGCCGCCCTGATGGCGGAAGAAGCGAAGGGCCGGATACATGCGGTCGATGCAGGGTATCAGCCGCGACGGCACATCATGGCCAAGATTGACATAGGTCTGGCGCAGCGGCAGGAGATCCAGGAGAAGATCGAGCGCCACACGGGGATTGCGCGAGACATGGCCGCCATCGGGCAGGATCTGGCGATCGAGCTCGAGATCGAGATGGCGCGCCGCCTTGCGGATCGACGAGGGAGAGGCGGGCATGGAGAGCGACGCGAAGGCCAGCGCGACACGGACGCGCAACCGCGCCTCGCCCTCCGGCGCAAGCGGCGCCAGCTGCTTGAGATAGCGCACATGAAAGGCGAGGCTTTTCAGATAGCGCCGGTAAAGGCCGTGATCGGCGGTCTTGAGGATGACCGGGGAGTGGGAAAGCCAGGCAATCAGCCGCTGTGCGGCGACCTCCGGTTCCCAGGCGATGCCCTTCACATAGCGGCCATGGGATGCGATCCAGCCATTGACGAGATATTTCAGCGTCAGCAGATCCTCTTCGCGCTTCAACGCGCGCATGTGCCGTACCCAGCCGAAGCCGTGAAGACGGAGCGCAAAATCCCGCGAAGGAAGATCGATCTCGAAGGGCGATTCGCCGTGAGTGTCGAGCACGCGACCCGAAAGCGGAAACCGGCCGTCGACGATTTCCTGGGCGATGAAGGGATCAATCTGTCGAAGATCCGTCGGTGCCACGATCAGTCGATCCGGCGCACTGCCGGAAAAGCGGAGCACGGATTTGCGGCCAAGCGCCCAGCGGCTGGAGGCACGTCGCCATGCCTCCTGCGCGTAGAGTGAAAACAATCGCCGACGCTCAAATACTGGCATTGTCTGTTTTGAAAACCTGTCCCGCCCCCCGAACGCCTGTCCGAAGCCCGACGACGATTATGGCACGTTAAGCCTGAGCTAACCATAAGAGATGATGGAGAAAGTACCCTTTGCCCGCTTTCGCGCAAGGGGTTTCAGGCAGGGCGGCGCAGGACGGCGGCGTAGAAACCATCCAGTCCACCGGCAAAACCGTCCGTTGCCGGCAGCATGGCCGGAGTGGTGCGGATCTCGCCCTTCGCCGTCACAGCGTCAGTCAGACCGGGGAAACGTGTGGAATCCACGGGGACGCGGTGGCAAAGACCGGCTGCAACGAGACGGTCCACCATCTCCTCGCCCTCCATCGGATCCAGCGAGCAGTTGGAGAAAACGACGAGCCCGCCTGGCTTGACGACCGTGAGCGCGTGGCGAAGCAGGCGCTCCTGCAGGCCGGCCAGCTTTTCTATATCGGCGGGCCCCTTGGTATAGGGAACGTCTGGATGGCGGCGGATCGTGCCGGTCGAGGAGCAGGGCGCGTCGAGCAAGGCTGCATCGAACAGCCGGTCAGGCGTGAACTCCGCCATGTTGATTTCGACCGTTTTTGCCGCGAAGCCAAGGCGCTCCAGATTGCCGCGCAGGCGGCGCATACGGTTTGGCGATTGATCGAGCGCGGTCACATCCGCCCCGGCTGCAATCAATTGGGCCGTCTTGCCGCCCGGAGCTGCACAAAGATCGACGACACGATGACCGGCAAGCGGACCAAAAAGCTGGGCAGGCAGAGAAGCCGCTGCATCCTGGACCCACCATTCTCCATCCTCGAAACCGGGGAGGGACGAGACTTGGCCTTCAAAGGCAGGAAGACGAACCGATCCTGTTGGAAGGACAGTTCCGCCCAGGCGCTCGGCCCAGACGGAAGGATCCCCTTTGACCGTGAGGTCGATCGCGCTCGGTTGCAGCTGCGCCTCACTTATTCGTTTCGCATGCGAATCGCCGTAAATGTCCGTCAGGCGCGCGTAGAACCATGCCGGGACTGCAGGAACCGAAGCGGCAACGGCGGGGAGCAAATCCTGCTTCTCCCGAGAAAGGCGGCGGAGAATGGCATTGGTCAGGCTGGCAAAACGGCGGCTTCGCGGATCGGCCTGCGCCTGCTCGACAGCAAGATCCACGGCAGAATGATCGGGGACGTCGAGATAGACGATCTGCGCAGCGGCGACGATCAGCGTATGCTGCAGTGCGCGGGCACCTTCCGGTAGCGGAGTGGAGACCAGGCCTGCCAGCATCGTTTCGATATGCGGCAAGTTGCGAAGGGAGGCATGAAGGATTGCTTTGACCAGACCGCGGTCCGCATCTGGGAGAGCACGGAATGCAGGATTGCCGCTGACAGGATCGAGCAGTCCGTCGAGCGAGACATGTTTGTCGAGGACGGCGCCAAGAAGCTTTCCGGCTGTCTGCCGCGCTTCCAACCCAGGCTTAGCTGCAGTCAGCGGTTTCGAAGGTTGTCGAGACCGTTTCGCGGCCGAATCGGAACGTTCTGACATTTAGGACCATGGGCCTCTTGGAGGGGTCGAGCGGCCGGGCCCCGTTGTGGGAACAGATCGACCAGTGCGCGTCGGCCTATCAGCTCGCACGGGCGAGGTCGAGCCAAAGGACGGTGTAGACGGAAATTCGCTTGCCATCTGCTGGAGCGCCGCAATCCGGTTTTCCGTCGCAGGATGGGTCGAAAACAGGTTGTCCATCCGCTGGCCGTTCAGCGGATTGATGATGAACATATGCGCGGTCGCCGGGTTCCGCTCTGCCTGCATGTTCGGGACTGCATGAGCGGCACCTGCAATCTTGTGAAGTGCGGAGGCAAGCGCAAGCGGCTTTCCGCAAATCTCCGCTCCCCGCCGATCCGCCGAATATTCGCGGGTGCGGCTGATAGCCATCTGGACCAGCATGGCCGCGAGCGGGGCGATAATGATCGCCGCCAGCGTGCCGATCACACCGAAGCCATTGTTGTTCTCCCGGTTTCCTCCGAGGAAGAATCCGAAATTGCCGATCATGGAGATCGCGCCGGCAAGGGTCGCGGTCAGGGTCATGGTCAGCGTGTCGCGGTTCTGCACATGCGCCAGCTCATGCGCCATGACGCCTGCGACTTCATCGTAGTTCAGGCTTTGGAGCAGGCCCGTCGAGGCTGCGACGGCAGAATTGTCCGGGTTGCGGCCGGTGGCAAAGGCATTCGGCTGCGGACTGTCGATCACATAGACGCGTGGCATCGGGAGACCGGCCCGTGCAGCGAGGTCGCGCACGATGCCGTAATACTCAGGAGCACTGCGTTCATCGACCTCCACAGCCCCATACATGCTCAGGACCATCCGGTCCGAGTTCCAGTAGGAAAAGAAGTTCATGCCCGCTGCGATGAGGAGAGCGACCATCATGCCGCCGCGTCCCCCGATCAGGAAGCCGACCGCCATGAACAGGGCGGTCATGAAGGCCAGCAGCATCGCGGTCCGAACGAGGTTCATGCAGCTCTCCAAAGCAAAGCCGGTTTCACGTGAATCACGGGATGCGAAGCGGGCGCTACGCGCCTATATGTCCGGCACATCCTCCTGCAAACGTGGGAAGCAGGAGCTGTTTCGTCAACTGTGGAAAGGATATCCTTATGCAGGATGATCAGGAGACCGGGGCACGGCCGATGGAGAAGGTTCTCTCGCCTGCTGCGCAGCGCGCCCTGAAGGAGGCAGAAGAGCGCCGTCGAGCCCAAGCCGAACTGGAGCTGCCGAAGGAGGTTGGTGGTCGAGGCGGCGCTGAGCCGGTCCGGTTCGGCGATTGGGAAATTGCCGGCCGCGCCATCGATTTCTAGCCGGAACGGACGCCGGCACGGCTGAGCCGCGCCGGCTTGGTCCTATGCGTGGCGTCGGTTCTGGCGGTTTTCGATCAGGTCCTCGACAACGGCAGGATCTGCCAGGGTGGAAATGTCCCCGAGAGCACCATAATCGTCTTCGGCGATTTTCCGCAGAATACGCCGCATGATCTTGCCGGACCGGGTCTTCGGCAGGCCTGGGGCGAACTGGATCTTGTCCGGCGAGGCGATCGGCCCGATCTCCTTGCGAACATGCGAGACGAGCGCCTTGCGGAGATCTTCCGATCCCTGTTGGCCAACCATCAGGGTCACGTAGCAATAGATGCCTTGCCCCTTGATGTCGTGCGGATAGCCGACAACGGCTGCTTCCGAGACGGAGTCATGGCTGACCAGGGCGGACTCGACTTCCGCGGTTCCCATCCGGTGGCCGGAGACGTTCAGCACGTCGTCCACACGGCCCGTGATCCAGTAATAGCCGTCGGCATCGCGCTTGCAGCCATCACCGGTGAAGTATTTGCCCTTATAGGTCGAGAAATAGGTCTGAACGAAGCGCTCGTGGTCGCCATAGACTGTGCGCATCTGGCCAGGCCAGCTATCGGCGATGCAGAGGTTGCCATCCGCCGCACCCTCGATCACGGTGCCCTCATTGTCGACAAGCTCTGGCTTGACGCCGAAGAACGGCTTGGTGGCTGAACCAGGCTTGAGAGCGGTCGCGCCGGGAAGGGGGGTGATCATGTGGCCACCGGTTTCCGTCTGCCACCAGGTGTCGATCACCGGACACCGCCCGTCACCGACAACATCGTAATACCACTGCCAGGCTTCCGGATTGATCGGCTCTCCCACCGTTCCCAGAATACGCAGCGATGCGCGCGAGGACCGCTTCACGAAACTGTCGCCTGCACCCATCAGGGAGCGGATCGCGGTCGGAGCGGTATAGAAGATATTCACCTGATGCTTGTCGACAATGTCCCAGAACCGGCCATGGTCCGGGAAATTCGGCACGCCTTCGAACATCAGCGTCGTCGCACCGTTCGCCAGCGGCCCGTAGACGATGTAGGAGTGGCCCGTGACCCAGCCGACATCGGCCGTGCACCAGTAGATATCGCCGGGGTGATAATCGAACACATATTCATGCGTCATTGCGGCATAGACGAGGTAGCCGCCCGTCGTGTGCAGGACGCCCTTGGGCTTGCCGGTGGAGCCGGACGTATAGAGGATGAACAGCGGATCCTCGGCAGCCATTTCGACCGGCGGGCAGGTGGCATCCACGGTGTCGACGGCCTCGTGGTGCCAGATGTCGCGACCGTCATTCCATGCGATCTTTCCGCCCGTACGACGGATGACGAGGACCGTCTCGACAGCGACATCCTGCTTGGCAGCAATTTCGACGGCCTTGTCGGTGTTCTGCTTGAGCGGGATCGACTTGCCACCGCGCACGCCTTCATCGCAGGTGATCACGAAGGTCGAACGGCAATCGACGATGCGGCCCGCCAGGGCATCGGGCGAGAAGCCGCCGAAGACGACGGAATGCACCGCGCCGATGCGGGCGCAGGCCAACATGGCGTAGGCAGCCTCCGGGATCATCGGCATGTAGATGGTGACGCGGTCGCCCTTCCTGACCCCACGCGCCAACAGCACATTGGCCATCCGGCAAACGCCGGCGTGGAGCTCGCGATAGGTAATCTTGCGATCGACAGAGGGATCGTCACCTTCGAAAATGATGGCGACCTGGTCGCCCCGTGTCTCCAAATGGCGATCGAGGCAGTTGTGCGACACGTTTGTCGTGCCGTCCTCGAACCACTTGATAGAGACATTCCCAAGGAAAGAGGTGTTCTTGACCTTGGTATAGGGTTTGAACCAATCGATGCGACGACCATGCTCGCCCCAGAATGCATCAGGGTCGCGAATGCTTGCCTCGTACCAGTCTTGGTAGGTGGCCTCGTCGATCAGCGCTTGGTCTTTGATTGCCTGTTCAATCGGATAGGTCTTGTCGGACATCCGCGTCATCCTCCCTGCGATACCCTCCCGACACGGCCCTCGTCGCGTCGTTTGCCCCCTACATATCAGCGCTGAAGAGGACGGCAATTAGACAATGGTCCGTTGCTCCATAAGAATTGCAATTCTGCGACAAAGCGCGTATGAGAGCCGCCTATTCCCGGAAATCAGTGGTATTCCACGGCCCGCGACACCGGCGCGGACGGACAGAAGGACTATATCTATGGCCCAACAGTTGCTGATGCCCAAGGCCACCGCCGTCTGGCTTGTCGACAACACGGCGCTGTCATTCGACCAGATCGCCCAGTTCTGCAAGCTGCACCCGCTTGAGGTCAAGGCGATCGCCGACGGCGAGTCCGCTCAGGGCATCAAGGGCCTCGACCCGATCGGCACCGGCCAGCTGTCGCGCGAGGAAATCGCCCGAGCCGAGGGCAATCCTGCCTACCGTTTGAAGCTTTCGGAGCCCAAGGTTCGTGTGCCTGAATCCAAGCGCAAGGGCCCGCGCTACACCCCCGTTTCCAAGCGACAGGATCGTCCGAACGCCATTCTCTGGCTGGTACGCAACCATCCCGAATTGAAGGATGCGCAGATTTCACGTCTCGTCGGCACCACCAAGTCGACGATCGAGCAGATTCGCGAGCGCACGCACTGGAACTCCGCCAACCTGACGGCGATGGATCCGGTGACGCTTGGCCTGTGCAGCCAGATCGATCTGGATCTCGAGGTCGAGCGCGCAGCAAAGGGCCGTCCGCTGCCGACCGCGGCAGAGATGGGCGCCACGCTGGAGCCAGCTCGCGAGACGGAAAAGTACGCCTTCGGCTATGACCGCGACGAGGAGAAAGAGCCGGAAATGGACGCCGACGCCGTCTTTGCCAAGCTCAAGTCGCTCAAGTCCACCACGCCGGACGACGAAGACGACGATCGCTACTAAGCGATCGCTCCGATTTTTGCCTGCAGAACCCGGCTCCGTGCCGGGTTTTCGTTTGCAGCATCTGCTTTCTAACGGGCACCGAAGAGCGCGGATCCCACCCGGACACTGGTCGCACCGAAAGCAATGGCGGTCTCGAAATCGCTGGACATACCCATGGAAAGCTTTTCCACGGCATTGTCTCGCGCAAGCTGCTCCAGAAGCGCGAAGTGCGGTCCAGGGTTTTCCTCCGCCGGCGGAATACACATCAGCCCTTCGATCGTCAGTCCAAGCTCGGCACGGCAGAGCGCAAGGAAGGCTGGCACCTCATCGGGCGCCACGCCGGCCTTCTGGGGCTCTAGCCCCGTGTTCACCTGAACATAGAGACGCAGGGTCCTGCCTTGGCGCGCCATTTCGTCCGCCACGGCCCGGGCGATCTTCTCGCGGTCGATTGTTTCGATCACATCGAACAAGGCTACGGCATCGCCTGCCTTGTTGGATTGCAGGGGGCCAATCAAATGCAGGACGAGACCCGGATAATCGGCTTTCAACGCCGGCCACTTTGCTTGCGCTTCCTGAACCCGGTTCTCGCCAAAGACGCACTGGCCGGCATTGAGGACAGGGCGGATCTCCTCTTCCCCGAAGGTCTTGGAGACCGCGACCAGCGTCACCGTCTCCGGCTGCCGATCGGATGCGCGACAGGCCGCTCCGATCCGGGCGGTGATCTCGGCATAGTTGTCGGCACTGCTCATGGATCGGCTCCCTGCTTCGAACTCTCGCTCTGCCTATAGGCGCAAGCTTCGTGAACGCCAACAGCGAGCCCGCGCGCACGTGCTCAAAAACTTGACGCTCACGCCGTTTCATGGTGAAGGTCTGCGCGCAAAACGCTCCGATGGCGACGCTTTGCAGGCGTTTGCCTGCAGCCTTCCAAGACATGCCGACGCCGGGGAATGACCGAGCCACCAATCCGGAAAATGACGCTTATGGCCACCGAACGCTACAATCCGCGCGACGCCGAGCCCCGTTGGCAGCGGGTCTGGGAGGAACGCGGCGTCTATACGACCGACAACGACGATCCGCGCGAGAAATACTACGTGCTGGAGATGTTCCCGTACCCCTCGGGGCGGATCCACATGGGCCATGTGCGAAACTATGCGATGGGCGATGTCGTGGCGCGGTACAAGCGGGCGCGCGGTTACAGCGTTCTTCACCCCATGGGGTGGGATGCCTTCGGCATGCCGGCGGAAAATGCGGCCATGGAACGCCATGTGCATCCGGCAGCCTGGACCTATCAGAACATCGCCTCCATGCGTGCGCAGCTGAAGGTCATGGGCCTGTCGCTGGACTGGAGCCGCGAATTCGCCACCTGCGATGTCGCCTACTACCAGCAGCAGCAGCACCTGTTCCTGGATTTTCTTGAAAAGGGCCTCGTCTACCGCAAGCAATCCAAGGTCAATTGGGATCCGGTCGATCATACGGTCCTCGCCAACGAGCAGGTGATCGATGGTCGTGGCTGGCGCTCTGGCGCCCTGGTTGAACAGCGCGAGTTGACGCAGTGGTTCTTCAAGATCACCGATTTCAGCCAGGATCTCCTCGACGCGCTGGACACGCTGACCGAGTGGCCGGAGAAGGTACGGCTGATGCAGAAGAACTGGATCGGCCGTTCGGAGGGCCTGTCCATTCGCTGGCCGCTGGTTGAAAGCCCGAAGGATTGCAACGACACCGAGATCGAGGTCTACACGACCCGTGCGGATACGCTGTTCGGCGCCTCTTTCGTCGCCATTGCCGCCGACCATCCGCTTGCCAAGGCGCTTTCAGCCGGTAACGGCGAGATTGACGCCTTCTGTGAAGAATGCCGCCGTGCGGGAACGTCTCTCGCAGCCCTCGAGACCGCCGAGAAGAAGGGTATCGATACCGGGCTGAAGGTTCGCCATCCACTCGACCCTTCCTGGGAACTGCCGGTCTATATCGCCAATTTCGTCTTGATGGATTACGGCTCTGGCGCGATCTTCGCCTGCCCGTCCGGCGATCAGCGCGACCTGGATTTCGCGCGCAAATACGGTCTGCCGGTCGTGCCGGTGATCATGCCGAAGGATGGGGACGCTGCGACCTTCGCCATCGGCGACACCGCCTATACGGGCGATGGCGTCATGATCAATTCCCGTTTCCTTGATGGACTCTCGACAGAAGAAGCCTTCGAGCGCGTGGCCAGTCAGCTCGAAGGCACAATGCTGGATGGCCGGCCACAGGCGGAGCGCAAGGTGAACTTCCGCTTGCGTGACTGGGGTATTTCGCGCCAGCGCTATTGGGGCTGCCCGATCCCGGTCATCCATTGTGACGCCTGCGGTGTGGTTCCGGTGCCGAAGGAAGACCTGCCGGTCAAGCTGCCGGACGATGTGACGTTCGACAAGCCGGGCAACCCGCTCGACCGCCACCCGACCTGGCGCCACGTCGCCTGTCCGCAATGCGGAGCCGATGCGCGGCGTGAAACCGACACGATGGACACGTTCGTCGATTCCTCCTGGTATTTCATGCGCTTCACCGCGCCGTGGGAAGCGCAACCGACCAACCCGGTTGCGGCGAACCGCTGGATGCCGGTGGACCAGTATATCGGCGGCATCGAGCATGCGATCCTGCATCTGCTCTATTCTCGCTTCTTTACCCGCGCCATGAGCGTGGCCGGCCATGCCGACATTGCGGAACCGTTCCGTGGATTGTTCACGCAGGGCATGGTTGTGCACGAGACCTACCGCCGAGCGGGAGAAAACGGGCGGGACTGGGTTTCGCCAGCCGAAGTGCGGATCGACGAGGTCGACGGGGTGCGACGCGCCGTGTTGATCGAAACCGGGGAACCGATCGAGATCGGCTCGATCGAGAAGATGTCGAAGTCGAAGAAGAATGTCGTCGATCCCGACGACATCATCGCCTCCTATGGCGCCGACACGGCCCGCTTTTTCGTTCTGTCGGATTCCCCGCCGGATCGTGACGTGATCTGGTCGGAGGCAGGCGTCGAGGGCGCGCACCGTCTGGTTCAGCGCATCTGGCGTTTGATCAGCGAAGCGGCACAGGCGCTCGCAGCCGCCAAGCCTGTACCTGCACGAGACGGAACGGGCCTTGCTGTGTCGCAGGCAGCGCATCGCATCTTGAAGGCAGTCGAGGCCGATTACGACCGCTTGAACTTCAACAAGGCCATTGCCCGCCTCTACGAGCTCGTCAACACGCTGGCCGGCCCGCTGACCGAACTGGCCAAGACCAGCGACGATGCTGCCATGGCTGGCGCCCTGCGGGATGCGGTCGAGATCCTCATCCATCTCTTTGCCCCGATCATGCCGCATCTGGCAGAACAGTGCTGGGTCGAGATCGGTGGAACCACTTTGATCGCCGAGTCTGCCTGGCCGCGCTATGATGATGCGCTCGTGGTCGAGAACACCGTCACCTTGCCCGTGCAGATCAACGGCAAGAAGCGGGGTGATTTGACAATCGCGCGGGATGCCGATCAGAGTGCCGTAGAGCGCGCTGCGCTGGAGCTCGAGGCCGTCCGCACAGCACTGGATGGCCGGGTGCCGAAGAAGGTTATCGTCGTTGCGCAGAGGATCGTGAATGTCGTCGTTTGATTTTGCTGCTCGCGCAAGACATTTGACCATGGCTGCTCTTGCAGCCTGCTTGACCCTTTCTCTGAGCAGCTGCCAGGTTCGGCCGCTCTATGCGGACGGCGCTGCCGGGGGCCCGGCCAAGGCGCTGGGGGCGATCGAGATTTCCGAAGCCACGGATCGCGTGGGTCAGCAGGTTCGCAACAGCCTGATCTTCCTCACCTCCGGAGGCGCTGGCGAGCCAGCGGTTGCCGACTACAATCTCGCCCTGACTGTCACGCATGAGACCCGCAACGTTCTCTATGACAAGCGCAACGATCGTGACATGGCCGCAGCTGGCCGGGTCGTCGTTCGGGCAGATTACAACCTGACGCGCGTCAAGACGGGTGAAACCATCCGGTCTGGTAGCCGATCGGCCATCGCGCTTGTCGATTTTCCGGTTCAGGAATTTGCCAAACTCCGCGCTATCCGAGACGGCCAGGACCGGGCAGCGAAAGAGCTCGCGGAAATCATCCGCGCCGATCTCGCAGCTGCACTTGGTCGGTAAGGTGCTGCCCCATCAGCGGGACCGGGAAGGGTGCTTGTCGTGAGCGAGGTCAAGTCGCATGAGTTTGACCGTCTGATCGAGCGTGACTTACCCAGTCAGCGCCTTTATCTGCTCTATGGGCCGGACCGGGGGTTGATCTCCGAACGCGCGGCAGCCATCGCTGCAAAAACCGGGGTCGATCTCAAAGATCCTTTTTCGTTGATCCGACTGGACGGGAGCGATCTGCAGCAAGCGCCTGGTCGCCTTGCCGACGAGGCCAACGCGCTTGGTCTTTTTGGCGGGCAGAGACTCGTTTGGATCAAGGCGAGCGGCTCTGAGAAAGGCCTGATCGAAGGATTTGCCCATCTCGCCGCCGAACCACCGCGCGACGCTTATCTCCTCATCGAGGCTGGCGACCTGAAGAAGACCGCTCCGTTGCGCAAAGCCGGCGAGACCGCACGATCCGTGTTGTCTATTGCTTGCTATGCAGACGATGCCCGTTCCCTGAATGCGCTGATCGATCAAGAGCTTGGGAAGGCAGGTCTGCGCGTGACCCCGGAAGCACGCGAACTGTTGCGTGACTCGCTTGGCGGCGATCGGATCGCATCGCGCAACGAAATCGCCAAGCTGGCACTCTATTGCCGCGATATGCCGGTCATCGAGGAAAGCCACATTTCCGAGATCATCGGCGATGCGAGTGCCGCCTCTGTGGACGATGCGGTCGACGCGGTGCTTAAGGGCGACATGGAACAGCTGACCGCCGCATTGCGAAAGATTACCGCATCCAAGACTCCCATCTTCCTCGTCCTTCAGTCCTGTCTAAGGCAGTACCAACAGCTGGACCTCATGCGAAGCGAGATGGACGCAGGGCGGCGTCAAGCTGGCGATGTGATTGCAACGCTGGGCCGGGGTCTTCACTTCCGACGGAAGCCTATTGTCGAGGCGGCTCTTCGCAGCGCGACGCCTGCCGGTCTGGCGCGTGACCTGAAACGACTACAGGCAGCGATTTTCCAGAGTCGTAGCCGGGCTGCACTGGAAGACGACATCGCTGCACAAGCTCTTCTGGCCGTCGCCGCCCAAGCCCGCCGCGGCTAGGACTTCAGGTCACCGACACCAGAGGACCGTGTGCTACGCCGGCCGACGGGCCCACTCGCGCAAGCCATTGGGCAAAGGCGCCGCTAAGACCGACGTTCGAGCAAGCGGCAGATTTCCTCGAGCTGGTCGAGCGTCTTGTAGCTGATCTTGAGGTGTCCGCCAGTCGCCTTATGGCTGACCGAAACATCCAGGCCGAGGCTGTCCGTCAGGGATCTTTCCAGCGCGATCGTGTCCGCATCCTTTTCAGGCCGCGACTTCGCCCCTTGGTCCGGAGCATTCTGCAGGCGGATATCGTTCTGTGCCAGCTTTTCCGTATCACGCACAGACAGACCCTTGGCGATGACGGCACGGGCCAAGGTTGTCGGGTCGGAGGTCGGAATAAGAGCCCGCGCGTGGCCAGCCGACAGGGCGCCGGCGGAGAGCATCTCTCGCACCGGCTCTGGAAGCTTTAGCAGTCGGAGACTGTTCGCAACATGGCTCCGGCTTTTGCCGACAATATCGCCGAGATCATTCTGTGTGTAACCATGCTCTTCCATGAGTTGATCATAGCCGAGCGCCTCTTCAAGCGGATTGAGATCGGACCGTTGGACATTCTCGACAATCGCAATTTCGAGCGCGGTTCGGTCGTCAACATCGCGGAGGATAACCGGGATCTCCGAGAACCCTGCGAGCTGCGCTGCCCGCCAACGCCGTTCACCGGCGATGATCTCATAACGATCGCCCGGCATCGGACGAACCACAACAGGTTGGACAATGCCATGCTGTCGAATCGACGTTGCCAGATCCTGCAGTTCTGCTTCATCAAAGGTGCGGCGAGGATTGCGCGGATTACGGCTGATGAACTCGATCGGTATCTTGCGGTCGGCAGCAACCGGCTTGGTCGGTTCGCTTTCCCTGCCAATTGGCTGGTCCATTTCGCCGATCAAGGCTGCAAGACCGCGGCCGAGCCGCCGGCGTGTCGGATCTTCACTCATCACTCAATCCACAATCGTTACAAAGCCGAATCGATCAGGCTGCCTTGCGCTGCCGTTCTCTTTGAATCACTTCAGACGCCAACTGGAGGTAGGCTTGGCTTCCTGCACATTTCAAGTCGTAGAGAATAGCAGGTTTACCATAGGAAGGGGCTTCCGATACGCGAACATTGCGAGGGATCAAGGTATGGTACACCTTGTCTCCCAGATGTGTCCGGACATCGCTCACGACCTGTTGAGCCAGGTTATTTCGGGAATCGAACATCGTAAGGACGATTCCTTGAATATCCAGCGAGGGATTCACGGTCCGGCGGATCTGGTCAACAGTTTCGAGCAACTGACTCAACCCCTCCAGAGCAAAAAACTCGCACTGCAATGGGACAAGCACCGAATGCGCGGCCGCCATCGCATTCATCGTCAACAGATTAAACGACGGCGGGCAATCGACGAGGATATAGTCGTAGGCCAAGGCGTCCGGAGCGTTCACAGCCTTTCGGAGCCGAAACACACGATCGGAATGGCTGGAAATTTCCATTTCCAGCCCAAGAAGATCCATCGTTGAGGGGACGATAGAAAGATTTGGAACAGCGGTCTTCAGGACAGTCTCCGCGATCCCGTGGGTTCCAATCATCAACTCGTAGGAGGAAACAAGTCGGTCACGACGGTTGATGCCTAGCCCGGTGCTGGCATTCCCCTGAGGATCAAGATCGATGATTAAAACCGATTCGCCGATTGCTGCGAGTGCCGTTGCGAGATTGATGGCCGTTGTGGTTTTTCCAACGCCACCTTTCTGGTTCGCGATGGTGATGATGCGGTTCTTATCGCGCGTCATGCCTAGCTCCTGCAGCAATAGGGCGCCGCGTCAGGCGAGAAATCTCAAGAACAACCGAATCCGGCTCGACCCTGCTTTGATGCTTTACCAGATCGAATTGGAACTTGCCACGCGCGTTAGCGATTTCGGATTCATAATCCCGCCCTTTATGGAGATAGCTGACAAGCTCTGTATTCCTGTTCGCCCATGGCACGATCATTTCCAGGAGAGATGGAAGGCTAGCAAGCGCCCGGGCAGACACGGCTTGAATGTCAGTGATGGCCTCATCAGCATCTTCGATTCGCACCGAATGCACACTGCCTTTCGCCCCAGTCTCCTGCAGGGCAACTCGGAGGAACGATGCCTTCTTGTGATTGCTTTCGACAAGATGCACCCATCCTCCTTCAACTTCACGAAGCAGGATGGCAGTCACCACACCTGGAAAACCGCCGCCGCTTCCAAGGTCCAGCCACTGAAGAGGGCTCGGATTCAGTGCAAAGAGTTGTGCACTGTCTTTAACGTGGCGATCCCAGACCTGTGACAGAGTGGACGGTGCCACCAGATTGATGTGCCGTGCCCATTTCTGGAACAACGCGACAAATTGCTCCAAGCGGGAATAGGTTTCACGTGAAACATGCGGAAGGAGGTCGAGACTCGTCATGCGCGCAACTCCGCGGGCGTCTGGCGTGGATCATCACGCCTGATGTGCCCGAGGATCAGCAGAGCTGCCGCAGGAGTCATTCCGTCAACTTGCTGTAGCTGAGCAAGATTTCGCGGTCTCACACGTCCCAGTTTCTGCTTGAGCTCGTTCGAGAGTCCGGGGAGCAGCAAGTAGTCGAAGCTATCGGGAATCAATCGCTCTTCCTCCCGCCGGACAACAGCAATGTCCGCGGATTGTCGTTCCATGTATACGGAGTATTGGGCTTCGGTTTCCAACGCTTCGCGAAGCTTGACCGGTATCTCGACGATCTCTGGCCAGATAGACGAAAGGCGATCCAGTGAGACCTCGGAATAGGAAAGAAGGTCAAAAGCTGTCCGCCGTTGCCCATCCTTGTTGATGTTCAGGCCGTAGTGAGAGGCTTCATTCGGTGTGAGAGAGACAGACTGCAAAAAGGTTTTCCATTCATGGAACGACGCAGACCACGCCGAGAAGCGCTCGCGCCTCGCCAAGCCAACACAGCCGAGTTCGTCGGCCTTCGGCGTCAACCGCATATCCGCATTGTCTGCGCGAAGTGATAGACGGTACTCCGCGCGCGATGTGAACATGCGGTAGGGTTCAGCCACACCACGAGATGTGAGGTCATCGACCATGACCCCGATGTAGGAGTCGGTCCGCGAGAACACGTAGGGTGCACGCGCTGCAGCGAAGAGCGCAGCATTCAGACCCGCGACAAGTCCTTGGGCAGCGGCTTCCTCATACCCGGTTGTACCGTTGATTTGCCCTGCCAGGTATAAGCCACTTACTTTCTTCAGGGCGAGTGTTGGCGAGAGCTCCCGCGGATCAATATGATCGTATTCGATGGCGTAGCCCGGTTGAAGGATTGTGACTGCTTCCAGCCCCGGGATGGTGCGTATGAACTTCTCTTGAATGGAGGCTGGCAGCGAGGTCGAAATCCCGTTTGGATAAACTGTGTGGTCGTCCAAGCCTTCGGGCTCAAGAAAGATTTGGTGACCATCCCGCTCTCCGAACTTGACGATCTTGTCTTCAATCGATGGGCAGTATCGTGGGCCAACACCTTCGATCTGGCCGCTGTACATGGCGGATTGCCCCAGGTTCTCTTCGATGATCCTGTGTGTTTCAGGCGTTGTTCGTGTAACACCGCAGTCGATCTGACGGTTCAGGATGTGATCGGTCATGAACGAGAAAGGCACAGGTTCTTCGTCCGGGCCTTGGCGTCCAATGCTGTCCCAACGAATGGTCCGACCGTCCAGGCGAGCAGGTGTGCCAGTCTTCAACCGGCCAAGCTTGACACCGAGGTTGGCAAAGGTTTGAGACAGGCCGATCGAGGGCGGCTCACCAACGCGACCCGCTGGGCGTTTCTCCTGACCGATATGAATAAGGCCTCGGAGGAATGTTCCTGTCGTGATCACCACTGCAGCGGCTTTGTAATGCTGCTCATCCGCAAGGATGACGCCGCGTATTGCCGAGCCGTCGCGGATCAAGTCAGTGACATCGCCTTCGATGACAGTCAGATTTGCAAGCGCCTCGATTTCCGCGCTCATGACTTCCCGGTAGAGCTTCCTGTCCGCCTGAGTCCTTGGTCCCCTGACTGCCGGACCTTTCCGTCTGTTCAGGAGCCGAAACTGAATTCCGGCGGCATCGGCGACGCGCCCCATGAGGCCGTCGAAGGCATCAACCTCGCGGACAAGGTGACCCTTGCCCAAGCCACCAATTGCAGGGTTGCAGGACATCACGCCAATCGTATCGCGCCGATGGGTGATGAGGGCCACTGCAGCGCCAAGGCGGCACGCAGCCGCGGCAGCTTCCGTACCAGCATGGCCGCCTCCAATGACAATCACATCGAAGCTCTTGATCATTTCGATTCCGATTCAATTGTTTCACGTGAAACGTACGAAGACTCGCTTACGTTGCGCTATTTGCCGATGCAGAACTCGGAGAAGATGACATCGAGGAGATCCTCAACATCAACCTTGCCTGTGATTCGACCTATAGCATGGGCTGCTTGACGAAGATGCTCTGCTTGCAGGTCAAGTTGACGGGCAATGAGAGATCTTCTGATCGCGTCGCTGACTTGCCGAAGATGATCTCTTTGCCTTTCACGCGATGGCAATGAGAATGATTCCATTCCAGACAGAGAAGGAAGAGCGTCTTCGAGGCGCGCTACAAGGTTTTCCATACCCTGTCCAGTGATCGTAGAGAGACCAATCACAGTTGGATCCGTATTCCACGAATCACGTCGCTGATCAATCTTGGTTGCCACGCGCACAATCGGTGCAGATGCATCCTCGATCTGCTGGAAGCCGTCGGACGTTTCTGAGAGTAGGAGAATGAGATGGGCGGAAAGGGCAGCCTCTCTCGCACGCCTTATTCCTTCTTGCTCGACCACATCGTCTGTTTCCCGAAGACCTGCGGTATCGACAAGTTTTACCAGGAATCCGGCTAAGGAAAGGTCTACAGAAATGATGTCCCGAGTCGTTCCTGGGACTGAGGTGACGATCGCCGCTTCCCGCCGAGCCAAGGCATTCAGCAGGCTCGACTTTCCTGCGTTTGGTGCGCCAATGATCACAACGTGTAGCCCGTCGCGAATGATCTCTGCTGCGTGCCCGGCAGCAAGATGGTGATCGATCTCCATCTGTAGAGCTGACATATCCTCCCAGATCCCCGCACTGACCGACCCGGGAACATCTTCCTCATCTGCGAAGTCGAGTTCAGCCTCGATCATTGCTCGAGCGTGGGTCAGGCGCTGAGCCCAGCCAGTGTAGAGACTGGAAAGAATGCCGCGCGCCTGCTCGCTGGCAAGCCTCCGCTGCATTTCAGTCTCTGCCGAGATCAGATCAGCCAGCCCTTCGATCTCAACGAGGTCAAGCTTACCGTTCAAGAATGCTCGGCGTGAAAATTCCCCAGCGTCTGCGTGGCGGGCACTCGGGAAGGAGGCGAGCTCGTCCAAGACTGCCTTTACCGTTGCACGGCCACCATGGAGATGCAGTTCCAGGCAATCTTCGCCCGTGAAGGATGCGGGTCCAGGAAACGGAATGACAATGCCTTGATCGAGAATATCTCCGTTTCGCGTGCGAATCGTTCTCAGGCTGGACAGCCGAGGTGGTGGAAGATCCCTGACGAGACTTGTTCCTATCGAGAAAGCTTGCCGTCCGCTGAGCCGGATGACCGCAACGCCGGAGGGCAGTCCGCCACTTGATAGTGCAAAGATCGTATCGCGGTTGCTCATCGTCATTCCTCCCTCTCAAACGCAAAATCCCCGGGCAGAGCCGGGGATCGCACAGAGATATTCCAGGCTTGTCCGATCAGGTGTTCATGGAGTCGAAGAAATCGCCGTTCGTTTTCGTCTGCTTCAGCTTGTCGATCAGGAACTCGATCGCATCCGTCGTTCCCATCGGAGCAAGGATACGGCGAAGCACGAAAATCTTCTGGAGATCCTGGCGCGGAACCAGCAGGTCTTCCTTACGTGTGCCGGACTTGAGAATATCCATAGCCGGGAAGATGCGCTTGTCGGCCACCTTGCGGTCGAGCACGATTTCCGAGTTACCGGTGCCCTTGAACTCTTCGAAGATGACTTCATCCATACGGCTACCCGTATCAATCAGCGCCGTGGCGATAATGGTCAGCGAGCCGCCTTCTTCGATATTTCGCGCAGCACCGAAAAAGCGCTTCGGCCGCTGCAGCGCGTTGGCGTCGACACCACCGGTCAGGACCTTACCCGAAGACGGAACCACGGTGTTGTAGGCACGACCGAGGCGCGTGATCGAGTCGAGCAGGATGACGACATCGCGTCCGTGTTCGACCAGGCGCTTCGCCTTCTCGATGACCATCTCCGCCACCTGCACATGCCGGGTGGCCGGCTCGTCGAAGGTGGAAGACACGACCTCCCCCTTCACCGAGCGCTGCATGTCGGTCACTTCCTCCGGGCGCTCATCGATCAATAGAACGATCAGGTAGCATTCCGGATGGTTGGCAGTGATCGAATGGGCGATGTTCTGGAGGAGAACGGTTTTACCCGTGCGCGGCGGCGCGACGATCAGACCACGCTGGCCTTTGCCCAGCGGCGCAACAAGGTCCATCACGCGTGGCGAAAGATCTTTCGAGGTCGGGATTTCGAGTTCCATCTTGAACCGCTCATTGGGGTAGAGCGGCGTCAGATTGTCGAAATGCACCTTGTGGCGGATCTTCTCTGGGTCCTCGAAATTGATCGTGTTGACCTTGAGCAGTGCGAAATAGCGTTCGCCTTCCTTGGGCCCACGGATCGGCCCTTCCACGGTATCGCCTGTTTTCAGCGAGAAACGGCGGATTTGCGAGGGCGAGATGTAGATATCGTCCGGGCCCGGGAGGTAATTGGCGTTGGCAGAGCGCAGGAAGCCAAAGCCATCCTGCAGAAGCTCGACAACGCCTTCACCGATGATTTCCACATCCTGTGCGGCCAGCATCTTCAGGATCGCGAACATCAGTTCCTGCTTGCGCATGACGCTGGCGTTTTCGACCTCAACTGATTCGGCGAAAGCCAGAAGGTCGGTCGCGGATTTGTTCTTGAGGTCTTGAAGCTTCATTTCAGCCATGAAGAGGGTCACACTTTAGCAAGGAGAACTGGAAGGGTGGGCGTAGTGTCTGAAGGAGCGGCAGGAGGAGCGCCGCTCTGAACTGAGAACACGAGCCTTGAAGACGGGATGGCGGGAAAATAGCGGTTCCGTCCGTGAGCTGCAAGGGCCTCCGCAAAAATCGCGCAGATTTGTCCGAAGGTGCAGTTGTCGTGATCAGAACGGCTTTACGACGACCAGGATAACGATCGCGATCATCAGCAGCGCCGGGACCTCGTTGACCATGCGCCAGTAGCGGGCTGTACGGCGCGGACCATCGTCCCTGAACCGCCGCGCCGCTGCTGAATAGTGCATATGAACACCGGTCAAAATAGCGACAAGGGCAAGCTTGGCATGCAGCCAGCCACCTTGAAAACCATAGACCGTCCAGGCGAGATAAAGCCCGAGCACCCATGTGATCATCATCGCAGGCGCCATGATGACGGTGAGCAGACGCTGTTCCATGACCTTGAAGGTTTCCGACTGGGCAGAGCCGGGGGCTGCATCGGTATGGTAGATGAAAAGGCGTGGCAGGTAGAGGAGCCCCGCCATCCATGAGATGACGGCCACGATGTGGAACGCCTTCATCCAGAGATAGAGATCCGACGGTTCGAACACCGTGACACAGGCGATGAAGCCGACGAACAGGACGATCGCGGCGAGTGCCTTCCGGTGGGCGCGACGTCCGACGCGCTGATCCGTCTGTCGTTCGGTCCCCTGTGGATGGTCACTCATCGTGCCCCTCTGACCCGTGCCACGAGCTGAGAGACGTGCTCGGGCTTGGCCTGGGGCGTGATCCCATGGCCGAGATTGAAGATCAACGGCCCCTGGCCAAGCGCTTCGAGGATCGCATCAATGCCCTCATCCAGAGCCTCGCCACCAGCCACCACGCGCAAGGGGTCGAGATTGCCTTGAACCGGTCCGTCCTTCTGGAGCTCGCGGGCGACGCTTAGCGGAACGGTCCAATCGAGACCGATCGCATCGGCATTCGTGGCCTGACGATAGGTCTTCAGCAGCAGGCCAGCGCCTTTTGCAAAGGCGATCACCTTGGCCTGGGGACGTTGCGAGCGAACACTGTCGACGATCCGGCGAACGGGGCGAGCCGCATAGCGCTCGAACTCATTCTCTCCCAGTACCCCGGCCCAGGAGTCGAAGATCTGCACCACCTCGGCGCCTGCATCGATCTGCGCCACCAGATACTCGGCGGACAGATCGGCCAGTAGATCGATCAAGCGCTGGAAGGCTTGCGGCTCGCGATAGGCGAAAAGGCGGGCAGGGGCCTGATCCGGCGTACCGTGCCCGGCGATCATGTATGTCGCAACCGTCCAGGGCGCCCCACAGAAGCCGATCAAGGCGGTTTCCTGCGGCAGGGCCGCCCGAATGCTCGCTACCGCCTCTATGACCTTCGTGAGGCGCTCTGCGACCGGTTCTGGATCGAGTGCAGCAATCCCGATCGCATCGATGGGCTCAAGCCGGGGACCATGCCCTTCTTCAAAACGCACGTTCCGGTCGAGCGCATCAGGAATGACCAGGATGTCCGAGAAGAGGATGGCGGCATCGAAGCCATAGCGACGGATCGGCTGCAGCGTCACTTCGGTTGCGAAGGAGGGCGAGTAGCAGAGATCGAGAAAGGATCCTGCTTCAGCGCGTGTGGCGCGATATTCCGGCAGATAACGGCCGGCCTGGCGCATCAGCCAGATCGGTGGCGGCGACACCGTCTCCCCTTCGAGAACCCGCATCAGTTTCCGCCTCTGAGCACTCACACACAGCGTCCTTCTTAAAACAAATCTGAATCTGAAAGAGTTTCTATTTCTTAGAGTCGGTGACTATCAAGGATTAAAGCCTGTACCCATGACATCCCCAACCCCTGTGTTCCCCCTATCCTTCATGTAAGGAAACCGGTTCCCTTGCGAAGAACGCGGGGACATAGAAATTTCAGGTTTTGAATCAGGTATGTAGCGCATAACCTGTCGTCGTCGAGCCTGTGGACAGGCTGGGGATTGCGAGCGGCAATCTGTCACGTCGCGAGTCTTCTCCACAAGAGCCATGACGCGAAACGAAGCTGTCCGTCACTTGTGAACAACTCGGCGGTTTTCCCCTTGCGCCTGTCTGGCCCCCGCCCGTAGGGTCCGCTCATCCACCGCCGTCAACAGGCCGGGAAGAACATCGTGGACAGCCACAAAAACTACTTCCATCTGCATCTTATTTCGGACTCGACGGGGGAAACCTTGATCGCGGCCGGCCGGGCCGCAGCTGCGCAATTCCAGTCCTATCATGCGCTGGAGCACGTCTATCCGTTGATCAGGAACCGCAAACAGCTGCTGCAGGTCATCTCCGCCATCGACGCGGCGCCCGGCATCGTTCTCTTCACCATCGTCGATCGGGAGCTTGCAGATTTGGTCAGTGAGGAATGCAAGCGGATCGGCGTGCCGTCCGTCTCGGTCCTCGATCCGATCATCGATCTCTTCCAGTCCTATCTCGGAATGGCCTCTCGTCGCCGGTCGGGGGCGCAGCACGTGATGGACGCAGATTATTTTGCCCGGATCGATGCGCTGAACTTCACCATGGATCATGATGACGGACAATTGCCTGCGGACTTCAATGATGCGGATGTCGTCCTGATCGGCATCAGCCGCACCTCAAAGACACCGACAAGCATCTATCTCGCCAACCGGGGCATCCGCACCGCCAATATTCCGATCGTCCCCGGCGTGCCGTTGCCCGAGCGACTTCTCGAAGCGACCAAGCCGCTCGTCGTCTGTCTTATCGCAACGGCCGACCGGATATCGCAGGTTCGACAGAACCGGGTCTTGGGCCAGACCAAGGGATTTCATGGCTCCGATTATACAGATCGCGCGTCGATCGCGGAGGAACTGAAATATGCTCGGTCCCTTTGCGCCCGGAACAACTGGCCGATCATCGATGTCACCCGGCGCTCGATCGAAGAGACGGCAGCAGCCATCGTTGCCCTCAGGCCGCGGCTGCGATAAATCCCGGCGGCATCAAAAGCCGCGACCTTCGTGCGATGAACGTGGATCCCCATGACCCCACCTCTTATACTCGCTTCTGCCAGTCCGTTCCGTCGCAGCCTGCTGGAGAACGCCGGCGTCGCATTTTCCTGGCAAGCTGCGTCGATCGATGAGCGGGCGATCGAGGAGGGTCTGGTCAGTGCAGGAGCCTCGCCGGAAGAGGTGGCTCTGCGCCTTGCGGAAGAGAAGGCCAGGGATGTGGCGTCACGATGCGAGGATGATGCGGTTGTCATCGGGTCCGACCAGACCTTGTCCCTTGGGTCTCGTGTCTTTCACAAACCGGCGGATCGGGCGGACGTGGTCTCGCATCTCAGATCGCTTGCCGGACAAACGCACCAGCTCAACAGTGCCGTGGTTCTGGTTCGTGGTGGCGAGGTGCTGTGGCAACATCTGTCCAGCGCACGCATGACCATGCGAGTTCCTTCAGAGGCGTTCCTGGAGCGACATATCGACAGGGTAGGCGATACGGTGCTGGGAAGCGTCGGGGCCTATCAGCTTGAAGGCGAAGGCATTCAGCTCTTCGAGCGTATCGAGGGAGACTACTTCACGATTTTGGGACTGCCGATGCTGCCTCTTCTTGAGGCCCTGCGTCGGATAGGAGGGATCGATGGGTGATTCACGTGAAACATTTGTTAACCATGCCTTCGTCATCGGTCATCCAATCCAGCATTCACGCTCGCCTCTCATTCATGGCCATTGGCTCAAGAAGATCGCTATCCCGGGTTCCTATCGCGCTGTTGAAGTCTCTCCGGCTGATTTGCCGCGCTTTATCGAAGAGCTGAAATCTGGGGCCTCCGGTTTCGTTGGCGGCAATGTCACGATCCCTCATAAGGAAGCAGTCTTCGGCCTTGCGGATGAGGTCGATGCGATCAGTGCGGAGCTCGGCGCAGCCAATACGCTGTGGCTCGAGGATCATCGTCTGCATGCCACCAACACGGATGGGATCGGCTTTGTGGCGAACCTCGATGCGCGCGCACCGGGGTGGGACAAGACGGATAGCGCGATTGTCCTCGGCGCAGGCGGAGCCAGTCGTGCCATCCTCCAGGCTGTGCGCGACCGGGGCGTCAAGACCATTCATTTGGTGAACCGCACGATGGAACGCGCGCAGGAGCTTGCCGATCGGTTCGGTCGGGATCGGATCCACGTCCATCCCATGGCTGCGATCGATGAGCTGATGCCGGAAGCAGGGCTCTTCATCAACACAACCTCGCTCGGAATGGATGGAACGCCGGTGCCGGACTTCGCCTTCGCACGCCTGAAGAAGAGCGCCATCGTGACGGATATCGTCTATGTCCCGCTCATCACCCCCATCCTCGCCCAGGCAGAGGCGCAGGGCGTGACGATCGTTGATGGACTTGGCATGTTGCTGCACCAGGCAGCTCCTGGGTTCAATCGCTGGTTTGGGCAGATGCCGGAGGTGACAGAGGCTTTGCGGTCGCTGGTCACCGCCGATATGGACCGGCACGGATGATCATTCTCGGGCTGACCGGATCGATCGGAATGGGCAAGTCGACAACGGCGGCGATGTTCATCGATCGTGGCATCCCGGTTCACGATGCCGATCGGGCTGTCCACATGCTTTACGAGAATGAAGCCGTTGTGCCGATCGAGGCTGCGTTTCCAGGCACAACGCTTTCCGGCCATGTCGATCGTGCTCTTCTTGGCAAAGCCCTGCAAAATGATCCTCGAGGCTTCCCACGGCTTGAAGCCATTGTTCATCCTCTTGTGCGCGCGAAAGAAGCCGCATTCCTGAGGCAGCATCGCGACGCAGGGGCGAAGCTTGTCGTTCTCGATATCCCGTTGCTGTTCGAGACCGGCGCTGAAGATCGCGTGGACGCGGTGGTCGTCGCTACCTGTGCGCTGGAGATCCAGCGCCAACGGGTCCTGTCACGGCCGGGGATGACGGAGGAAAAATTCGCGCTTATCCTTGCGCGCCAGATGCCTGACAGCGACAAGCGTGCACGAGCGGATTTTCTGATCGATACAGGGCTCGGCCTCGAGGCAGCGCGTCGTCAGGTCGATGATCTCGTCGAGCGATTGCTTGCACGCGCTGTGGGTTGAAAGGATTGTCATGCGGGAAATCATCTTCGACACGGAAACCACCGGGCTCGACAATCGTCTCGATCGCGTGATCGAAATCGGCGGCATCGAGCTCGACAATCATTTCCCAACCGGCCGCTTCTTCCACCGCTATATCAATCCCGGTGACCGCAAGGTGCATCCGGATGCTCTCGCCGTGCATGGGATCACCGACGAGTTTCTGAAGGACAAACCAAGCTTTGCGGAGCTCTGCGACGAGATCATCGCGTTCTTCGATGGCGCACGCTGGGTCGCCCACAACGCCACGTTCGACATGGGCTTCATCAACGCCGAGTTCGCCCGGCTGGAGCGTCCGCCCGTGTCACCGGACCTCGTGACCGATACGCTGGCCCTGGCACGACGCAAGCATCCGATGGGGCCGAACTCGCTCGATGCGCTGTGCCGGCGCTATGGGATCGACAACACACACCGCACCAAGCACGGCGCGCTTCTCGATTCCGAGCTCTTGGCGGAAGTCTATATCGAGATGATCGGCGGGCGGCAGGCAGCGCTCGGGCTGACCAGTCAGGACGGCGGTGGCGTGCGCGAAGAGCACGACGACGTGGTGGTCGCACCGCTGGCACGGCCGCGCCCGCTCGTGCCAAGGCTCACGCCGCAGGACGTTTCCGCTCACGAAGCGCTTATTGCCAAGATGGGCGAAAAGGCGATCTGGTCGCGCTATGCCCGCCCGAGCGTTGCTTCGGACAGCTGACATCAGTTCCTGATGCAAACAAAAACGCCCGGTTCCTTTTTCAAGGACCGGGCGTCGTCGTCGAGGCCAGCGTTTGCTCAGTTTGCGTTGGCGGAAACCTGCGAGCGAACCTTCTCTTCAGCCATGCGCTGGGTAAACATCTGCGCAAAATCGATCGGGTCGATCATCAGCGGCGGGAACCCACCATTGCGGGTCGCATCGGCGATGATCTGTCGCGCGAAGGGGAAGAGCAGCCGCGGGCATTCGATGAAGAGAAGCGGCAGCATGTGCTCCTGCGGGAAACCGGTGACGCGGAAGACCCCACCATAGGCAAGCTCGGTGTGGAACAGCGTCTTGTCACCATCCTTGGCATCGGCCGACAGGGTGAGGATCACGTCGAACTCGCTCTCGGAGAGCGGATTGGCGTTCACATTGACGTTGATGTTGATTGCCGGCGCCTTGTCACGAGCCTGGAGCGACCGTGGCGCGCCGGGATTTTCGAAGGACAGGTCCTTGATATATTGCGCGAGGATATTCAGCGACGGGCTTTCAGCGGCGCTGCCATTCGGGGAAGTATCGGTCATCAGCCTGTTCCTTGAGGTCTCTCTCGGCTTGGGCATCTAACATTTCGCCCGAAGCCTTACAACCGGCCCCGGACGGGGAGGTCGATCGGACAAGGCCGAGCGAACAAGATCTGCGTCGGCCCTACCGCGGATCACGCGGGTCTCTCTCGATTGTTGGTCCGGTCCCGCGTGAATAATCATCCTCGTCGAGTTCGATCACGCGGACCTCGCTCTGCTCGCGCGGACGAACGGGACCGGGCTCGGGATGACCGAAACCGGCCGTGGCGGAGGCGGAGAAACCGCCCGGCCGTCTGCGGGTCACGACGCTCATTCGGTCCCGGATCAGCCGCCAGCCTAAATCGCGTACCGCGGGGATGAACAGCAGGAAGCCGACAACATCGCTGAGGAAGCCGGGTAGGATCAGCAAGAAGGCGGCGATGACGATCATCGCGCCATGCACGATCTGTCGCCCCGGGTTCTCTCCCGTCTGCGCCGCGCTCTGCAGCTTGCGCAGCACGCCCAGTCCTTGGGTGCGCAGCAGCACGGCGCCGGCAACGCCGCTGGCGAGGATCAGGAGCAGGGTCCAGCCCACGCCGATCTCGCGGCCGACCATGATGAAGGTCGCGATTTCCGCCAAGGGAAGCAGGAGAAACAGGAGCGGGATGAAAGACAGTCGCATTCGGCTCACATTGTTGACGTGGTGGGGTTGAACTGACAAGGGCGCAGTGACAGACCGAAAAGGTCCGGTCACAAGAGGGTGTCCAGCCTGGAGATTGACCCAGGCACATTTGAATCAGATGTTCATCAGCACTATATGGGTATGAAACATCTCTGAAAAAGGCGGTATCGCACGGAAATGGGCTCCTTCGACTTCGTCACCTTGTTTTTCCTGGTCGCTGCCGTCGTGATCTTTCTCCAGCTGCGCAGCGTTCTGGGGAGGCGAACGGGGAATGAGCGCCCGCCCGTCGATCCTTTTTCTCCACGGGAAGCGCCTGATGCTCCGGAGAATGACGGCAAGGTCGTACAGCTTCCGCGCCGGGATTCAGTGTCCGACGAGGAGGGGCGCTATGGCGCTATCGACCGCTTCGCAAAGCCGGATACGCCTCTCAACGCCACGCTGCGTCGCCTGAAGGATTCCGATCCATCCTTCGATCCGAAAGAGTTCGTCGACGGTGCCAAGATTGCTTACGAGATGATCGTGACTGCCTTCGCCGAGGGTGATCGGAAGTCGCTGAAGACGCTGCTGTCCAAGGATGTCTTCGAAGGTTTCGACGCAGCGATTTCGGAGCGCGAAGCGCGAGGCGAAACGATCAAGTCGACCTTCGTGGGCATCGAGCGGGCCGAGATCGTCAGCGCTGATGTCAAGGACAGCGAGGCCGTCGTGACCTTGCGCATCTTGAGCCAGCTGATCTCCGCTACCTACGACAAGGCAGGCGCAGTCATCGATGGCGATGCCGAGGCAGTGTCGGAAGTCAACGATCTTTGGACCTTCGCGCGCGACACGCGCTCGCGGGACCCGAACTGGAAATTGATCGCCACGGAATCGGAAGGCTGAGTAGGCGGCATCATGGACTTCTCCCTTCGTCCGCTTGCCTTCGACGCCCTGCCAGGCTGGACCGAGGATGATCCAACCCCTTTGATCGCCGCGCTGCGCCGGTGCCACCGACAGGTGTCAACTGTCAAGCCGCACCGCACCGGTGCACTCGGCATCTCCAGTGCAGACCTTCTCCCCGCTTATGAAGCATCTCTCACTGCCGCTCCGAACAGTGGCGCGGAGGCACGAGCGTTTTTCGAAGCGCTGTTCGAACCGTTCCAATTGTCGAAAAGCGACGGCTCTCCCGGCTTCGTTACCGCTTTCTATGAACCGGTCGTCCCGGTCAGCGCAACGCCGGACGGCGTGTTCCGCTTTCCCTTCTACCGCCGCCCGGACGATCTCGTGGATATCAACGACACGAACCGCCCGCCCGGTTTCGACCCTGGCTTCACCTTCGGACGCGAGAGCGAGGATGGAGTCTGCGAATATCCGGACCGGCAGGCGATCGAGCAGGGTTATTTAAGCGGGCGCGGGCTCGAGATCGCCTATGCGCGCAGCAAGGAGGATGTGTTCTTCGCTCATGTTCAGGGTGCCGCGCGTCTTGTCTATCCGAACGGCACCACCACCCGCATCACCTATGCGGCGAAGAGCGGCCATCCGTTCAGCGCCATCGGCAAGCTTCTGATCGATCGCGGCGACATCGACCGCCAGACCGTTTCCATGCAGTCGATCCGCGCGTGGCTTACCGCCCATCCCGAACAGGCGGACGAAGTCTACTGGCACAATCGTTCCTTCATTTTCTTCCGGGAAGCGCCGGTGGAGGATGCCGATCTCGGACCGATCGCAGCGGCAAAGGTCGCGCTCGAGCCCGGGCGATCGCTTGCTGTCGATCGGCTGATCCATACGTTCGGGACGCCCTTCTTCCTGGCGAGCGATAGCCTGACGTCGATCGATGACGGAAAACCATTCCGCAAGCTAATGCTGGCCCTCGATACCGGTTCCGCGATCGTCGGCCCCACGCGCGGCGACATTTTCACCGGGTCGGGCGACCATGCCGGTTTCCTGGCTGGCGCGGTCCGCAACCCGGCAGACTTCTTCATTCTGATCCCGAAAACCGCAGCACCGCGCTATCGCTGAAGGGGGCGGAATGGGGAAGGACAAGACGCTCAGTCCGGAGGATCGGGTTCTCTGGAGCAAGGTCGCCCGCTCGACTCGAGCCCTGCCGGGTCGCATGGAACAGATCGCGACCTGGGAGGAACCTATGGAGCCGCAGGCCGCGCGTTCAACAGCCGCACCGGCCAAGCTGTCCCCTCCTGGAACGGCCATCCGGCTTTCGCCCGCGCCCGAGGCACCACGGCGCCATCATCCGCTCGAAAAGCCGGTCAAACGCAAGCTCGCCCGGGGTCATCTGCCGATCGACGCGCGGATCGACCTGCACGGCCTCGCGCAAAGCGAGGCACATGGACTGCTCCTGCATTTTCTGCTGACTGCCCACGAACGCGGCCTTCGCCATGTTCTGGTCATCACCGGCAAGGGAACGTCGATGGGCAGCGAAGGCGCATTGAAGCGGGCCGTTCCTCTCTGGTTCTCGCTGCCGGAGTTCCGGCCGCTGATCTCCTCGCACGAGCCGGCAGCGCGCAATCATGGCGGGGAGGGCGCTCTCTATGTGCGGCTGTCGCGCCAGAAAGGCGGAGCCTTTCCGTGAACCGCAAGGATCTGTCTTCTGCGGCGAGGGAGCGGGCATGACGCCGTTTGGTGAAGCGATGCAGGCGCTGCGTCGCGAGAAGGGCGTCACGCAGAAGCAGATGGCTGCCGCGCTTGGCGTGTCCGCTGCCTATCTCTCGGCCCTCGAACATGGACACAAGGGAACGCCGAGTTTCGATTTCCTCCAGCGGGTCGCTGGCTATTTTCATATCATCTGGGACGAGGCGGAAGCGCTGTTCGCGCTCGCTGCATTGTCCGACCCCCGCGTGGTGGTCGATACGATCGGGCTGTCGAGCGCTCATACTGTCTTTGCCAACCGGCTTGCCCGAGAAATCCGCAGTCTCACAGCGACAAGGCTGACGGAATTGACGGAGATTTTGGACAAAGCCGAGAAGGATGCTAAGGAGCGTCGGTAATCCCGGTTTTCCGGCCTTCGCACCCCTCCTCGCATTTGGAGTGCGGGTTCGGAATCCCTATATTCGGAAAGGCTGCGCGCAGTGATTCGCGGCCGCAAAAGATCCGGTCCGGCCCGCGTTCTGCCGGGCCGCAACGCGTGGAAAGACCCTTCATGACCGATTTGCCTGAAGCCGCCGGCGCCAATGCCGAATATGGTGCTGATTCCATCAAGGTACTGAAGGGTCTCGATGCCGTCCGCAAGCGCCCGGGCATGTATATCGGCGATACCGATGATGGCTCCGGTCTGCACCATATGGTCTATGAGGTGGTCGATAATGCGATCGACGAGGCTCTGGCCGGTCATGCGGATATCGTGACCGTGACCTTGAACCCGGATGGTTCGGTAACGGTGACCGACAATGGGCGCGGCATTCCGACCGACATCCACAAGGAAGAGGGCGTGTCAGCGGCTGAGGTCATCATGACCCAGCTGCATGCCGGCGGTAAGTTCGACCAGAACTCCTACAAGGTCTCCGGCGGCCTGCACGGCGTCGGCGTTTCCGTCGTCAATGCGCTCTCCGTCTCGCTCAAGCTGAAGATCCGTCGCGGCGGCAAGATCTACGAAATGAGCTTCACGCATGGTGTCGCGGATGCGCCGTTGAAAGCCACGGGTGAATGCGGAGCCGAGACCGGCACGGAAGTGACGTTCCTTCCGTCTGCCGAGACCTTTACCAAGACCGAATTCGATTACGGGACGCTTGAACATCGCCTGCGCGAGCTCGCCTTCCTGAACTCCGGCGTCCGCATCCTGCTTACCGACAAGCGCCATTCCGACATTCGCCAGGAAGAGATGATGTATGAGGGCGGGCTGGAAGCCTTCGTCGTCTATCTCGACCGTGCCAAGAAGCCGCTGGTGACGAAGCCGGTGGCGATCCGTGGCGAGAAGAACGGCATCACCGTCGAAGTCGCCATGTGGTGGAACGACAGCTACCACGAAAACGTGCTTTGCTTCACCAACAACATCCCCCAGCGTGATGGCGGCACCCATATGGCCGGCTTCCGCGGCGCGCTGACCCGCCAGGTCACCGCCTATGCCGACAGCTCGGGCATCACCAAGCGCGAAAAGGTCACCGTACAGCCGGAAGACTGCCGCGAAGGGCTGACGGCCGTGCTGTCGGTCAAGGTGCCGGACCCCAAGTTTTCCTCCCAGACCAAGGACAAGCTCGTCTCCTCCGAAGTCCGCCCCGTGGTGGAAAGCCTGGTCAACGAAGCGCTCAGCACATGGTTCGAAGAGCATCCCGCCGATGCCAAGATCCTGGTCGGCAAGGTTGCCGAAGCCGCTGCGGCCCGCGAAGCAGCCCGCAAGGCGCGCGAACTGACGCGGCGCAAGGGCGCTCTCGATATCTCCTCGCTCCCCGGCAAGCTCGCCGACTGCTCGGAGCGTGACCCCGCGAAATCGGAACTCTTTCTGGTCGAGGGTGACTCGGCCGGCGGGTCGGCCAAGCAGGGACGTTCGCGCGAGAACCAGGCAATCCTGCCGCTGCGCGGCAAGATCCTCAATGTCGAGCGCGCCCGCTTCGATAAGATGCTGTCCAGCCAGGAAATCGGCACGCTGATCACGGCCCTTGGCACATCGATCGGCAAGGACGAGTTTAATCCGGAAAAACTGCGCTACCACAAGATCATCATCATGACCGATGCCGATGTGGACGGCGCCCATATCCGGACCTTGCTGCTTACCTTCTTCTTCCGCCAGATGCCGGAGCTGATCGAGCGCGGTCACCTCTATATTGCCCAGCCGCCACTCTATAAGGTGACGCGCGGCAAGTCGGCGCAGTACTTGAAGGACGAGAAGGCCTTCGAGGACTATCTGATTTCCATGGGGCTGGAAGAAACCCGTCTCGAACTCGCGTCGGGCGAGGTAAGGGCAGGCCAGGATCTGCGCGAGGTCATTGCTGACGCGCTTCGCCTGCGCTCGCTCATCGACGGTCTCCACTCCCGCTACAGCCGCTCCGTGGTCGAGCAGGCGGCCATTGCCGGCGCGCTCAATGCGGAACGCCTGCAGGATGGCAGCCAATCCGAGCGGATCGTGTCGATGCTCGCCGAGCGGCTCGATCTCATCGCCGAGGAAACGGAGCGCGGCTGGGCCGGCGCAGTGACGGCAGAAGGCGGCCTGCGGCTCGAGCGCATGGTGCGTGGCGTGAAGGAGCTTGCTTTCCTCGACATGGCCCTGATCGGCTCGCAGGATGCAAGGTTGATCGACCAGCTTTCGCCGAAACTCGCCGAACTCTATGCCGCACCGCCGGTTCTGCGGCGCAAGGAAGAGGCACGCGAGATCAGCGGTCCGCGCGCCTTGCTCGACGCGATCTTCGCCAACGGCCGCAAGGGTCTCTCGATGCAGCGCTACAAGGGGCTTGGTGAAATGAATGCCGAGCAGCTCTGGGAAACGACGCTGGATCCGAATGTCCGGTCGCTTCTTCAGGTTCGCGTCAACGACGCGACCGATGCCGATGGTCTCTTCGCCCGGCTGATGGGCGACGAGGTGGAGCCGCGGCGCGACTTCATCCAGGAAAACGCGCTCAGCGTCGCCAATCTCGATATCTGATGCATCAACGGCCGCTCTTCAGCGGCCGTTCTTCTGTTTCGTCGCTCAATCAGCCTTGAAACTGCCCTTGAAGGCGGTTTCGGAAAGAGGGCGGCGAGGGCTCGGCGTTTCTCGGCCCTGCAGGCCTTCCGGCAGCGTGCTCTTGTTGCCCTGCCGGCCAATCGCGACGGCGGCTTCGACGCGGTAACCCTCGGGAATACGGAGCAGCCCATTGACCTTATCAAAATGGATCCCCGTCATGCCATGCGCCTGGAAGCCGGAGAGCTGAGCCTGGTGGGCGATGGCGCCCCAAGCGGCACCGGCATCGAAGCTGTGGCTGTAGGAAAACTTCTCCTCGGTTGCGCCCGGTGCTGCAAAATGCGTCTTCGATACGATGACGACCAGTGCCGAAGCCGATTTCGCCCAACCCTGGTTGAAGTCGTTCAGCACCGCGAACAGCTGATCCCATTCCGGCGTATCGCGCAGCGCATAGATGAAGCGCCAAGGCTGGAAATTGAAGGCGGATGGAGCCCAACGGCCGGCTTCGAGAATGGTTAGCAGCTCGGTCTCGCTCATCGGTTCACCGGTGAAGGCTCGCGGCGACCAGCGCTTTAGAAAGTCGGGCTCGATCGGATAATCAGCCTGGCGAAAGTTGCTTTGGATCGGCATCAGAGGTCCTTCCTGTCGTCTGCGGCGCTGTACGTCGCCTGTCTCCGGTGGATCATCTAGGCGCGACCGGCGCAGAGCAAAAGAGCGTTGCCGAGGACGAACCGTTTCCAGGGCGGCGACGATCGGCGTTGACCTGAAGCGTCGGCGGATTTGCGCCATCCGGCAAAGCGTTTATATCTCAGTCACAGCCAACCAAAGGACAGTTCGATGACCCCCACGCTCAAGGATCCGACGCTTCTCCGTCAGGCCGCTCTTGTCGGCGGCGACTGGATCGAGGCAGGCGGCGATGCGATCGCGGTGACGAACCCGGCCACAGGCGAAATCATCGGCCATGTCCCGAAGCTTGGCGCAGAGGAGACGCGTCAGGCCATCAAGGCGGCGGAACAGGCGCAGAAGGGTTGGGCGAAGCGCACCGCCAAGGAGCGCGCCGGCATCCTGCGGACCTGGTACGATCTGATGATGGCAAACAAGGAGGATCTGGGGTTGATTCTGACCCTGGAGCAGGGAAAGCCGCTGACCGAGGCTATCGGCGAGATCGCCTACGGAGCAAGCTTCATCGAATGGTTTGCCGAGGAAGGGCGTCGGCTTTACGGAGACACCATTCCCGGGCATCAGCCGGACAAGCGTATTCTCGTCCTCAAGCAGCCGATCGGCGTCGTCGCGGCGATCACGCCCTGGAACTTCCCCAATGCGATGATCACGCGCAAGGCCGGTCCGGCCTTTGCAGCCGGCTGCGCCATGGTCCTAAAGCCCGCCTCGCAAACACCGTTCTCGGCGATCGCCATCGCCCTTCTTGCCGAGCGTGCCGGCTTGCCCAAGGGGTTGTTCAGCGTGCTGACCGGCTCGGCCAGTGCGATCGGCGGCGAAATGACGGCAAGCCCCATCGTGCGCAAACTGACCTTCACCGGCTCGACCGAGATCGGCGCGAAGCTCTACGAACAGTCCGCCCCGACGATCAAGAAGCTGGGACTCGAGCTCGGCGGCAATGCTCCTTTCATCGTGTTCGACGATGCCGATCTCGACAAGGCTGTCGAGGGCGCGCTGATCGCCAAATACCGCAACAATGGACAGACCTGCGTCTGTGCCAATCGCCTCTATGTCCAGGATGCCGTCTATGATGCCTTCGCGGAAAAGCTGACGGCTGCGGTCGCCAGGCTCAAGATCGGTAACGGTCTGGACGAGGGCGTCGTACTTGGGCCTTTGATCGATCCAGCGGCGCTCGAAAAGGTCGAGGAGCATGTCGCCGACGCCGTGTCGAAAGGCGCTCGGATTCTCCAGGGCGGCAAGCCGCATGCGCTCGGCGGCACCTTCTACGAAGCAACCATTCTCGCCGATGTCACGCCGGAGATGGCGGTCGCGCGCGAGGAAACCTTCGGTCCGCTGGCACCGCTCTTTCGTTTCAAGGACGAAGCCGACGTCATCGCCCAGGCCAACGACACGGAATTCGGCCTCGCATCCTACTTCTATGCCAATGACCTTTCACGGGTCTTCCGGGTCGCCGAAGCGCTGGAATATGGCATGGTCGGCGTCAATACCGGGCTGATCTCCACGGCGGAAGCGCCGTTTGGCGGTGTGAAGCTTTCTGGCCTCGGCCGCGAGGGATCGCGCTACGGCCTCGAGGAGTTCACCGAGATCAAATATGTCTGCCTCGGCGGCATCGCCTGATCGGAAAAGCCCATGCCCGCACCCAGCAATCTCTTCAAGGCGGCCTTGGCGGAACGCCGGTTCCAGCTCGGCCTGTGGGTTGCGCTGGCGAGCCCCTATGCGGCCGGCATCTTGAGCGGAAGCGGCTATGACTGGCTGCTGATCGATGGCGAACATGCGCCGAATGATCTTCCTCTGCTTGCCGCCCAAGTACGAGCCGTACAGGCACGATCCAGCCATCCGATCGTGCGTCTTCCGGTCGGCGAGACCTGGATGATCAAGCAGATCCTCGACGCTGGCGCACAGACCCTCTTGATCCCGATGGTCGAAAGCGTCGAAGAGGCGGAACGGCTGGTGCGCGCGGTGCGCTATCCGCCACGCGGCGTGCGCGGTGTCGGCGCGGCGCTTGGAGCCGCGTCGGACTACAGCCGGATCGGCGACTATCTGGAAACGGCCGATCGCGAGATCTGCCTCCTCGTGCAGATTGAAAGTCGGGCCGGTCTGGCGGCGTTGGATGCCATCGCCGCACTGGACGGGATCGACGGGCTCTTCATTGGGCCGTCCGATCTCGCGGCCGATATGGGCCTGCTCGGCCAACCCGGTCATCCGGCTGTCACCGAGGCGATCAGGCATGGTTTTGCGCGCATCGCAGCCGCCGGAAAGGGGGCCGGCATCATGACCCTCGATCCCGCGCAGGCCCGGCTCTATCGCCGTCTCGGCGCCGACTTCATGGCGATCGGCACCGACGTGACGACGCTCGTTGCCGCCACGACGCGCTTGAGGCTCGATTTCGAGGCGGAGGAAGACGGCCCATCCGCCGAACACCCCTTCGCTGGCTATTAAGGCTTCGTCTTTACAGGATCTCAAAGCTTCTTTTCTATCTTGCTTATAGACAAGCGTTGACAGGGAAAGTCATCGGCCTAGCTTCAAGGAAAGCGCGTTCCAGTATTCTCTGTTTGAATCGTTCGAACATCAGGATCGGGCAAGGTGCTCCGCTGAAGGTAGAGATGACGGAGGAGTGGGATCGATGTTTTACCAGCTCTATGAAATCAATCATGCCATGATGGCGCCGTGGCGCGCGGCGGCTGATGCCATGCGCATGGCCTATACCAATCCGCTGAACCCGATTGCCCATACCTATATGGGCCGCAATCTGGCAGCCGGGCTCGAAGTCTTCGAGCGATCGACCCGCCGCTACGGCAAGCCCGAGTTCGGCCTGACCGAAACCATCATCGACGGCAAGGCGATCGCCATCGACGAGACGATCGTCTGGCGCCAGCCATTCTGCAACCTCATCCATTTCGAGCGCATCCTGGAACGCCCCGGCCGCAGCGACCCGCGTGTCCTGATCGTCGCGCCGATGTCGGGCCATTATGCCACCCTGCTGCGCGGCACGGTCGAGGCCATGCTGCCAAGCTCGGATGTCTACATCACCGACTGGATCGACGCGCGCATGGTGCCGCTGGCGGACGGCAGCTTCGATCTCGACGACTACATCGAATATGTCATCGACATGCTGCACTTCCTCGGGCCGGACACACATGTCATCGCCGTCTGCCAGCCGGCGGTGCCGGTTCTGGCGGCAGCCGCAATCATGGAAGGGCGCAAGGATCCGCTGGCGCCGGCTTCGATGACGCTGATGGGCGGGCCGATCGACACGCGCATCAATCCTACGGCTGTCAATCAGCTGGCCAAGGAGAAGCCGATCGAGTGGTTCCGTGACAATGTGGTCATGCCGGTTCCCTTCCCTCAGCCCGGTTTCATGCGCCCGGTCTATCCCGGCTTCCTGCAGCTTTCGGGTTTCATGTCGATGAATCTGGATCGGCATCTGATCGCTCAGAAGGATTTCTTCGACCATCTGGTCAAGAACGATGGCGACGCCGCCGAGAAGCATCGCGATTTCTATGACGAATATCTGGCCGTCATGGACCTTACGGCCGAGTTCTATCTGCAGACGGTGGACACGGTCTTCATGCGCCATGCCCTGCCCAAGGGCGAGATGATGTATCGCGGCGAGCGGGTGGACACGAGCGCGATCCGAAAGGTGGCGCTCTTCACCGTCGAAGGAGAAAACGACGATATCTCCGGCGTTGGCCAGACGGAGGCGGCGCAAACGATCTGCCCGAACATTCCGGACACGATGCGCCAGCATTACGTCCAGCCGGATGTCGGCCATTACGGCGTTTTCAACGGCTCCCGCTTCCGCCGCGAGATCGCGCCGCGGATCATGGCTTTCCAGAGGCAGCATGACCGCAAATCACGACCCGTCGCCGTGATCAAAGGCGGTAAATCGGCCTGACCCCTCTTGCTGGGCCGAAATTCGCAAGATCGGACAGACACTTGTCCGATTCCAATGAGCTCGGTCTTGCGAGCGAACTCACGCGTGGCCACATCGAGAAGCAAGGTTCGGATAACCGGACCCTGTTTTTCGACGAGGACATGTGACCATGAATCAATCTGCCCTGATCCGACCGGACTGGACGCCCGCGACCATCGCTTTGATGGTGCTGGGCTTCGTGGTCTTCTGGCCGCTCGGCCTTGCCATGCTCGCCTATATCCTGTTCGGCGAGCGCCTGAAGAGCTTCAAGCGCGATGCCAATGCATCTGTTGATACGGTCTTCTCCGGTCTCCGCGGGTTTGGCCGTGGCAGCCCCGTCGGCCGCACCGGCAATGTCGCCTTCGACGACTGGCGTGATGCAGAGCTGACGCGGCTCGACGAGGAGCGCCGTCGCCTGGATGAAATGCGCGAGGAGTTCGACGATTATGTTCGCGAGCTGCGTCGTGCCAAGGACCAGGACGAGTTCGACCGCTTCATGCGCGAACGCCGCAACGCCGGCACCGGCCCGATCACCGGCTACACCGGCAACTAAGCCAGCCGAGAATTGCCTCCGTGCTTCGCCGGTCTGCCCATCCAGGGCAGGCCGGTTTTTATTGGGCGCACCCTCCGTCGCCTGTCGCGAATCATCTATGGAAGGCCATGGTTCCGCTTTTGAGATCGTCCCTCCGCCTACGGCAGAAGCAGCCAGCGCCGCCCTCGACGCTGGTAATGACGATCGACGGACGCAGCGTGCCCCTGACGATCAAGGAAAACAGCCGTGCCACGCGGCTGACGCTGCGGATCGAACCGGGCGGACGTGCGCTTCGGCTGACGGTGCCAACCGGACTACCACAGCGGGAAGTCACGGATTTCCTCGATCGTCACCGCAGCTGGCTGACCGCCAAAATGGCGCGCTTTTCCGGTGAAAGTCTCTTGGAAGGAGGCGGCATGCTGTTCCTGCGCGGCGTCGCCCATCGCATTGCCCGCACCGGCCGTCTGCGCGGTATTACAGAAGCCGTGGTCGAGGATGGGGAGCCCGTGCTCAAGGTCAGCGGCGCGCCGGAACATCTGAGCCGCCGCATCGCGGATTTCCTCAAGAAGGAAGCACGGCTCGACCTGGAACGTCTTGCCACGGCGCATGCCAAAAACCTCGGCCGGCGCATCACCTCGCTGACGCTTCGCGATACGCGCAGCCGTTGGGGGTCCTGCGCGGTCGATGGCGCGCTTAGCTTTTCCTGGCGCATCGTCATGGCGCCGCCCTATGTGATCGACTACCTCGCCGCCCATGAAGTGGCGCATCTCGAACAGATGAACCACGGACCTGATTTCTGGTCGCTCTGCGAAAGGCTGTGCCCGATGACCCGGGAAGCCCGGCACTGGCTGAAGCGCAACGGAACGCTTCTGCACGCGATCGACTTTTCCTGAACCCGGCTGCGACAGCCTAACGCCTCGACTTCGACGCCTTTTCGTGCAAGGTCGCTCACCATGGCAATCGACGTAAAAATTTGTGGCTTGCGAACGCCGGAGGCGGTGGACAAGGCTGTGCAGCGCGGCGCCAGCCATCTCGGATTTATCTTTTTCGGTCCGAGCCCGCGCAATATCGAGCCGGATGATGCCGCGCGGCTAGCGGACCGGGTTCGCGGACGAACGAAGATCGTCGCGGTTACCGTCGATGCCGATAATGATATGCTGGACGAAATCGTCTCCCAGCTCGATCCCGACCTGTTGCAGCTTCACGGCCATGAAACGGCCGATCGCGTTCTGGAGGTTGGCGCCATTTATGGCAAGCCGATCATCAAGGCGTTCTCCGTCCGCGAGGCGGATGATCTTCGCGGCCTCGAGGCCTATCAGGGGATCGTCGAGCGTTTTCTCTTCGACGCCAAGGCCCCCAAGGGGTCGCTGCTGCCGGGTGGCAACGGCGTCTCCTTCGACTGGCGACTCCTTGCCGCGCTTGACGGCAAGGTGGATTACATGCTTTCCGGGGGCTTGAACGCTGACAATATTGGCGAGGCCCTGTCGCTGACAGGCGCGCATGCGGTCGATGTTTCCTCTGGAGTAGAAAGCGCGCCAGGCGTGAAGGATCTCTCGCGGATGGACGCATTTTTTGATGCACTCGATGCTGCGACGGCAGACGAGCGCGCAAGGAGCAGGATGTGAACGAGACCCCGAAGCCCAATTCCTTTAAGTCCGGTCCCGACGAGGACGGTCGTTTCGGCATTTTCGGTGGGCGCTTCGTCGCCGAAACGCTGATGCCGCTGATCCTGGATTTGCAGGAGGAATGGGCGCGGGCTAAGACCGATCCGGAGTTCCAGGCGGAGCTCAAATCGCTGGGCACGCATTATATCGGTCGTCCGAGTCCGCTTTATTTCGCCGAACGGCTTACCCAGCACCTCGGCGGCGCCAAGATCTACTTCAAGCGCGAAGAGCTGAACCACACTGGATCGCACAAGATCAACAATTGTATCGGGCAGATCCTGCTGGCCAAGCGCATGGGCAAGACCCGGATCATTGCCGAGACCGGCGCCGGCCAGCACGGCGTGGCCTCGGCCACGGTTGCCGCCCGCTTCGGCTTCCCCTGCGTCGTGTATATGGGCGCGACCGACGTCGAGCGCCAGGCGCCGAACGTGTTCCGCATGAAGCTGCTCGGCGCCGAAGTGAAGCCGGTCACAGCCGGCAACGGCACGCTGAAGGACGCGATGAACGAGGCGCTGCGCGACTGGGTCACCAATGTCGACAGCACCTATTATCTGATCGGTACGGCCGCCGGTCCGCATCCCTATCCGGAAATGGTGCGCGACTTCCAGGCCGTCATCGGCCAGGAGGCACGCGAGCAGATGCTGGAGGCGGAAGGCCGCCTGCCGGATCTCGTCATTGCTTCGGTCGGCGGCGGCTCCAACGCCATCGGCATCTTCCATCCCTTCCTCGATGATCCGTCCGTGCAGATCATCGGCGTCGAGGCCGGCGGCAAGGGGCTTAGCGGCGAAGAGCACTGTGCCTCGATCACCGCCGGCACGCCCGGCGTGTTGCACGGCAACCGCACCTATCTGCTGCAGGACCGCGACGGGCAGATCAAGGAAGGCCACTCGATCTCGGCCGGTCTCGATTATCCGGGCATCGGGCCTGAACATTCCTGGCTGAGCGACATCGGCCGCGTCCAGTATGTCCCGGCCATGGACCACGAAGCGCTGGAAGCCTTCCAGCTGCTCACCCGGCTCGAAGGCATCATCCCGGCGCTGGAGCCCAGCCATGCGCTGGCCGAAATCATCAAGCGGGCGCCGACCATGGGCAAGGACGAGATCATCCTCATGAATCTCTCCGGCCGTGGGGACAAGGACATCTTCACCGTCGGCAAAATCCTGGGAATGGGACTGTAACGCGTATGACCGAACGTATGGACACGCGGTTCGCCGCTCTTGCTGCCGAAGGCCGGCCGGCTCTCGTCACCTATGTGATGGGCGGTGACCCCGACTACGAGACCTCGCTCGCCATCCTCAAGGCCCTTCCGGTGGCGGGTGCCGATATCATCGAGCTCGGCATGCCGTTCTCCGATCCCATGGCCGATGGTCCGGCGATCCAGGTGGCCGGCCAGCGCGCGCTGAAGAATGGCCAGACGCTGGAGCGCACGCTCGCTCTCGCCCGCGATTTCCGTCGCAGCGACAACGACACGCCGATCGTGATGATGGGCTATTACAACCCGATCTATATCTACGGCGTCGCGCGCTTCGTCGAGGATGCCAAGGCCTCCGGCATCGACGGTCTGCTGATCGTCGATCTGCCGCCTGAAATGGATGACGAGCTGTGCATTCCGGCACTCGACAAGGGCTTGAACTTCATCCGCCTGGCAACGCCGACGACCGATGGTCGCCGCCTGCCGACGGTTTTGAAGAACACCTCCGGCTTCGTCTATTACGTCTCGATGAACGGCATCACCGGCTCGGCCCTGCCCGATCCTTCGATTGTCGGCGAAGCGGTGGCGCGGATCAAGCAGCATACCCACCTGCCGGTCTGCGTCGGCTTTGGCGTCAAGACTGCCGATCACGCGCGCGCCATCGGTGCCTCGGCGGATGGCGTCGTGGTTGGCACGGCTATCGTCAACCAGCTGGCCTCCAGCCTGGATGAACATGGCCAAGCGACGGCGGCCACCGTTCCCGGCATCGAGGCCATGGTGCGCAGCCTTTCGTCCGGCGTTCGCGCGGCCCGCCTTGCAGCGGCCGAATAAACGCCCACATTTCCCCGGACAGTCGCGTCTTGGCGACGCCGCAAGGAGCTTCATCCCGTGAACTGGATCACCAATTACGTCCGCCCGAAGATCAATTCGATGCTCGGTCGCCGCGAGGTGCCGGACAATCTCTGGATCAAATGCCCGGAAACCGGCGAGATGGTCTTCCATCGCGATCTTGAGGAGAACAAGTGGGTCATCCCCGCCTCCGGCTTTCATATGAAGATGCCGGCCAAGGCACGGTTGAAGGACCTGTTCGACGACGGCGTCTACGACGCCCTGCCGCAGCCCAAGGTGGCGCAGGATCCGCTGAAGTTCCGCGACTCCAAGAAATACACCGACCGCTTGCGTGACAGCCGCGCCAAGACAGAGCTCGAGGACACGATCCTTGCCGGTGTGGGCTCGGTCAAGGGCGTCAAGCTCGTTGCGGTCGTGCACGAATTCAACTTCATGGGCGGGTCGCTCGGCATTGCCGCGGGTGAAGCGATCATCAAGGCCTTCGAGCGGGCGCTGGCCGAGAAATGCCCGCTGGTCATCTTCCCTGCCTCGGGCGGCGCGCGCATGCAGGAAGGCATCCTGTCGCTGATGCAGCTGCCGCGCACCACGGTTGCCGTGCAGATGCTGAAGGAAGCCGGTCTGCCCTACATCGTCGTATTGACCAATCCCACCACCGGCGGCGTGACGGCATCCTATGCCATGCTCGGCGATCTGCATCTGGCCGAGCCCGGTGCGGAAATCTGCTTTGCCGGAAAGCGCGTCATCGAACAGACGATCCGCGAAAAACTTCCCGAAGGCTTCCAGACATCCGAATATCTGATGGAGCACGGCATGGTGGACATGGTGGTCAAGCGCCATGATATTCCGTCCACGCTCGCACAGGTCCTGAAGATCCTGATGAAGAAGCCGGTGGAGGCGACCAAACGTGAACCGGTCACCGCCATTGCGGCGCCGGCTGGCGTTCCGATCGCCGCCAGCGTCTGACGCCGATCATGGCGGGGCCCCTTCTGCCGGCGGCGCACAGCGAAGCCGCCGGCGAGATCGACACGCTGCTGGCCCTGCATCCGAAAGGCTTCGATCTTTCGCTGGAGCGGATCACGCGCCTGCTCGCCCGGCTCGGCAATCCGCAGGACCGTTTGCCACCGATCATCCATATCGCCGGCACCAACGGCAAGGGATCGGCCACCGCCTTCACCCGCGCCATTCTGGAAGCCGATGGACATGCCGTTCATGTCCACACCTCCCCGCATCTGGTCCATTGGCACGAACGCTACCGCATCGGGGTGAAGGGCGGCCGCGGGACGCTGGTCGAAGACGCCGTTCTGGCCGATGCGGTCCGGCGCGTGGCGGCTGCCAATGACGGCCAGTCGATCACCGTCTTCGAAATCCTCACTGCCGTGACCTTCCTGCTCTTTGCCGAGCATCCGGCCGATGTCGTCGTGCTTGAAGTCGGGCTCGGCGGCCGCTTCGATGCGACCAATGTCATCACCAAGCCGGCCGTCTCGGTCATCATGCCGATCTCGCTCGACCATCAGGCCTTCCTCGGCGACCGGGTCGAGCTGATCGCGGCCGAGAAGGCCGGGATCATGAAACGAGGCTGCCCTGTCGTGATCGGGGCGCAAGAGGACGAGGGCGCGCGCGCCGTGCTGATCGAGGCCGCCGAGCGGCTTGCCTGTCCCTACACGGTTTACGGCCAAGATTTTCTTGCCTACGAAGAATTTGGCAGGCTGATCTACCAGGACGAGTTCGGGCTCTCCGACCTGCCTCTGCCCCGCCTGTCCGGGCGCCACCAATATGCCAATGCCGCCGCCGCCATCCGCGCCGTCAAGGCGACCGGCCTGCAGCCGAGCGATGCGGCGATCGAAAAGGGTCTTGTCACCGTCGAGTGGGCCGGCCGCATGCAGCGGTTACCGGCGGGGCGGCTCGCGGGCCTGGCACCCAAGCACGCGGAAATCTGGATCGATGGCGGCCATAATCCCGGCGCAGGGAAGGTGGTGGCGGAGACGATGGTCGGAATGGAAGAGCGCGACCCGCGCCCGCTCGTCCTCATCATCGGCATGATCAACACCAAGGACCCCCTCGGTTATTTCACGGCCTTCGCCGGCCTCGCCGAGCAGGTGTTCACTGTTCCGATCCGCGGTTCGGATGCCTCGATCGACGCGGTGGCCCTGGCCGAAGACGCCGCCGATGCAGGGCTGAAAGTCGAGGCGGTCTCCTCCGTCGCCGAAGCGCTGGCGACAATCGCGGTGCTGTTTGATGGCAACGCACCGCGCATCCTGATCGGCGGCTCGCTTTACCTGGTGGGCGAGGTGCTTGCCGAGAACGGCACGCCGCCGCGCTGAAAAGCATCCAGTCGAAACACTGCGCATGAAAAAGCCCGGCTCGCGAGAACCGGGCTTCTTTGCATGGGATCGAACGCCCGATCAGGCGGCGCTGGCAATCCAGGAGCTCAGAGCGGTCTTCGGGGCTGCGCCTACCTTGATGTCCGCCACTTCGCCGGCCTTGAACATGGCAAGGGTCGGAATGGAGCGCACGCCGTACTGGGCCGCGATTTCCGGGTTTTCATCGATGTTGATCTTGGCGACCTTCACCTTGCCGGCGAGCTCGTTGGAGATTTCTTCCAGGCTCGGGGCGATCATCTTGCACGGACCGCACCACTCGGCCCAGAAATCAACGATGACCGGCTCCTGTGCGTTCAGAACTTCATCCTGAAAATTGGACGTATCGACTTTCACAGTCGCCATGGGCCTTCTCCTTTATGCGGTCGGCTTGTCTGGATGGCGCGCGGCATCGCGCGTCTTTGCGATGAGATGTGTGGGCAGGAAGCCCGCTTTTCAACGTCCGGTATCTCACTTTGTCGCGATCTCTTCAAGCGCGGCGTCCAGACGGTGGCTTTCCACCTCCATCACCTGCGGTCCCTCCGTGAAAATCAGGATGCAGCGGATGGTGTGGCCGGGGTAGAGCGGCGTCAGCAGCGCGCGATAGATGGCCAACTGTGCGCAGTAGACGAAGGGAATGTCGGCGGTGCTTTTCGGCACAGTCCGGTTGGTCTTGAAATCGACGATCGTGACGAACTTGTCCTCGACAGCCAGCCGGTCGATCCGGCCCGAGACCGCATGCTCGCTTCGGCCAAGCCGCAGCGTTCCCATGATCGAGACTTCCGCGCGGCTCGTCCCCGAGAAGAGGGGAGAGAGCGCCGGGGCGTCAAGGATGCGCAGCACGGCGTCGAGGATCCCGCGGCGCTGGCTTTCCGGCCAGCGAGGCAGGGCGCGGTGCAGATAGCGTTCGGCGGCAGCCTGGCGTTCACCCGGTGCAAGACCGGGCAGGACCTGAAGGAGACGATGCAGCACCGCGCCGCGCAGCAGCGAGGCACCATCGGACGATCGATCCTCCGGAAAGAGCCGCGAGCCGACCACGGTCTCGCTCGCGTCATCATCGACGGTCAGTCCCGCCCCGGAGGGGCTTAAGGGTCGGGGAAGGCGGCGTTGGGGCGGCAGCGGTGCCAGAAGGGTTGCGGGAACAGCCACGTCCTCCGCCATCGCCTTTTGGTCGGCGGGCTCGGACGGAAGGCTGCGGCGCGGGCTTTTGGCCAGCCAGCGGAAGCCCGACCATGCCAGCCCGCCGGCGGAGAACTGCATGGGCTCGAGCCGGCGATCCGGGTCGGCCGAAAGCCCGGCTTCCACCATGGCATGCCAGCTTTCGGGATTGAGCGTCTTGCCGCGATAGCCGCACACGATCAGCCGGTCGGCAGCCCGCGTCATGCCGACATACAGAAGACGCCGATATTCCTGCTCGGCCAGATCCTTCAGCCGGGCCTTGTCCCGGTCGAGAATGCTGTTCGAGGTGGAGCCGGGCGCCTGCCAGACCGGGAACCGCTCCCCACCCGCCTCCGGCTCGATCATGCGCAGGCTCGGCATATGCTGGGAAACGAATGCCTTGCCGCCGCTGTCGACGAGGAACACCACCGGCGCCTCGAGGCCTTTGGCCGCGTGAACGGTCATCACCCGGATCTCGTTGCGCTCCTTGTCCTGCTCGCGCTTGATGGTCGGTGCTTCGAGTTCCAGGCTGGCGAGAAAACTCTGAAGGCCAGGCAGCCCGTTCTCCTCATGGTCGAGACAGAAGCCCAGAAACTCATCGAGCACATCGCTCGCCTCGCTGCCGAGCCTGGCAAGGAAGGCGGCGCGTCCGCCACCCGCTCCAAGCAGCGTCGCATAGAAATCATGCACCGGCAGCCGTGCGGCATCGGACTGTAGCCGGCCGAGCCGCTCCATGAGCGGGCGCCACAGTCCATTCTCCGCCGCTGCCTTTTCCTGGAGCGCCGACCACAGGCTCGTGCCCGGCTCGCGCGGTGCGGCCAGCGATGCCAAGGCCTCCTCGCTCACCGAGAAGAGCGGGCTCTTCAGGCAGGCGGCCAACGACAGATCGTCCTGCGGCAAGACCAGAAACCGACCGAGCGCCACAAGATCCTTCACGGCGATATGATCGGTCAGCACCAGCCGGTCTGCTCCGGCAACAGGAATATCATGATTGGCCTTGAGCGCACGGGTCAGCGCCGTCACGAAGGCGTCGCGCTTGCGCACGAGCACGATGACGTCGCCGGGTCGCATCGCACGGGTCGTGCCGCGTTCGGTGATCGTCTCCTTGCCGATCCAGTCTGCCAGGCGCGCGGCAATCCGCTCGGCCAGCTGATTGGGCGGCGCGGTTTCCGGCGTCGCATCGAAGGCGGCCTCCCAATCCTCCTCCTCGTCGCCCGGCAGGGGTGCGATCGTGTCCCAAACCTCGACCAGGCCGGCATGGCCGATCCGGTTCGAGGCATGGGCGATCGGCTCTCCGGTCGCGCTCAAACCGCGGGCATGGGCCGGCGTCCGGAACACGCCGTCTACCGCCGTCAGCACATCTTCGGTCGAGCGGAAGGAGAGCTGCAGGCGAATGCGGCTGAAGGCGCTGCCGCTGCCTTGCACCAGTCTTTCCAGGCGGTCGGCCTCCTGCGAGAACTGCTCGGGCCGCGCGCCCTGGAAAGAATAGATCGACTGTTTTTCATCGCCCACCGCGAACATGGTGCGACCGCGCCGCGCCGATTCGCCGGCAAAGAAATCATCCGCGAGCGAGCCGATGATCGACCATTGCACGGGGCTCGTATCCTGTGCCTCGTCGACGAGAATGTGGTCAATGCCGCGATCGAGCTTGTAATGAACCCAGGCGCTGACATCGGAACGCATGAGCAGGCTCGCGGTCCGGCCGATGAGGTCGTCGAAATCGAGCTGGCTGCGGCTCTTCTTGATCTCCTCATAATCGCGGTTCAGCCGGTTCGCGAGGATCAGTGCCGCGCGGGTGGCGTCGAACATGTGCAGGACGCTCAGCCGGTCATTGAGCGCCACCAGGCGATCGCGCGCAGCAAGCACCAGTGCTTCCAGTTCCGGCGCAGCCTTGCGCAAGGCTGCGGAAACGAAGGCAGAGTCCGCCCTCGGCTTACCGGTCGAGGTCAGGAAGACGTCGCAAAGCGCATGATAGCGCTCGAGCGGCGTCGAGAGAGCTGCAGCGGCTGCAAGGCCGTCTGCAGCCTTGCCAACGGTCTTTCCGCCGATGGAGCGGCCGAGATCGATATAGTGAGAGAGCCTAGGGCCCGCCAGCGGCTCAAGCGGCCAGAAAGCCGAAAGCACGGTCTCGCTCGTTTCCTGCGGGGCGATCTCAAGGGCTTGGCGCAGCCGGGCCTCGACGCCGCCGTGGCGGTCCGCATCGTCGAAGAAGGACTGGAGGGCCGATCGGGCGGCAACGATCATCCCCATCAGCTTTTCGAGCCCGGTATCGTCGGCAAGCTCCAGCACAGTGGCAAAGGCATCGGTCAGCTCGGGATCGCCCCGGCTGGCGGCGGCAGTCAGCAGCAGCCGGCGCGCATCGGTTAGCAGAACCGCCGAGGCCCGGTCGTCAAGAACGGAGAAATGACCGGCGACATTGGCTTCCAGCGGAAACTGGTGCAGCAGCGCCTCGCAAAAGGCGTGGATGGTCTGGATCTTCAGTCCGCCTGGCGTTTCGAGGGCGCGGGCGAAGAGGCGGCGCGCCTCGGCAATCTTCATCGCATCCGGGGGCGCCCGCTCGATCGATTCGATCCGCGCGGCCAAGGTCTCGTCATCGAGCGTCACCCATTCGCCGAGCCGCTGAAAGATGCGGTTCGACATTTCGGCCGCCGCTGCCTTCGTATAGGTCAGGCACAGAATAGCCGAGGCGCGGCAGCCGGAGAGCAACAGCCGAATGACACGCTCGGTCAGCACATGCGTCTTGCCGGATCCGGCATTGGCCGAAACCCATGCCGAGCGTGTGGGGTCTGAAGCAAGCCCCTGCATGCGCGTGGTGAAGTCCAGCCAGTCGGCGGGCAGGGCCGAGACCGGCGGGTCGTGACGATCGTCAGCCATCCTCGCCCTCCTCGGCATCGCTGCTGCGCCACTCCGCCACGCGGGCCAGATGGTCGTAATCGCCGCCATAGTCGCGTTCCTTCTCAGGAACCACCCGCGAGGCAAAGCCGCGTTTGCCGGTCATGAGAGCCTGCAGCAATCCGGTCAACTGCTTGAGCGCCTCGGCAGCAAGATCCTCCGCGCTTACCGGCTCGGCGCTGCCGCGGGTCGGCTGGCCATCGGTGTTCACGCGGTCGGACTTGAACCGGTCGCCCGGTTTCAGCCGGACATAGAGGAGTTCGTCGACCGGATGCCGGCCGAGCGCGCGGAAGCCGCCCGCCTTCAGCGCGGCCGCTTCCAGCGCCAGCTGCGGATCCAGCAGGGAGCGGGCCTGTCTCGGCGTAGGGTTCGATCCGGTCTTGTAGTCGATGATCGTTGCGCGGCCGTTGCGGTCGAGATCGATCCGGTCCGCACGGCCTGTTAAACGAATCGTGTCGACGCCGAGCGGCATGGAAGCGGACTCTTCCAGGAAGGTCTCCAGGATCTCGCCCGGCCGGCCGCTCTCCCAGAGAAGAAAGGCGTCCCCCACCGCGCGGAAGCGGGGACGCCAGACGACATCGATATGAGGGGGCAGACCGGCCGAATCGAAGATGGCGTCGGTCAGCCGCCGCATCTCCACTCTCGCCTCGGTGGAGGAGGGATCGAGCCGCTGGCGGAGGAAAGCCTCGACGATGGCGTGATAAAGCGTCCCCCGCTCGGCCGCACCCGGATCGGCATTGAAGGGATCGATCGGCTCCAGCTTCAGGATCCGCCGCGCATAGACGGAATAGGGATCGCGCCTGAGCCGGCCGACCTCGCTGAAGGAATAGGAGCGCGGCTGCATGGCAAAGTCCGGCCTCGGTTCGGGCCGTTTGCCGATCGGCTCCGAAGGTCTTTTGTCCATCGCAGCGGCGTAGGCCAGTCGGTCGCGGCCGTTGGCGCGCAACTGGGCTGCCAGTTTCGGCCCGCCGACGGCCAGAAGGCGCTGCAGCCAGCGGGAGGCCACCGTCGGGGCCGAGCCCTGACGCAGCGCCCGGCTGAAGATCAGGCGACGGGTGCCGCAGGCCATTTCCAGATCATGGGCCAGCTGGCCGATCCGCCGCTCGGGCGGTTCCAGCCCGATCCCGGTCTTCATGCCCCGCGATAAAAAGGGGTCATTGGCGGTCTGACCGGGCCAGACCCCTTCGTTCATGCCGCCGAGCACCACCAGATCCACCGATTGCAGCCGGGCTTCCAGCGCCCCGAAAATGAAGACGCGCGGATGGCGCATGGCGCGTGGCTTGATGGCAGACCCGGCCATCAGGGCCTCCACAACCTCGCACCATTGCGCGCCGTCAGCCTCGATCTGCCCGTCGGCTTCGATCACCGAGCGCAGCAGATCGGCAAGCGCCCCGCCCGCATCGCCCGCCCAGAGAGGGCCGAGATCGCCGCTTTCGGCAATCGCGATGGCTTCCAGCGCTCGCCCGGTTCTTTCCGCCCAGTCCGACAGCGTCAGGGTACTGCTTGGTCCACCCCGGCCTTTCAGGCGGCGCGTGAGGTCCCCGGCGAGCGGCGCTACGGCATCGGCGATCCGAGCCGCCACCGAACGCGCAGCATCCAGTCGCGTCGCATCGATCGTGCCGACCCAGCGCGGCTTGTGGATGGCGCCGTCGAGGCGGGCGACCGCCTGGTCCAACGGGGTCAGCAGGTCGGCAAGGTCGGCGGGTTCGGTGCCGCCCCGCAGGGCATAGAGCTCCAATGTTTCGCGCGCCCGGGCAAACTCGTCCGGCTGCAGACCGAAGGCAGCCAGGGGATGTTTGAGCAGAGCGGCAACGGCGACGGGATCGCCAGGTTTCAGCACGGTGTCCAGCATCAGCCGCAGGAGCGTGCCCTGTGGCGTGGCGGAAAGCGGCGTTCCGGCCGTGTCGTCTGCTTCGATCCCGAAGCGCTGCAGTTCGGCGGCTACCCGTCGGGCGAGCTTGCGGTCGGGCGTGATCAGCGCCGCCTGGCAGTCGTCGTTCCTGGACAGGGCCATGCGCAGCGACAGGGCGATCGCCGTCGCCTCCTCCCGTTCGTTGACCGCTTCGATCAGCGCGGCATCGGCGAAGGCGGAAAGCACATCCTCGTCCTGCAGCGTCTGGCGTACCGCGTCCCAGCCGCTGGTGGCCTCGACCGGCAGGAAGGCATGGGACAAGGTTGCGGCGCGGTGGCGAAGGTCGGGCGCCGCCTCCGCCAGAGGCTCCACCTCTTCGCGCTCGACACCCATGCGCTTGAGCAGGCGGAAGAAGCCATATTGCGGATGGCTGCGGCTTGCCGGATCCTCGAAGGCGCGCAGGGGGTCGCCCTCCGGCGCGATCAGCGACCAATCGGCAGCGGACATGGTCTGGTCGAGGCCGGGCAGCACGATGGCGCCCTGCGGCAGCTTCTGCACGGCGAGGATGAGGCGCGTCGTCGCGGGAATGGAGCCGGTCGAGCCGGCAATGATCACGGGTCCGTCGATCGCCCCGTTCATGATGCGATGGCTTTCGGATTCCAGCACCGCACTGCGGTGGCGGGCAGGGGAGGAACGGTTCAACTCCTCCAGCCGCGCCGGCCAGAAGGCGCGGGCGATCTTCAAGAATTCGAGCGTCAGTTCCCACCAGCGCGCATGATCGCCGGCATCGAGCGTGTCAAGGCGCTCCCAGTCGAGCTCCTCGGTCTCGATATCATCGATGATCTGGGCAAGGTTGCGGGCAAGCCAGATGGCGTCGGCCGGGCTTGCCGGGGCAATCAGCGGGCTCTCGCCATGCAGTTCGGCCACCACACCGGGCAACGCATTGCGCCAGGCCAGGATCAGCCGCGCCAGCTCGATCAGCCGGGCTGGGCCCGAGAGCGGCGGGGCGAGATCCAGCACGGCCGGAACATCGGCATCGAAGAAGCCGCTGTCGTCGTCCGTTTCTCCCAAAGCGCGAATGGTGGGCAGAATGGCGGACCGCGCACCAAGGCAATCGACGAAATCGGAGCGCAGCACGCGCGCCGCACGGCGGGTCGGCACAAAGATGGTCACGCCAGCCAGCGAGAGCGGATCGGCCGGATCGTAGCGATAGCCGGGCACGATCCGCCCCTCGCACAGGCTGTGCACCAGGGTGGGCAGAAACGGAACGCCCGCCGGGATGGTGAAGACATTGCCGGGTCCGGTCGGGCCTGGCCGAGGTGAGGAGGCGGCCATCTCAGGCACTCTTGGCCAGGCGGGCGATCACCTCTTCCGCTTCCGAGACCGCCTCAGGCGTGCCGACGGTGATCCAATGGCCCTCCAGAATCAGGCCATGCAGCCGCCCCGCGGCGATCGCGTCGTTGAAGGTGACGTTGAGGTTGAAGGGTTCGGAAGGCGCATCGGCCAGAAGCCGGCTGTCCATGGCGATCGCGCCGGCATAGACGACGGGCTGCGGCAGGCCGTCGCGATAGCGCGTCAGGCGGCCATCGGCGCCGAGCGAGAAGTCCTTGGTGCCGTTGTGCCCTGTGGTGTCCTCGGGACGAGCGCAGAGCATCAGCATGTCCATCCGCGCCGGGTCGAAGGCCTCCGCAAGCCGGCGGAGATTGCTGCGGGGCTCGCCGAGCCAGAAAAGATCGGCATTCATGACCAGCACAGGCCCCGGCTCCAGCAAGGCGAGACCCTTGGCAAGCCCCCCGCCGGAATTCATCAGCTGGGCGCGTTCGTCGGAGAGAATAATCCGCGGCCGGGCCCGCTCCGCCAGATGCGCTTCCATCAGGTCGGCGAGGTAGTGGACATTGACCACCACCGTCTCGACCCCCGCCTCGACCAGAAGATCGAGCACGATATCGATCATGGGGCGGCCGGCAATCGGAACCAGCGGTTTCGGCAGCGTGTCGGTCAACGGGCGCATGCGGGTGCCGAGGCCGGCGGCCAGAACCATGGCATTCGTGATCGGCATGCGCGGCATTCCCAAGCGGCGAACCGGAAGTGATTCGCCCTAGAGGATTCGAACCTGTCTCAACCAGCCATGCAAGGGGGCAAGCGCCGGATGGGCAAGCGCGCGCTCCAGGTACTCCATCGTGCGCGGCATGTGCTGCATGTACCCCGGCTTCCCGTCCCGATCCTTCAGGCGCACCCAGATGCCGAGAAGCTTGCAGTTGCGCTGCGCTTCCATGACATGCAGATCGCGGCGGAACGTCACCTCGTCGAAGGGTCCGAGGCGTCGGCGTGCTGCGATATAGGCGTCGCACAGGCGGTCGCTCATCTCCGGTGCGATGTCGACCCGGGCATCCTGGATGAGAGAGGCGAGATCATAGGCCGTCGGGCCGATCATCGCATCCTGGAAGTCGATCAGGCCGACGCGGTCGATCCCGGTCTTGTCCGGGCGCCAGAGAATATTCGGCGAATGTACGTCGCGCAGCAGCAGGTTCGTCTCGCCATCGGAGATCCTGTCGATCAGCTGGTCCCAGACGGCGGAGTAGGAAGCCCGCTCTTCCTCGCCGGCCGGCGTGCCGCGGGCATGGGGCAGATACCAGTCGAGCAGCAGCCGGATCTCGATCTTCATCGCCCTGCGGTCGAAATCCGGGATCTCGTGCTGCGTTCCGTCCGGCAGGGGAATGCTCCGTCGAAAGGGTTGGGCATGGAGAGCCGCCAGGACTTCGGCCACGGCGTGATAACGATCCTCGATCGGGCGGCCTGCGCCATCCAGGATGCCGTCCCGGCCCAGTTCCTCGACCAGCAGCAGTCCCTGATCATACGCATCCGCCTCGATGCCCGGCACGGCAAACCCCCGGCTCGCGAGTTCGAGGTCGATGCCGACAAAGGCGCGGATATCTTCGGCGATATGAGCGAGCTGCTGATAGTACAGGCCGTCTTCGAGGATCGGGCCTGGCTTGGCGCGCGGTGAATCCATGAGCACGCGATCCGCTTCGCCCGTGATGCGGATCCGCTCATAGCCGCGAACAGAAGCGTCTCCCGTCAAATGGCGGCGCGTCGCGCCGACCAGACCGGCACGGTCCAGAAAGGCGCGAATCTCGAGACTGCGGGTCAAGCGCTGGAGAATCGCTGGGTCGCCGGAAACCGTCAGCCGACGGCCCTCGCCCTCCTGAGCAAAATCCAGCGTGGCGGCGCGCTTCGGCAGCCGTCCCTCGGCGCGTTCCGGCCATTCGATGAGGCAGATGCCGGTGTGCGAAAGCTCGTCCAGCCCCAGCTCGACAAGTTCGTCCGGATCGCCCAGCCGATAAAGGTCGAAATGGGCGACTGGTATCCTGAGCTCATAGCTCTGCACGAGCGTGAAGGTCGGGCTCGGCACCTCGAGATCGGGATCGTCTGCCATGGCGCGGATCAGCGCGCGTGCGAGCGTCGACTTGCCGGCACCGAGATCGCCCTGGAGCAGAAGCGTATCGCCGGGCTTCACGGCAAGCGCGAGATCTTCGCCAAGCTGCAGAGAGGCTGCCTCGTCGGGCAGGGCAATTTCGAAGGACGGGGCAGGAGAGGCGCTCATTCCGCAGCGGCAGCCTTGGGGATTTCGCCGTTCGGGATGCGGCAGATCACATCCGTTCCTTCACCCTCGCGGCTGAAGATCTTCACGGTCCCATGGTGCAGGCTGACGAAACTTTCGACGATCGAGAGACCAAGCCCGGCGCCGCCGCGCTGTCCATGGCTTTCGAAGCGGTGGAACACGGTCTTCAGCACCTCGTCGGGAATGCCGGGCCCGCGATCGGAGACGGTGAAGACGAATTCGGTCGGTGTCCGGCTGCAGACCAGATCGATCACGCCGCCTTCTGGTGAGAAATTGGCGGCGTTGGTCAGAAGTTTGATGAAGATCTGCTTGAGCCGCTGCCGATCCGCGACGAAGAGGCCGAGGGTTTCGGGCGCGTCGATCCGCAGCGTCACATTGCTTTCATGCAGACGCTCCGCCATCTGGCGGGAGACCTCGTCGAGGAAATCGCTGAGGTCGATCTCGCTGAAATCCAGCTGGATGATGCCGGCATCCACGGTCGCGAGATCGAGAATATCGTTGACGATGGTGAGAAGCAGGGCGGAAGACGAGGCGATGTGATCGACATATTCGGCCTGGCGCTCGCTCAAGGCACCGAAGGCCGGGGTCTTCAAGAGATCGGCGAAGCCGATGATGTTGGTGAGGGGCGAGCGCAATTCGTAGGAAACATGCTGGACGAAATCGTTCTTCAGCGCGTCCGCCATGCGCAATGCCTCGTTCTTCTCCGTCAGCGCGCGCTCGACGCGGACACTGTCGGTGATATCGACGAAAGTCAGCATGGTCTGGGCATTGGGCAGGGGAATCACGGCAAAGTCGAGGATCAGGCCGGTGCGAAGTTCCAGCATGCCGCGGCTCGAAGGGCGTTCGTCATCGAAGGAGGTGATGACGCTGGAGAAATGCTTCCAGCCATCCGCCCGGTCATAGGAGGCGGCGCAGATCTGCTCGACGGCACGGATGTGCGTGCCGGGCTTCACCTCTTCTTCCGTCACGTTCCACAGGGCGCGGAAGGCGGGGTTGGACAGGGTAATGCGTCCATCCGCCCCGAACACGGCAACGCCTTCGGACAGATGATCGATGGTGACGCCCTGCGTCTGCACCAAGGTGTTGTAGCGCGTTTCCAGATCCACATGTTCGGTCAAGTTTTCGAACACCCAGGTCGCGCCGCCTTGCGGGCGGGCTGTGGCAAAGACACGGAGCGTCTGCCCGTTCGGCAGATGCCAGAGGTCGCTTTGCGTGTCGATCTCCTGGTAAACGGACAAGGCATTGTCCTTCCACTGCTTCCAGTTCTGCGGCTCATGCAGCTGGCCGGCCTCGCGCAACCGGTCGAAGATTTCGCCATTGCCCGGATGACGCTCGAGAAACGCCGTCTCGAGCTTCCAGAGACGCTGGAAAGCCTGGTTGTAGAACTCCAGACGCTGCGCACCGTCGAAGGTTGCAACCGGCGTGCCAAGATGATCGAGCGTCTCGGCATGGCTCTTCAGCGTGCGCTTGAGCTCTTCGCGCACCAACTCGATGCCGCTGACGTCGATGGCAATGCCAGCGGAGCCTGCAGCACTTTTGGCGTCCACTACGTCGAAGAAGGTTCGTTCGCCGTGAACGACGGTGGAGAGCGTCTCGCGGAAGGCTGAATCATAGGTGGCGCCGGCCTTCATCTTTTCGCGGGCGACGGTGGAGAAGAGTTCACGGCGCTCGCTCAGGACGAGGGGAAGCGTCGCGGCCTCGACCGCATCGCGATAGGCCTCATTGACCCAGGTCAGCGCACCGTGCGGATCGCGCTGCCACACGGGCATGTCGATCGAATCCAGCAAGGCCTGCAGCGTGGTGATGGTGGTGCGCAACCGATCGCGCTCCAGCGTCAGCGTCGCCAGATCCTCTCGCAAATTCGCGAGCGCCACGAAGCGCACGAAGGCGCGGCCGCCGGAAACGCGGCCCTGTGTTTCGAGAATGGCGTTGCGGTTGGTCTCGACGATCAGGTCGAAGCTTTCCGCGGAGCTGCGCAACCGATCGATCGCGCGTTCCAGCTCGGCCGCGGAGGCGGGCGTAAGCCAGCGGCCGAAAGCCAGAAAGTCGCGATCCTCGACCGGAACACCGCAGTCCGGCGTCAGCTGGCCGAGGAATTCCGGCTTTTCCGTCGGCCCGTCCCACACGACGATCCGGCGGTTCTTGTCGGTCAGCAGGGCCTGGAAGCGGGCGATCCGTTGCTTGGCGTCGGAGAGGGCGGCCTTGAGGTCGCGATTGTCCGATTCAACCGAGCCGCGCTGGCGGATCAGCCAGACGGCCGAAATCATGGCGGCAGAGATGGCGCCGGTCAGAACCGAAAAGGCAATGATCTCTGAGGAGCGGAAGAAGGCGGCAGCCGCACTGTCGGCGGCAAGTGCCGGACCGGCGGCCAGCAGCGCCGAGCTGGCCGTGAGACGGGAAACGAGGGTGGGAAAACGGCCGAGCCGGCTTCTGGTTTCGGATCGCGCGGGGCCAAGTTCGCCGTCGCGCGCGCGTGAAGAAGCTCTGGTCATGAATGCGCCTGTCCCCGTTGCACGGCCTCGAAAAGGCGTCATTCGACGCCCTTCACGCACAGTCGGAGCACCGTCTTGAAGACGGGCACCCCTTCGCCGTCGGACCGGCATAGACGGCGTGGCTTGCCCGCCGCTTACGCAACGTCGCCACACGCACGCCCTTGTCCGAGCTCACCGTCCAGAACGCCGTTGTGCCGCATCGGCGTTCACGAATCGATGGCCGTAAGCTTAACGCTTCGCTGAAGTGTCGCAAAGCGGAACACAAAAAGAAGCCGCGCATCCGGTTTTCGGATACGCGGCGGTCTTTCAGGCTTGAGGCCGGATCAACTTAGTAGCGGTAGTGATCCGCCTTGAAGGGGCCCTGCGGCGTGACGCCGATGTAGGAGGCCTGCTCGTCCGACAGCGTCGTCAGTTTCACGCCGAGCTTCTCGAGATGCAGGCGCGCGACCTTCTCGTCGAGGTGCTTCGGCAGCACGTGAACTTTTTTCTCATACTGGTTCGACTTGGTGAACAGCTCCATCTGCGCCAGCACCTGGTTGGTGAAGGAGGCGGACATGACGAAGGAGGGGTGGCCCGTGGCATTGCCGAGGTTGAGCAACCGGCCTTCCGACAGAAGGATCATGCGGTTGCCCTTGGGGAACTCGACCATGTCCACCTGCGGCTTGATGTTCGTCCACTTCAGGTTCCGGAGCGCGGAAACCTGGATCTCGTTGTCGAAGTGGCCGATATTGCCGACGATCGCCATGTCCTTCATCTCGCGCATATGGTCCATGCGGATCACGTCGCGGTTGCCGGTGGTGGTGATGAAGATATCCGCGGTCTTGACCACGTCCTCGAGCGTCACGACCTCATACCCATCCATGGCGGCCTGCAGGGCGCAGATCGGGTCGACTTCGGTGACCTTCACGCGCGCGCCGGCGCCGGCGAGCGAGGCAGCCGAGCCCTTGCCGACATCGCCATAGCCGCAGACGACCGCCACCTTGCCGGCCATCATCACATCGGTGCCGCGTCGGATGCCATCGACGAGCGATTCCTTGCAGCCATATTTGTTGTCGAACTTCGACTTCGTCACGCTGTCGTTGACGTTGATCGCCGGGAAGGGCAGCAGGCCCTTGGCATGCAGCTGGTAGAGACGATTGACACCGGTGGTGGTCTCTTCCGTCACACCCTTGATCGCATCGCGCTGCTTGGTGAAGAAGCCGGGGGTTTCAGCAAGGCGCTTCTTGATCTGTGCGAAGAGAATCTCTTCCTCCTCGGACCCGGGATTGGACAGCACGTCCTCGCCCGCCTCGGCGCGGGCGCCGAGCAGGATGTACATGGTGGCATCGCCGCCGTCATCGAGGATCATGTTGGAGAGGCCGCCATCGGTCCACTGGAAGATCCGGTCGGTATAGGTCCAATATTCCTCGAGCGTTTCCCCCTTGACGGCAAAGACCGGGATTCCGGCTGCGGCGATGGCGGCCGCTGCGTGATCCTGGGTCGAGAAGATGTTGCAGGATGCCCATCGCACCTCGGCACCAAGCGCCACCAGCGTCTCGATCAGCACCGCCGTCTGGATGGTCATGTGCAGGGAACCGGTGATGCGCGCGCCCTTCAGCGGCTTGGCTTCGCCGAATTCGCTGCGGCAGGACATCAGCCCCGGCATTTCCGTTTCGGCGATGGTGATTTCCTTGCGGCCGAAGTCGGCCAGGCCGATATCGGCCACCAGATAGTCGTTGAAGGTGCTCATGGAGTCTCCGCTGAGAGTGGCGCGGCCGCAAACCGGGCGGCGCGGCCGCAACCGGACAGGTTGCGACGATCGGGGTCTTCTAGCAGATCCCGCCGCCGCTGGCAATCAGCACATAAAGAGGTCTTTATATGTTTATGCGATCACATCTCTTCGCCGAACCGGTCGCGCACGAGGGCGTCGAGCGCGTCGAGCGCTTCTTCGGCCTGCCGGCCAGAGCACGTGACGGAGATGGAACTGCCGGTACTGGCCGCGAGCATCATCAAACCCATGATCGACAGCCCGCCGACGGTCATGCCATCCTTCGTCACCGACACTTCGGCATCGAAGCCATCCACGGTCTGGACGAATTTGGCTGAAGCGCGGGCATGCAGACCGCGCTTGTTGATGATCTGGAGTTCGCGCGAAACGCTCATGAAGCTTTGCTTTACTTGCCGCTGAGAACGCGGCTGGCGACGTTGATGTATTTTCGCCCCGCTTCGGAGGCTTCGGCGAGCGCCTTGTCCATGTCGCTTTCGCCCCGCACGCCGGCGAGCTTGATCAGCATGGGCAGATTGACGCCGGCAATCACTTCGACCGTGCCGCTCTGCATGACGGAAATGGCGAGATTGGACGGCGTGCCGCCGAACATATCGGTGAGGATGATGACGCCGCTGCCCTCATTGGCGGCCAGCACGGCCTCCAGAATATCCTGGCGGCGCTGGTCCATGTCGTCCTCCGGACCGATGCAGACGGTTTCGATGAACTTCTGCGGCCCGACCACATGTTCGAGCGCGAGCCGAAACTCGTCAGCGAGCTTGCCGTGCGTGACAAGCACAAGTCCGATCATGATGTTCCTGCTCCAATCCCATTTCCAGACCGCCTGACCGAATACCGCAACGCAGCAATTTCGTCCACCGTCGGGGCGGCCATCTTGGCGAGGAAACGCGCAAGCGCAAGTTAAAAATCCCAAATACACGGCGGATTGAGCAAAATCCAGGCAGCTGTGATCAGCTTTCGGAGCATTTCAGCGGCATGATCGCAAGCAGGAGATCCAGGGGTTCTACCCCGTGGAGCAGCGGCAGAACCGCAAGCGGCAGGCTCGCTCCGGCGACCGGAAACACTTCCTCCTCAGGCGCCATCCGTTCGCCGAAGGGCGGCAAGAGAGGGCGGATGGCAAGGGAAAGCCGGGCCGCGGCAAGCGGCGTGACGGGAATGATGCCAAAACCGCGCAGCTCCGCAAGGCCCTTGATCGCGTGTGGCGCTCGGGCAATCAGGCTGCTGCCCGCCCGTGTCACGACCACGCGGTCATCGGCGACCAGGGACGCGAAGAGCCCGCGCTGCCGGGCGGCGCAGATGCAGGCGAGCGCCGTGCTGCTTTTGCCGCTTCCCGACGCGCCGACGAAAAGAACACCGGTCGTCCCGATGACGATGGCGGTTGCATGAATGGTGGGCGCGGTCACGCCGCCGTCTCGACCGGCAGGGACAGGATGAAGCGCGCACCACTGATGCCGCCGTCCTTGTCGGTCATGTTCTCGGCCTTCAGCGTGCCGCCATGGGCTTCGGCGATCTGGCGCGAGATCGACAGACCGAGACCGGAATTCTGACCGAAATCCTCGCCCTCCGGCCGGTCGGTGTAGAAGCGTTCGAAGATCCGGTCGATGTCTTCGGCCTGGATCCCGGGGCCATTGTCTTCGACGAAGACCAGGCAGCTGTGCTTGCGCCGCGTCAGCCGGACCACAATGCGCCCGCCGTCTTCCGGAACGAAGGAGCGGGCATTCTCGATCAGGTTGGTGATGATCTGGCCGATCCGCAGCTCATAGCCGTTCACGTCGAAACGCGTCTTCGGATCCTTCCGATCGACCACGAAATTCAGGAGAACGGACTTCTTCTTGTTGCGGATCTGGCGGGAGATTTCAACGAGGTCGCCGAGCAGCTTTTCGAGATCGACCACCTGCGCGTCGCTACGGGCCAGTTCGGCATCGAGCCGCGAGGCATCCGAGATATCGCTGATCAGCCGGTCCAGTCGGCGCACATCATGCTGGATGACGTCGAGCAGCCGCTGCTTGGACTCCTCGGTGCGGGCAAGCGGCAGGGTCTCGACCGCGCTGCGCAGCGAGGTCAGCGGATTCTTCAGCTCGTGGCTGACATCGGCGGCAAAATTCTCGATCGCGGCGATCCGGTCGTAAAGCGCACCGGTCATTTCGCGAAGGGCAACGGACAGGTTGCCGATCTCGTCCTGACGGGAGGAGAAATCGGGGATTTCCTCCCGCTCCTTCGCACCGCCGCGGCGCACGCGGATGGCCGCGGCGGAAAGCCGGCGCAGCGGATTGGCGATGGTGCTGGAAAGAAGCAGCGACAGGATGACGTTGACCAGCGCGGCCACCCCGAAGACACGAATGATCGCCAGGCGCTCGGCATGGACGATCTTGTCGATATCGCCGGCCTGGGTGGAGAGCAGCAGCACGCCGAGCACGGCGCGGAAACGCTGCACGGGAACGGCGACGGAGACGATCAGCTCGCCCTGTTCGGTCACGCGCACCACGGCGCCGCGCACGCCGGTCAGCGCATTCATCACCTCCGGATAGATCGAGCCGTTGCCGCCCGGCGGCTCCTTGTAAAGCGGGAGATTGCTTGGCTGCAGCATGCGATTGAACCAGGTCGCAACCCGGTTGGTCATCGACGGGTCGTCCGGCTCGATCGGCGGAAGATCGAAGCGCAGCACCTGGCCGCCGGTATAAAGATGGCGGGAATCGAGCAGCAGATCGGCATCGGCATCGAAGAGGCGGGCGCGGGTGCGTGTGGGCGAGATCAGCCGCCGCAGAACGGGGGCCACCCGCTCCTGGGTGATCGGGAATTCGAGATCCTCGTCGCGCGGCAACGGCGTGATGCTCTGGCCGGCCTGCAGCTCGAGCAGCTTCTCCGGGTCGATGGTGATGGAGTTGGTATCGACCGAGGCGGAGGCCGCAATCGCGCCTGCGATAATTTCACCCTGGGTCAGAAGGCTCTCGACACGGGCATCGATCAGCCCCTCGCGGAACTGGTTGAGGTACATGATGCCGCCGACCAGAACGACCAGCGCGACCAGGTTGAAAAACAGGATGCGCCGCGTCAGGCTCGAAAACACGGCATTGCCGAACAGGCGCCGGATGATGGTGAACGGATGCACCCACCGCCGGCCGCCGGCCACACGCCCTTCGTTGTCTTCGGCGTCGCTCTGTCCTGATCTGTCGATCACGCCCGTCCGGTCCGTGGCTTCACGCTGTTTCGCGGAAGCGATAGCCCACGCCATAAAGCGTTTCGATCATGTCGAAGTCGTTGTCCACCATCTTGAACTTCTTGCGCAGCCGCTTGATGTGGCTGTCGATGGTGCGGTCGTCCACATAGACCTGTTCATCATAGGCGGCATCCATCAGCGCATCGCGGCTCTTGACCACGCCCGGGCGCTGGGCCAGCGAATGAAGGATGAGGAACTCGGTGACGGTCAGCGTCACCGGCTCGTTCTTCCAGGTGCAGGTGTGGCGCTCCTGGTCCATGGCCAGCTGGCCGCGTTCCAGCGAACGGGCCTGCACATCGTCCTTGGTCTTGGGTGCGCCTGAGGCACTGGCCTGGGCCGCGGCCTCGCGATTGGCGGAGCGGCGCAGGATCGCCTTGACCCGCTCGACCAGCAGTCGCTGGGAGAAAGGCTTGGTGATGAAGTCATCGGCACCCATCTTCAAGCCGAACAGCTCGTCGATCTCTTCATCCTTGGACGTGAGGAAGATGACGGGGATGTCGGACTTCTGCCGCAGGCGGCGCAGCAGCTCCATGCCATCCATGCGCGGCATCTTGATATCGAAGATGGCAAGCTGCGGCGGGCGTGCCAGCAATCCGTCCAGTGCGGAGGCGCCATCGGTGTAGGTTTCGACCTTGTAGCCTTCCGCCTCCAGCGCAATCGAGACCGAGGTCAGGATGTTGCGGTCGTCGTCTACAAGGGCAATCGTCTGCATCGTCATTCGCTCCGTCATTCGCTTGCGCCTCCGACCTCAAGGCAATGGGTGGCATGAGGACCTGCCGAACCGGGCGCGTTCTGGAGTATAAAGGTGGAACAAATTGTGGCGAAGCGAAATCGACGCCGCGCTGCACGAGTCCTGTCTGCGCCGTGAAGGGCAAAAAGCACCAGCTCAAAAGGCCAATTAAAACGATTTAGAAAAGAAAGTTTTTGTTTAAATCGATTAATACACTGATATCATTGTGCTTTTAAAGATTCGCTGCTTGTGGTTTCTCGAAACTGCTGTCATGGTCGGCTTGCCAAACAACGGCAGGGACGGAAAGGGACGGCAGCGCATGAAGGAAATTGGCATTCGCAATCAGGCTCTCGAGCTGCATTCTCTGGGTTTCACCGACCTGGCCGCGGTGCGTTACAACCTGCTGCCGGCCGAACTCTACGAGGAGGCGCTGCGTCTCGGCGAGGCTCAACTGACCGCCGATGGCGCCTTGCGGGCCCTGACCGGGCAGCACACCGGCCGCTCGGCCAAGGACAAGTTCGTGGTGCGTGACGCGACCACGGACGGGCAGATCTGGTGGGACAACAACAAGGCGATGTCCCCTGATCATTTCGAGGCTCTGCGTCTCGACATGATGGAGCATGCCCGCGGCCGCTCGCTCTATGTTCAGGACCTGATCGGTGGCGCGGATCGCGACAACGCACTGCCGACCCGCGTCATCACCGAATTTGCCTGGCATTCGCTCTTCATCCGCAACCTCTTGATCCGTCCTGAGCGGGCGACCCTGGCAGACTTCCAGCCGAAGCTCACCATCATCGACCTGCCGCATTTTCGCGCCGATCCCGCGCGGCACGGCTGCCGCAGCGAAACGGTGATCGCCTGCGATCTCGTCAATGGCCTCGTGCTGATTGGCGGCACTTCCTATGCCGGCGAGATGAAGAAGTCGGTCTTCACGGCGCTCAACTATCTGCTGCCGGAAAAGGGCGTCATGCCCATGCATTGCTCGGCCAATGTCGGGCCGGAGGGAGATGCGGCCGTGTTCTTCGGCCTGTCGGGCACCGGCAAGACCACGCTTTCGGCCGACCCCAGGCGCACGCTGATCGGCGACGACGAGCATGGCTGGGGTGCGGAAGGCATCTTCAACTTCGAGGGCGGCTGCTACGCCAAGACCATCCGCCTGTCGGCCGAAGCCGAGCCGGAGATTTACGCAACCACGCGTCGCTTCGGCACCGTGCTCGAAAATGTCGTGCTCGATGACAATCGCGTGCCGGATTTCAACGATGGATCGCTGACCGAGAACACGCGCTGCGCCTATCCGCTGAACTTCATTCCCAATGCCAGCGAGACCGGTGCGGCCGGGCATCCGAAGACGATCATCATGCTGACGGCCGATGCCTTCGGCGTCATGCCGCCGATCGCCCGTCTCACCGCCGATCAGGCCATGTACCATTTCCTGTCCGGCTATACCGCCAAGGTGGCCGGCACGGAAAAGGGCGTCACCGAACCGGAGGCGACCTTCTCCACCTGCTTTGGCGCGCCCTTCATGCCCCGTCATCCCAGCGAATACGGCAATCTGCTGCGCGCTCTCATCGCGCGCCATGGAGTCACCTGCTATCTGGTCAACACCGGCTGGACAGGAGGCGCCTACGGGACAGGCCGCCGTATGCCGATCAAGGCGACGCGGGCCCTCTTGTCCGCGGCACTCGATGGCTCGCTGGCAAGCGCCCACATGCGAACCGATCCGCATTTCGGCTTCGAGGTCCCGGTCGCCGTCGAGGGGGTCGATTCGTCGATCCTCGATCCCCGCTCCACCTGGGCCAATCCTGCTGCCTATGACGCGCAGGCCCGCAAGCTTGCCCACATGTTCGTCGCCAACTTCACGAAGTTCGAGAACCATGTGGATGGCGGCGTACGCGATGCCGCGCCTGGTTTGGCGCTCGCGGCCGAATAGGCGCCGGGTCGCCGACCGCCGTTCAGCCCGGCCGCGGGCGTCTGCGGCCCGGTCCTGTCGTCCGGCGGCATCTTGCCCTTGGCCGTCTCCCCATGGGATAGACGGTGACGAAAGGCAGTCCGACCATGGCAAGCGACCCCCTCCCCATCAATGATCGGATCGTGATTGCCGGCTGGGAGCTGACCGAGCAGTTCGTGCTTGCCGGCGGTCCGGGCGGGCAGAACGTCAACAAGGTCGCCACCGCCGTCCAGCTCTTCTTTCCCATCGCCACATCGCCCTCGCTGCCCGAGCGTATCCGCGACGCGGCCATCCGCTTGGCCGGCAGGAAGGTCTCGAAGGAGGGCGTGCTGATGATCGAGGCGAGCCGCTTCCGCAGCCAGGAGCGCAACCGCGAGGATGCGCGCGAACGGCTGAAAGCCCTGATCCTCGAAGCCGCACTTCCGCCACCGCCGCCGCGGCGGAAGACCAAGCCGACCCGCGGCTCCGTCGAGCGCCGCCTGAAAGAGAAAAGCGGGCGCGGCGCGATCAAGCGCATGCGCGGCCGGCCGGAGGGAGACTAGGGGATGCAGGTGCTGCCCAAGGGCTTCCGCCATCTGCCCGGCTTTCTCGATCGCGCCGCCCAGGAGGCTCTGGTGGAGGAGATCCGTGCCGTCGTTGCCGCCGCGCCACTCTACACGCCGGAAATGCCACGAACCGGCCAGCCGCTCTCCGTGCGCATGACCAATTGCGGCGCGCTCGGCTGGGTCACGGACCGCACGCAGGGCTATCGCTACCAGCCGACCCACCCGGTCACCGGCGCGGCCTGGCCGCCGATCCCGCCATCTCTCCTGGCTCTCTGGCAGAGCCTGCTCGCCACCTCGAAGCCACCCGAAGCCTGCCTCGTCAATTTCTACAGCGATACAGCACGGATGGGCCTGCACCAGGACAAGGACGAGGCGGATCACGAAACACCGGTTCTCTCGCTGTCGCTCGGCAACACCTGCCTCTTCCGTCTTGGCGGACAGGACCGCAAGGACCGCACCCTGTCGCTGAAACTGGCGAGCGGCGACGTCGTCGTTCTTGGCGGCGATAGCCGCATGGCCTTTCACGGGGTCGACCGGATCTACCCAGCCACCTCGACGCTGCTCAAGAACGGTGGTCGCATCAACCTGACCCTGCGACGCGTGACCATCTAGGCCTTCCGGCTCACAGCTTGCGCAGCGCCACCGTTTCGATCAGGTGGTTGCGACCCTTGCGCAGGATCAGATCGGCGCGCGGGCGGGTCGGCAGGATGTTCTGCCGCAGGTTCTTCAGATTGATGGTCGACCATAGCCCTTCGGCGATCGCCAGCGCTTCCGCCTCACCCGCCTGCGCATAGCGCTTGAAGTAGGAGTCCGGATCCTTGAAGGCGGTCTGGCGCAGCCGCATGAAGCGGTTGACATACCAGGAATGGATCAGCGCTTCGTCGGCGTCGATATAGATCGAAAAGTCGAAGAAGTCCGACACCATCGGCACGATCTTGCCATCGGCCGGGAGATGGCGCGATTGCAGGACATTGATGCCTTCGAAGATCAGGATATCCGGCCGATCGACGGTCTGGAACTGATCAGGCACCACGTCATAGACGAGATGCGAATAGGTCGGCGCCTGGACATTCGGATGCCCGGCCTTGATGGCCGAGAGGAAACGTAGCAGGGCGCCGGTGTCGTAGCTTTCGGGAAAGCCCTTGCGGTCCATCATCTGCTCGCGCTGCAGAATCGCGTTGGGAAAGAGGAAGCCGTCGGTTGTGACGAGATCGACCTTGGGGCTCGAGGGCCAACGCGAGAGAAGCTCGGCCAGAATACGTGCGGTCGTCGATTTGCCGACCGCCACCGAGCCGGCGATGCCGATGACGAAGGGGGTTTTGGTCTCGCCCGACATGCTGAGAAACCGCTTGCGCTGCTCGAACAGAAGCTGCGAGGATTCCACATGGGCCGAAAGCAGCCGGGACAGCGACAGGTAGATCCGGCGCACCTCGTCGAGATCAATGGGATCATTGAGCGAGCGGAGGCGATGCACCTCGTCGGCGGTCAGCGTCAGCGGCGTATCGGCGCGGAAGTGCGACCATTGCTCGGCCGAGAAGAAGTGGTAGGGCGCCGGGGCGCGCCCGTCGGCGCCGGTCTCCAGGCCATGTGGCAGCCCGGTTCTTTCACCCATCATGCCCGTCAAGCCGGGAATATCCTTGGCCGCAATCGTCATGAACCCTGCCGGTTCGCCTTTTCGCTCAGGCCCGATTGGGCCGTGCGGCCTTCCAGTTCCCGCATGACATCCTCTAACGGAATGCCGGCGATTTTCAATACGACCATCAGATGATAGAGCAGGTCCGCGCTTTCCGAAATCAGCGCACTCCGGTCACCCTCGATGGCGGCAATGACCGTTTCCACCGCTTCCTCTCCCAGCTTCTTGGCCGCCCGGGATTGACCCTTGGCGACCAGCTTGGCGGTCCAGGATTCCTCCGGCGAGACCCCGGCGCGGCGTGCCACGATGGTTTCGAGATCGGTCAGGGTAAAGTCTGTCATGCTCTGCGTCCTCATGTCCGCCAGGCCTTGGCCAGAAGGGATGGCGCTCAGTCCAGCCGCATGGCGATGCCGTTGTCGGCCATGTAGCGCTTGGCCTCGCCAATGCTGTGCGTCCCGAAATGGAAGATCGAGGCTGCGAGAACGGCTGTCGCATGGCCGTCGCGAATGCCTTCCACCAGGTGATCCAGCGTGCCGACGCCGCCAGAGGCGATGACCGGCACCGGGACCCGATCGGCAATCGCCCGGGTGAGCGCAAGGTCGTAACCGCTCTTGCGGCCGTCCCGGTCCATCGAGGTCACCAGCAGTTCGCCCGCTCCGCGCTCCACCATCTGTTCGGCAAAGCTCAGGGCGTCGATGCCTGTGGCAGTCCTCCCGCCATGGGTAAAGAGTTCCCAGCGTGGCGTTTCGCCGGCCGATGAGACCTGTTTGGCGTCGATCGAGACGACGATGCACTGGTTGCCGAATTTGTCGGCCGCCCGCGCCACGAATTCGGGATCCCGTACGGCGGCCGAGTTGATCGACACCTTGTCGGCGCCGGCCAGCAGCAGCCGGCGGATGTCTGCGATAGCCCGCACGCCGCCGCCGACGGTCAGCGGCATGAAACAATGATCGGCCGTGCGCGCCACCACCTCGACAATCGTATCACGCTCGTCGGAGGAGGCGGTGATGTCGAGAAAGCAGAGCTCGTCGGCGCCGGCGGCATCGTAGGCCTTGGCGGATTCGACGGGGTCGCCGGCGTCGATCAGGTCGACGAAGCTGACACCCTTGACCACCCGTCCGTCCTTGACGTCCAGGCAGGGAATGACGCGTGCCTTCAGGCTCATGCGGCCGCTCCTTTCGCAGCGTTCAGGAGGGCGAGCGCTTCGCGCGGGTCGATCCGTCCATCATAAAGCGCCCGACCCGAAATCGCGCCTTCAAGCCGGGCCATGGCCGGATCGGCGAGGCGGCGAATATCCTCCATGGAGGCGAGGCCGCCCGAGGCGATGACCGGGATCGACACGGCGTTTGCCAGCGCCAGCGTCGAGTCCCAGTTGATCCCGGCCAGAATGCCGTCCCTGTCGATATCGGTGTAGATAATGGCGGCCACGCCGGCTCCCTCGAACCGCTGGGCAAGCTCGATCACGCCAAGCTCGGAGGCTTCCGCCCAGCCTTCGACGGCGACCTTGCCGCCCTTGGCGTCGATACCGACAGCCACCTTGCCGGGAAAAAGGCGGCAGGCCTCGATGACCAGCGCCGGATCGCGCACCGCAACCGTGCCGAGGATCACGCGGGCGAGCCCCTTGGCGAGCCAGGACTCGATATGGTCGAGCGAGCGGATGCCGCCGCCGAGCTGCACCGGATTGCGTGTCGCCGCCAGGATCGCTTCCACGGCCGCGCCATTGACGCTTTCGCCGGCAAAGGCGCCATTCAGGTCCACGACATGCAGCCAGGAGAATCCCTGATCCTCGAAGGCGCGAGCCTGATCGGCGGGATCGGGATTATAGACGGTCGCGGCTGCCATATCGCCGAGCTTCAACCGCACGCACTGCCCGTCCTTCAGGTCGATGGCAGGAAAAAGGATCATGTCACGGCGTCCAGCGGAGGAAATTGGTGATGAGGGCGAGGCCGAGGGTCTGGCTTTTCTCGGGGTGGAACTGGGCACCAGCCTTGTTGCCATGGGCAACGAAGGCGGCGACGGCGCCGCCGTAATCGGTGGTCGCGACCAGATCGCCTGAGTTCTCTGTAGCCAGATGGTAGGAATGGACGAAATAGGCGTGCAGCCCGTCCGGGCCGGTCGGGATACCGGCAAAGAGCGCGTGCGGGCGATGCAGCGTCAACGTGTTCCAGCCGATCTGCGGCACTTTCAGGCCCGGATCGTCCGGCGTCATATGCACGACAGCGCCCGGGATCCAGCCGAGACCGCGCGTCACCCGCTTCTCCCGGCCTTCGCTCGCCATCAACTGCATGCCGACACAGATGCCAAGGAAGGGGCGGCCCTTGCGCTCCACGCTCTCGACCAACGCCTCATTCATGCCGGAAACCGCATCGAGCCCGGCGCGGCAATCGGCATAGGCGCCGACGCCCGGCAGCACGATGCGGTCGGCGCTGGCCACGCGATCCGCCCGGTCGGTCAGGTCGATCTCGGCATCGAGACCGGCTTCGCGCGCGGCCCGTTCAAACGCTTTCGTGGCCGAGCGCAGATTGCCGGACCCATAATCGATGATCGCGACACGCATGTCATCGGCTCCCATAACTGTCGAAGAGGCCCAGCGACGGCCCCGAGGCCCGGCGGGACGAGGCCGCATCGGGCGAAAGCTTCATGAGCGGCTCAGAGACGTTTTGCACCGGCTGGTCGACGGCGGCGCCATAGATCTCTTCGGCCGTGGCCAGATCGGGCGCCGGAATGATCGCTTCCAGAGTGTGTCCGCGCGCTTCCAAGCGGCGGGCGTGGAAGGCGGGACCTTCCAGTGCGACCAGCAACCGCAGCGCCAGCTCCGCCAGCAGGCCGGCCAGGGCCGCACCCGGCATGCCGCTGCCGATGGTGATCAGCCCCTGGCAGAGGAAGACCGCGATGCCCGGCAGCCACAGTCGCTTTGCGAGCAGCCAGAAGGCCGGGAAGAGAAAGGCGACCCAGGCGAACTGGTCGGCAATGAAGACCGCCCTGTCACTGTTGCGCGGGGCACCCTTCTGGAGAAGCACGAGATAGGTGGCCATCAGCGCACCCCTTCCTGGTTCAGCCTAGTCGCGGCTGCGCTGCCCGGTTCAGGCCAGCGTGCCCTTGGTGGAGGGAACGCGCCCGGCCTGGCGCGGGTCGATTTCGGTTGCCTGGCGCAGCACGCGTGCCACGGCCTTGAAGCAGGTTTCGGCGATGTGATGGTTGTTGGCGCCGTAAATGTTCTGGATATGCAGCGTGATCCCGGCGTTCTGGGCCAGCGCCTGGAAGAATTCGCGCACCAGCTCGGTGTCGAAGCTGCCGATCTTCGGCGCGCTGAAGGCCACGTTCCAGACAAGAAAGGGCCGGCCGGAGACATCCACCGCAGCGCGCGTCATCGTCTCGTCCATGGCGAGATCGATCGAGGCATAACGCGTGATGCCCCGCCGGTCGCCCAGCGCCTTGGCGATCGCCTGGCCGATGGCGATGCCCGTATCTTCCACCGTGTGGTGATCGTCCACATGGCGATCGCCCTCGGCGTTGATCTCCATGTCGATCAGCGAATGGCGCGACAGCTGGTCGAGCATATGGTCGAAGAAGCCGACACCGGTCGAAATCGTCGAGGCGCCGCTGCCGTCGAGATCGACGGTGACGGCGACGGATGTCTCGTTGGTCTTGCGGCTGATCTGGCCGGTGCGGCGGGCTGCCTCTGCCATCAGGGTCTCCGGACGTTCTGTTCGGGCCCTGATATCAGGCCGTTTCGCAAATATCGAGCGGATTTTCCCCCAGGGAGCCCACCCCTTTGCATTCCGCTTTGCCGTTCTTACATTGGCCGGGACACGGACATTCATCGCCCGCGCCAGATGCCGAATTGGCACGAAAGGCGGCGGGCCTTCAAGGATCCCCGATGAGCGAACACAATCCCTATGGTACCATGCATGCGACCACCATCATCACCGTGCGCAAGGGCGGTCAGGTGGTCATGGCCGGCGACGGCCAGGTGAGCCTTGGACAGACGGTGATGAAGGGCAATGCGCGCAAGGTGCGCCGGCTTGGCAAGGGCGATGTCATCGCCGGTTTTGCCGGCGCCACCGCCGATGCCTTCACGCTGTTGGAGCGGCTGGAAGCAAAGCTCGAGCAATATCCCGACCAGCTGATGCGGGCCGCCGTCGAGCTGGCCAAGGATTGGCGCACCAACAAATATCTGCGCAATCTCGAAGCAATGATGCTGGTGGCCGACAAGACGATCACGCTCGCCATCACCGGCAATGGCGATGTGCTGGAGCCCGAACATGGCACGATCGCCATCGGCTCGGGCGGCAATTATGCCTATGCCGCAGCCCGGGCGCTGATGGACAGTGACAAGACGGCCGAGGAAGTGGCGCGCCGCGCCATGGAGATCGCCGGCGACATCTGCGTCTATACCAACGGCAATATCGTGGTCGAGACCCTGGATGCCGCCTGACCCGACCTGTCGGGCCTATCGCTTCCGACCGGTCACGCGGGCCGATCTGCCGCGTCTGGCACTTTGGCTTGCCCAGCCGCATATCCAGGCCTGGTGGGGTCCGGTGGACGACGAGATCGACGGCATCGCGGCGGCGATCGACAGCGTCGAGACACGCCCGATGATCGTCGAGCTGGATGGCGAGCCGATCGCCTACGCCCAGAGCTACGATCCGCATCTCCAAGCGGGCCATCCTTATCAGGACCAGCCCAAGGGAACGCTCGGCATCGACCTGTCGATCGGCCCGGCCGACCGTCTCGGGCAGGGGCATGGCTCGGCCATCGCGCGGGCGCTTGCTGCCAAGCTCTTCGCCGAAGGGACGACGCGGATCGTCATCGACCCGCATCCCGACAACAGCCGGGCAATCCGCGCTTACGAGAAAGCCGGTTTCCGTTTGCTTGACCGGCGCACCACGATTTACGGTCCGGCCCATTTCATGGCGCTGGACGACGAGACCCAGAGATTGGATGAAGAATGACCACCTTTTCCCCAAGAGAGATCGTTTCCGAACTCGACCGCTTCATCATCGGCCAGCATGACGCCAAGCGCGCCGTGGCGATCGCGCTGCGCAACCGCTGGCGGCGCCAGCAGCTTTCCGACGAGCTGCGCGACGAGGTGATGCCGAAGAACATCCTGATGATCGGGCCGACCGGTGTCGGCAAGACCGAGATTTCCCGCCGCCTGGCCAAGCTTGCCGGCGCGCCTTTCATCAAGGTCGAGGCGACGAAGTTCACCGAAGTCGGCTATGTCGGCCGCGATGTCGAGCAGATCGTGCGCGACCTGGTCGAGGTCGGCATCGGCCTGGTGCGCGAAAAGAAGCGCGCGGAAGTGAAGGCCAAGGCGCATCAAAATGCCGAGGAGCGCGTGCTCGACGCCCTGGTCGGCGCCACCGCCTCGCCTGCGACGCGCGACAGTTTTCGAAAAAAACTGCGCGCCAACGAACTCGACGACAAGGAGATCGACATCGAGGTTGCCGATACCGGCACCCCGGGCGGCGGCTTCGAGATTCCCGGCATGCCGGGCGCCAATATCGGCGTGCTGAACCTGAGCGAAATGTTCGGCAAGGCCATGGGCGGGCGAACCAAGAAGGTGCGCACCACGGTCAAGGATTCCTATGACATTCTCGTCAATGACGAATCCGACAAGCTGCTCGACATGGAGGCGATCCAGCGCGAGGCCGTGCGTTCGGCCGAAAATGACGGCATCGTCTTCCTGGACGAAATCGACAAGATCGCCGCACGCGATGGCGGCATGGGAGCCGGTGTCTCCCGCGAGGGCGTGCAGCGCGACCTGCTGCCGCTCGTCGAAGGCACGACGGTGGCGACGAAATATGGGCCTGTGAAGACCGACCACATCCTCTTCATCGCCTCCGGCGCCTTCCACGTGTCAAAGCCATCCGATCTGCTGCCCGAATTGCAGGGCCGACTGCCGATCCGGGTGGAGCTGAAGGCGCTGACCAAGGAGGACTTCCGCCGCATCCTGACGGAAACCGAGGCGAGCCTGATCCGCCAGTATCGGGCTTTGCTCGACACAGAAGGCGTGACGCTGACCTTCTCCGACGATGCGCTGGATGCGCTGGCGGATGTCGCCGTGCAGCTCAATGCCAGCGTCGAGAATATCGGCGCCCGGCGGCTGCAGACGGTGATGGAGCGTGTGCTCGACGAAATCTCCTTTGCCGCGCCGGACAAGTCGGGCGAAGAACTGACGATCGATGCCGATTACGTTCGCAAGCATGTCGGCGATCTCGCCAAGAACACCGACCTGTCGCGCTACATTCTCTGAAAGGTGATCGCGCCCGGCGTTTTCAACCGGGCGCGATGTCCTGTAGAGCGGGGCAGGCGGTGCTCGCGGCTTGATTCCGACATCATTGTCAAGCATGAGCCCGCACCACCTCTTGTGCATTTTAGCGATCCGGAGTTGATACCCTTGCGCCTCGCCTTGTCTGCCCTCCTCGTCACGGCGCTGCTCGCCGTTTCTCCCGCCCGCGCCGAAGTTCGCGTGGTGCCGGAGGGCAATCGCAATGCCGAGCAGCCGCAGGTGCCGGGCGCGTCCGCCCGCCGCACCAAGGCCGGCAAGACCACCTTCGATGCGAAGTATGAGAAGGTGGTGGGACTGCTTGCGCGCGATGCCAAGCTGATGAGCAAGATCAAGGCGACGGCGCGTGCCTATGGCATCGCGCCCATCCACATGATCGGCGCCATCGTCGGTGAGCACACCTATAATGTCGATGCCTATGACCGGCTGCAGTCCTACTACGTCAAGGCGGCCGGCTATCTCGGCGACAGCTTCCGCTTCGATTACAAGGGGGAGCGGGTCGATGACTTCGTCGCCCGGCCGCAGTTTGCCGAATGCGCCGGCAAGAAGGGCTCCTATGCGCTGTGGACGTGCCGCGAAACTGTCTGGGAGCGCGATTTCCGTGGCCAGACCGTGGGTGGCGTCAGCTATCCGAACAACCGTTTCTCCGCCGTGTTCTTCCAGCCCTTCTATGCCGGCCAGACCTTCGGCCTCGGGCAGATCAATCCTCTCACGGCACTGATGCTGACCGACACGGTCTCGCGCATTTCCGGGCTGGAAAAGCTCGACGAGAACGACGCGCAGGGCGTCTATCAGGCGATCATGGATCCCGATCAATCGCTTGCCTATATGGCGGCAGCGATCCGCAGGTCGATCGATGCCTATCGCCAGATCGCGGACATGGATATTTCCAACAATCCCGGCATTACCGCGACACTCTATAATATCGGCAATCCCGACCAGCGGGCCGCGGCGTTGGCCGCGCGCAACCGTGGCGGCGCCGTGCAGTGGCCGGAAGAGAATTATTATGGCTGGCTGGTGAACGACCGGCTCGCCGAACTCCAAGCACTGCTCTGAAGCGGCGGCAGGCAGTTTCGGTACCTGCTGCACGAAACCGTCCTGCAGCTTCGGGCAGGGAGACTCCTATGGATATGAAGCCTGTCCCGTTTGAGCCGCCGGCTCCGATCCCGCATCGCGACCAGCCCTCCAAGCTGCAGATCACCCGGATCGCGCTGCGAAACCCGCTGGAGCTTTGGCGGGAGGACAGCTTTCGCTTGCCGTGGATCGAGACGCGATTTCTCGGACAGCGCACCTTGATCGTCAATCATCCGGGCCTGATCCGGCATGTGCTGGTCGAAAATGTAAGCAATTATGCCATGTCGCAGGTGCGCCAGCTCGTTCTGCGGCCGATCCTGCGCGATGGCCTTCTGACGGCGGAGGGGGAGGTGTGGAAGCGCTCGCGCAAGGCCATGGCGCCGGTCTTCACGCCCCGGCATGCAAAAGGGTTCGCGGCCCAGATGCTGGAGCGCGCCGAGGTTCATGCGGAACGCTACGCCTCGGTCAGCCTCGCCGGCGGCACCGTCAATCTCGCTGCCGACATGACCGAACTCACCTACGACATCCTGGCCGAGACGCTGTTTTCCGGCGAGATTGCGGCCGAGACGGAGAGCTTTACCCGCAGCGTCGAGGAATTGCTGCAGCGCATGGGGCGGGTGGACCCCATGGATCTGATGCTGGCACCCCGCTGGATACCGCGCCTCACCCGGTTCGGCAGCGGGCGGATGATGCGCCGCTTCGCCGCCATCGTCACGGAGACCATGGATCGACGTCGGGCCCGCATGAAGGCCGATCCCGGCGCCGTCCCGCAAGATTTCCTGACCCTCCTCCTCGAGCGCGAGGGGCCCGACGGACTGCTGACCGAGGAGATCGCCGACAATATCCTCACCTTCATTGGTGCGGGTCATGAAACCACGGCGCGGGCGCTGGCGTGGACCTTCTATCTCGTCGCCCATGCGCCGCAGTTCCGCCTGCTCATGGAGGCGGAGATCGATGCGGTGCTGGCAAGCGGCGTCGAGCCGGTGGAGTGGGCCGAGCGCATGCCGCATGTCCGCGCCGCCTTCGAGGAATCCATGCGGCTTTATCCCCCGGCTCCCTCGATCAACCGCGAAGCGATCGGCGACGATGAATGGACATCGCCCGAAGGTGAACGGGTGGTCATCCCCAAGGGCAACACCGTCCTCGTCATGCCGTGGACGCTGCACCGGCATGAGCTCTACTGGGAGAAGCCCAAGGCCTTCATGCCCGAGCGCTTCCTGCCGGGGGCGCGCGACGCGATTGCCCGTTTCCAATATCTTCCCTTCGGCGCCGGCCCGCGCGTCTGCATCGGCGCCACCTTCGCCCTGCAGGAGGCGGTGATTGCGCTCGCGGTGCTGATGCGTCGCTACCGCTTCGATGTGACGGCGCACACCAATCCCTGGCCGGTCCAGCGCCTGACCACCCAGCCGAAGGGTGGCTTGCCCATGCAGGTGACGCGGCGGGAATAGCGAAGCGCCGGCTTTTGCCCTATGTCGGCTCTCACCTGCCGGCCCGCCGGCGCAAGCCCGGACATGGCCCGTGACTGACAGACTTCTTCTCGGCATCGATACCGGCGGCACCTATACCGATGCCGTGCTCCTGCGCGAGGGCGAGACGCCCAGGATCATCGCACGGGCCAAGGCGCTCACCACCCGCCACGACCTCGCCATCGGCATCGCCGGGGCGGTCGAGGCGGTGCTGCGCGAGGCTGCCGTCCTGCCGGCGCAGGTGGCGCTCGTGTCCCTGTCGACCACCCTTGCCACCAATGCCCTCGTCGAAGGGCAGGGCGGGCGCGTCGGGCTCGTCATGGTCGGCTTCGCGCCGGAGGATCTTGCCCGCGATGGCCTCGCCGAAGCGCTGGGGCGGGATCCGGTGGTGTTCCTCAAGGGCGGGCACGATGTCCATGGCACGGAAACCCCGCTCGACCTCGAGCCTCTCGACCAAGCCTTCTTGCAGGCGGGCTGCTCCGCCTTTGCAGTCGCCGGCTATTTCGCCACGCGCAATCCCGCGCATGAACAGCGGGTGCGGGATCATCTGATCGAACGCACCGGGCTGCCCGTCACCTGCAGCCATGAACTGGCCTCCAAGCTCGGCGGGCCGCGCCGCGCGCTGACGACCCTGCTCAATGCCCGGCTCGTTTCGCTGATCGGCCGGCTGATCGGCGCCTGCGAAGGGTTTCTCTTGCAACGGGGCATTGCCGCGCCCTTGATGGTGGTGCGCGGGGATGGCGCGCTGATCTCGGCCGCGGAGGCCAAGCGCCGGCCGATCGAGACCATTCTGTCCGGGCCGGCTGCAAGCCTCGTCGGTGCGCGGTTCCTCACCGGCCTCTCCCAGGCCGTCGTGTCGGACATTGGCGGAACCACCACCGACGTGGCGGTGCTGGAAGGCGGGCGGCCCCGGCTCGACGAGGAAGGTGCGGTCGTCGGCGGCTTCCGCACCATGGTCGAGGCGGTGGCCATGCGCACCTTCGGACTGGGTGGCGATTCGGAAGTCGAGATCGACGAGCGCGGCCTTGTTGCGCGCCTGCACCTCGGCCCCCGCCGCCTGCTGCCTTTGAGCCTTATGGCGACGGAGCATCCCGACGCGGTGCTGCCGGTGCTGGAGCGTCAGCGGCGCGCCGGCCGCACGGGACGGCTGGATGGACGGTTCGCTCGGTTGAGCGGCCATCCCCTGCCTGAAAGCGGCGATGCCTCCGGGCTGACCGGGCAGGAGCTGGCGCTGCTTTCTCGCCTCACCCCGGTGCCGCAGCCGCTTGATGCGCTGCTTGGCGTCCATGCCCAGGCTGCCACGCTCGACCGGCTGGTGGCGCGCGGCCTCGTGCAGATCGGTGGCCTCACGCCTTCGGATGCGCTGCATGTGCTTGGGCGCCAGAGCCAGTGGGACGCGGAGGCTGCGCGGTTCGGGGCAGCCCTAGCCGCCGCGCGGCGCGATGGCGCCGGACGACCGATCGCCGCCGATGCCGAGGCGATGAGCCTGATGATCGTCGACCAGATGACACGGCAATCGGCCGAAGTCATCCTCTCCGCCTGCTTGGGCGAAGATGGAGCCGGCATCGACCCCGCCACCTCCAAGGCGGTGGATCGTGCCCTGACCCGGCGCCCCGGAATCGTGCGCTTCGCGCTGTCGCTCGATCGGCCGCTGGTGGCACTCGGCGCGTCGGCGCCGGTATACTATCCGGCGATTGCCGCCTTGCTAGACGCCGACGCGGCAATCCCCGCCGATGCCGGGGTCGCCAATGCGATCGGCGCCGTCGTCGGCCAGGTGCGAAAGAGCGTGAGCGTGACCGTGACCATGCCGGAAGACGGGGTGTTCCTTCTCATGGGTGGCGGAGAGCAGACGCGGCTGGGAAGCGAAGCGGAGGCGCTGGAGCGGGCCCGGCAGCAGGCGCGGGCGGCGGCCAAGGCCGAGGCTCTCGCCAGCGGCGCGGTCGACCCTGTCGTCTCGCTGGACGAAACGATCCGTGCGCCCGAAATCGAGGGACGCCGTCGGCTGGTCGAAGCGGTCATTACGGCCGTGGCCACCGGGCGTCCGCGCATCGCCGATCCCGCCTAATCGAACCTTCGGCTGATTGACAGCCCAGCCCGGCCCACGCATTGCTCTCTCCACGTCGAGAGAAGAGGAGCCTGCGATGAGCCGTGTGTCTGTGAACGGACTGATGATCGATGAAGCCTTGCACAGGTTCATCCTCTCCGAAGCGCTTCCCGGGACGGGCGTCGAGCCCGATCGCTTCTTCTCCGAATTCGCCCGGTTGATCCACGATCTGGCACCGAAGAACCGGACCCTGCTGGAAACGCGGGACCGGATGCAGGCGGAGATCGACACATGGTACCGGACGAACGGTGCGCCCCAGGATCTTGGTGCCTACACCGGTTTTCTGAAGCAGATCGGCTATCTCTTGCCCGAAGGGCCGGACTTCACCGTGTCGACGACCGGCGTCGATCCCGAGATCGCCAGTATCGCCGGGCCGCAGCTGGTCGTGCCGGTCATGAACGCCCGCTACGCGCTGAACGCCGCCAATGCGCGCTGGGGCTCGCTCTATGACGCTCTCTACGGCACGGACGCCATTCCCGAAGCGGACGGCGCCGAGAAGGGCAGGGGTTACAATCCGCAGCGTGGCAGCAAGGTCATCGCCTGGGCCCGCCATTTCCTCGATCAAAGCGTGCCGCTCGCCGAGGGAGACTGGAGCGCGGTAACCGGTTTTGCGCTGGCCGATGGCGACCTGGCGATCCATGGCGGCAAGCTGGCCGATCCCGACCAGTTCGTCGGCTTCACCGGCGAGGCGGCCAAGCCCACGTCACTGCTCTTCCGTCGCAATGGGTTGCATGTCCAGCTGGTGCTGGACGCGACGACAGAGATCGGCAAGGCCGATGCCGCCGGTATTTCGGATATCGTGCTCGAATCGGCGCTGACCGCGATCATGGACTGCGAGGATTCGATTGCGGCCGTCGATGCCGCAGACAAGACGCTGGTCTATCGCAACTGGCTGGGGCTGATGAAGGGGGATCTGACCGAGGAGGTCGAGAAAGGCGGCACGCGCTTTACCCGCCGGCTCAATCCCGATCTCGCCTTCACCCGTCCGGATGGCAGCGCCGGGCAGCTCAAGGGCCGGGCCCTGATGCTGGTGCGCAATGTCGGCCACCTGATGACCAATCCGGCCGTGCTCGACCAGGATGGCCGCGAGGTTCCCGAAGGCATCATGGACGCCATGATCACCAGCCTGATCGCGCTGCATGATATCGGCATCGGCGGCCGGCGGCAGAATTCCGTCGCCGGCTCGCTCTATATCGTCAAGCCGAAGATGCATGGGCCGGACGAGGTAGCCTTCGCCTGCGAAGTCTTCTCCCGCGTCGAAGCCGCGCTCGGCATGGCTGCGAACACGATCAAGATGGGCATCATGGACGAGGAGCGCCGCACGACGGTGAACCTCAAGGAAGCGATTCGAGCGGCACGGGAGCGCGTCGTGTTCATCAACACCGGCTTCCTCGACCGCACGGGCGACGAGATCCACACCGCCATGGAAGCCGGACCGATGATCCGCAAGGGCGACATGAAGCAGGCGGCCTGGATCGCGGCGTATGAAAACTGGAATGTCGACATCGGGCTTTCCTGCGGGCTAGCCGGCCATGCGCAGATCGGCAAGGGCATGTGGGCCATGCCCGATCTGATGGCAGCCATGCTGGAGCAGAAGATCGCTCATCCGAAGGCCGGCGCGAACACCGCCTGGGTTCCCTCGCCAACCGCCGCGACGCTGCACGCCACCCACTACCACGCCGTTGATGTCGCCGCCGTGCAGGAGAGCCTGAAGAGCCGGCCGCGCGCCCGGCTCGAGGATATCCTGTCCATCCCCGTCGCCACCCGGCCGAACTGGACGGCGGAGGAAATCCAGCGTGAACTCGACAACAATGCCCAGGGTATCCTGGGTTACGTGGTTCGCTGGATCGACCAGGGAGTCGGCTGCTCCAAGGTGCCGGATATCAACAATGTCGGGCTGATGGAGGACCGCGCCACGCTGCGCATCTCTGCCCAGCACATGGCCAACTGGCTGCATCACGGTGTCGTCTCGCCCGATCAGGTGCGCCAGACGCTGGAGCGCATGGCCGCCGTCGTCGACCGGCAAAACGAAGGCGATCCCGTCTATCGCCCGATGGCGCCGGATTTCGCCGCCTCCATCGCCTTCCAGGCGGCCTGCGATCTTGTCTTCAAGGGGCGCGAACAGCCGAACGGCTATACCGAACCGGTGCTCCACCGCCGCCGTCTGGAGCGGAAGGCCGCGTCCTGACCTGCCGCTTCGTCCTTTAGCCGACACTTTCAAACAACATAGGTCCGCGGCATTGCTGCCGCGGCCCACGAGGTCTGAAGGGACAGGATTTCCCCCGCCCGCCCGCCTTACTGCTGAACGATGACCCGGGCGCTCTTGCCCGGACGGACGCGCGAATAGAGGTCGATGATATCCTGGTTCATCAGGCGGATGCAGCCGGACGACGCGGCGGTGCCGATCGAGGCCCATTCCGGCGTGCCGTGCAGGCGGAACAGCGTGTCCTTGCCTTCATCGTTGAAGAGATACATGGCGCGGGCGCCGAGCGGGTTGCGCAGCCCCGGACCCATGCCGTCCTCGACATATTGCGCGACATCCGGACGGCGCACGGCCATTTCCTTCGGCGGGTGCCAGGTCGGCCATTCCTGCTTCCAGGCAATATAGGCGCGGCCCTGCCAGGCAAAGCCCTGCTTGCCGACGCCGATTCCGTAGCGCACGGCCTTGCCGCCCGGCAGCACGTAATAGAGGAAGCGGTTCGGCGTGTTGACGACGATGGTGCCCGGCGGTTCCTGCGTCGCATAATCGACGATCTGACGATGGAAGCGCGAATTGACCCGCTGAATCGGAATGGCCGGCAGCGCATAGCCGTGGTCCTCGACCGGGCCATAGCTGTCGGAGAAGATCTGGTTGGTGGCCACTCTTTCGCCGATCGGTGCCGAAGAACCGATCGGCGTCGTCGAGCAACCGGCGAGCGCCAGGCTGGCCACCAGGCCGCCCAGGAGGAATGCATTGCGGAAGCGCATGGGAATCTCTTAAAAGGGAGCGAAGAAGACTAGGTCGATTCGACCATCAGCCGGTCCGGTTATTTTCCAAGACGGCAGCGCTTGCAAAAGGAATGCGGCGGTGCACCGAGCATGCTCGTGCAAATCACGGCCCGCATGGTTTTTTTGCAACAAGCGATCGCTCATAGACCCCGGTCTTGTGCCGGGAACAAACGGGGAGACCCCGATGGCCATAATTTCGCTCCACAAGGACACGCCCCTGATCGACGGCCGGCAATCGGCCCGCGCAATGATGGTGCGCCGCGGCGTCCAGCGCCATCTCTACGAGCTGCGCCATGCCGTGCTGCCGGAATTGACTCTGTCGGGAGGGCGTCGGGCCGATCTCGTCTCGCTGTCGCCCAAGGGCGAGCTCTGGATCGTGGAAATCAAGACTTCGATCGAGGACTTTCGTGTGGACCGGAAATGGCCGGACTACCGGATGCATTGCGACAGGCTGTTCTTCGCCACCCATGCGGCCGTTCCGCTCGATATCTTTCCCGAAGACTGCGGTCTGATCCTCTCCGACGGCTATGGTGCGGAGATGCTGCGCGATGCGCCGGAGCACAAGCTTTCCGCCCACAGCCGGAAGGCCGTGTCTCTCAACTTCGCCCGCGCCGCCGCGCAGCGGCTGATGCTGGCCGAATGGTATGCCGACCGGCATCCCGATGCGCAAGCCGACCGGGCCGATTCGCTCTCCGACATCATCTCCGGCGCACGGGACGACAGCCTGTCCTGAGCTGCTATTTGGGGGCGCGCTTGGCGAGGATGCGCTGCAGGGTCCGGCGGTGCATGTTGAGCTGGCGCGCCGTTTCCGACACGTTGCGCTCGCAGAGCTCATAGACCCGCTGGATATGCTCCCAGCGCACCCGGTCCGCCGACATCGGATTCTCCGGCAACATGGCCCGCTCGTCGCCGCGCTGCAGGAGGGCGTTGAAGATATCGTCGGCATCGGCCGGCTTCGCAAGGTAGTCGATCGCGCCGAGCTTCACCGCCGTCACCGCCGTCGCGATATTGCCGTAGCCGGTCAGGATGATGATGCGCGTGTCGTCGCGTCTGGCACGGATGGTCTCGATGACGTCGAGCCCGTTGCCATCGCCGAGCCTGAGGTCGATCACCGCATGTTTGGGTGGCCTGGCCGCAGCGCGTGCCCGCCCTTCCGCCACCGATTCGGCAATCTCGACCGCAAACCCCCGCGCTTCCATGGCGCGCGCCAGCCGGCGCACGAACGGTCCGTCATCGTCGACGATCAGCAAGGAGGGATCATCCCCGATGTCGCTCGCACCCTCGGTCGTTGCCACGGCCCTGTCGCCGGCCGTGATGGCGTCGGATCTATCGATCATCGCCCGTCATCCTCGTCATCTCTCATCTGCTGCGTAGATAGGCAACAGCGTGCCATGTTGGAAGCTGCGGATCCCTAATTGCCGGCTCCGGCCTCGATTGCAGCCCGCGGCCATACGACGCGCACCTGTGCGCCCGGCCGCTCGGCGCCGCCATTTTCGAAGGTCAGCATCGCTCCCGAGCGTTCCAGCAACGTCTTGGCAATGAACAGGCCGAGCCCCAGCCCGCCGGCGCTGTCTTCCTTCAACCGGCGCGTCACATAGGGTTCGCCGATCCGCGCCAGAATATCGGGCGCATAGCCATCGCCATCGTCGCCGATGGTCACCGCCACCAGATCGGCGGTGGAACGCACGGTCACGGTCACCGCGCTCTTGGCGTAATCCACGGCGTTTTCGATCAGATTGCCGAGGCCATACAGGATGCCGGGATTGCGCGTGGTCACCGGTTCGCGCGTGCCGTCGCCCTCGTTCACCAGCCGGATCTCGATCCCGAATTCGCGATGCGGGGCGATCACCTCCTCGATCATGGAGGAGAGCGGCAGGTTGCGCATATGGGCCTCGTCGCTCGAAGAGAGCGTCGTCAGCCGCCGCAGGATGTCGCGGCAGCGCTCGGCCTGGCTGCGCAGCAGCTGCACATCCTCGCCGAAGCGCGGATCGGCGCCGAGCTCGCGCTCCATCTCCTTGGCGACAACGCTGATGGTGGCAAGCGGGGTGCCAAGCTCGTGCGCCGCTGCGGCTGCCAGCCCATCGAGCTGGGACAGATGCTGCTCGCGCTGCAGCACAAGCTCGGTCGCCGCCAGAGCCTCCGCAAGCTCGCTGGCCTCCAGCGACACGCGATAGGTGTAGAACGCGGCAAAAGCGGTGGTGGAGACGATCGCCGACCAGAAGCCGAGCATGAGGGCCGACGGGATGGCCAGCACCGTGCCGCCATACCAGGGCAGCGCAAAGGGCGAGAAGGCAAGCGCGGTGACACCCAAGACGGCGAGCAGGGCCAGCGCCACGCTGTACCATTTCGGCTGGGATGCGGAGGAAATGATGACCGGTACGCTGACCAGCGGCGCAAAGGGATTGGCTAGGCCGCCGGTGATGAACAGCAGCGCCGTCAGCTGGGCAAGGTCGATGCCGAGCAGCGTGAAAGCGGCTGCCGGCGGCAGCCGGTGGGCCGGCGGGTAGCGCAGCGTCAGGTGGATGTTGACCGCCGCCAGCAGGGCGATCAGCAGGAAGGAGGGAATGAGCGGCATCGGAAACCGCATCCACAGGGCCACGATCACGACGGCGATCGACTGCCCGGCCACCGCCAGCCAGCGAAGCCGCACGATGGTTTGCAGCCGCAGCGAGCGACTGGTGGTCGGATCGTCGGGTTCCCGCGTTCCGGTTGTCACCGCGCCGAGATCCACCTCCTGCTGCGTCATCGAAACATCCTTCCTGCCGGCGCCTTGTTGCGACGCGCCTCTTGCTGCCCTGTCGAGCTTCTCATGTGCCGCGCGGCTTGGCGCGGGCGGTCGGGGCCGCCTCCGCCGGGTCTTCCGGCCAGGGATGCCGGGGATAGCGGCCGCGCATCTCCGCCCGCACATCCTTCCAGCTTCCGGTCCAGAAGCCGGGAAGATCCCGGGTCATCTGGATCGGCTTCTGCCCCGGCGAGATCAGCTCGAGCAGCAGCGGCAGCCGGCCGCCGCCGATCGTCGGATGCCGCTTCAAGCCGAACAGTTCCTGAACCCGGATCGAAAGCACCGGCTCCTCGCCTTCATAGCGGATCGGGTGCCTGTTGCCGGTCGGCGCCTCGAAATGGCTCGGCACCAGACGGCCGATCTCCTGCAACGTCGTAAAGGGCACGAGCGCCAGAAGACCGGCCTGCAGCGTACTGGGCTCGATATCCTCCAGACTTCGCACTCCGTTCTGAAAGGGGACGAACCAGTGGTCCAGCTGATCGAGCAATGCGGCGTTGGAGACGTCCGGCCAAGGTTCGCCGAGATGCCGGTGCAGAAAGCCCAGCCGATCCCGCAGCTGCCGACCGTCCTTCGAGAAAGGAAGCGCCTTCAGCCCGAGCGCGCGAAGGCCATCCGCCAGGGCTTGCGCCGTCGCAACGTCGCGCGGCAGGGCCACCGGCTGGTCTTCGAGCACGATCGCACCCAGTCGCGTCACCCGTCTTGCGCGCACCTGCCGGCTCTCCTTGTCGAACCGGATCTCGGTGCCGCTCGCGATCGCGTCGGGCAGGACCGCCTCGACATCGCTCCGGCGAATCTCGGCGGCGGCGAGGATCCGCTGCCGGCCGGCCGAGCCCGTCAGGTCGGCGATGACCAGCATGTCGGCTCCCGCCAGGCGCTCCGTTTCGGGAAGCTCCGCACCCCGACCGTTCGCCATGACGAAGCGGCCGCGGCCGCCGCGCTGAAGGGCAATGCGGTCGGGAAAGGCGGAGACGAGCAATGCGCCAGCATGCAGGGGATCGGAGGGACCGGGCCTCGTGCCGGCAACACTGTCGGCCATGCGGCGGGCAAGACCGCGTGCGCCCTCGGCCCGCGGCCCCTTTTCGCTCTTGAACCGGCGCAGCCGCTCTTCGAGATCGACGCTGCCGCCGCCAAGGCCCTGTTCACCGAGGAGCACGGCCAGAAGGCTTGCCTCGCGCGCCTGACCTTCCGCGGCGGCGGCCACCACCATGGCGGCAAGGCGCGGCGGCAGGGCCAGCGCCCGCATGCGCCGCCCGACTTCGGTGAGCCGGCCGGTCGCGTCCAGCGCACCAAGCGAAACGAGCAAGGCCCGTGCTTCGCCCCAGGCAGCGGCCGGCGGCGGGTCGAGGAGAGCGAGGGCTGCAGGATCGCTCACGCCCCAGGCGGCGAGATCGAGCACAAAACCGGAAAGGTCGCTGGCGAAAACCTGGGGTGGCGTGAAGGCTGGCAGGGCCGCCGTCTGTCCGGCATGCCACAACCGAATCGCAATGCCGGGCTCGGTCCGTCCGGCTCGCCCAGCCCTCTGGTCGGCGGAGGCTCTGGACACCCTTACAGTCTCAAGCCGGGTGATCCCGGTCGCAGGCTCGAAGGCGGGCAGCCGCTGCAGCCCGCTGTCGATCACCACCCGCACCCCGTCGATGGTGATCGAGGTCTCGGCCAGAGCTGTCGCCAGCACAACCTTGCGCCGCCCAAGGGCTGCCGGACGGATCGCCTGATCCTGCTCGCCTTGCGTGAGAAGGCCATAGAGCGCGATGACATCCGTCGTTGCCGGCAGTCTGCCCTCGAGCCGCTCGGCCGTGCGAAGAATTTCAGCCTGGCCGGGAAGGAAGGCGAGAATCGAGCCCTCTTCGTCACGATGGGCAGAGAGAATCGCCTGCGCCATGGCATCCTCGATTCGCTCAGCCGGGTCGCGCGGCTGATGCCGGATCTCGACCGGAAAGGCGCGCCCCTGGCTCTCGATCACCGGCGCATCGCCCATGAGGCTTGCGATCCGCGCGCCATCAAGTGTTGCCGACATCACCAGGATACGCAGATCCTCGCGCAACGCGCCGCGCACGTCGAGCGCCAGGGCGAGCCCGAGATCGGCGTCCAGCGAGCGCTCGTGAAACTCGTCGAACAGCACCGCAGCCACGCCCGACAGTTCCGGGTCGTCGAGGATCATCCGGGTGAAGACCCCCTCGGTCACGACCTCGATACGGGTGCGCGCGGAAATCTTCGTGTCCAGACGCATGCGATAGCCCACCGTCTCGCCGACAGCTTCGCCGAGAAGCGCCGCCATGCGTCCCGCTGCCGCGCGGGCTGCCAGCCGACGCGGCTCGATCAGGATGATCCGCCGATCCTCACGCCAGGGTGCCGAAAGCAGATCGAGGGGAACCAGCGTCGTCTTGCCTGCGCCGGGAGGGGCCGAGAGAACGGCAAGCCCGCGCGTCTCGAGTGCCGTCTGAAGCGCGGCCAGAACAGCGCTGACAGGGAGCTGTGGAAGAGCAGGTAAAGGACGGCTCATGGCGCGGCACGGAAGCAGGATCTCATTCACGCTTCATAGCCCGAACGCCTGCCTTGAACCAGCATGCGGGCATTCCCACATTGTCGCTACGGGCCGGAACGCAGCTTCGTCTCTGCTTCGCAGCGAAAACCCCCGATTTCGTCCCGAACTCCGCCGCTTTTGGCCTTGCTTCTGTGCCGAAACACGGAATTTCCGTTTCCGATCAGCGACTTACAAAAAACTTTGCGATTTTGTTTTTTGGTGTGTTGACTTGGAAAAGGGGGTTCGCCTATAAACCGCTCACCAACGAGGGCGGCGGCGCTGCTGGCGACCGACGAACTCGCTCTGAAGTTTCTGACTTTTGGCGGCGGGTTTTGGG